>JAEWMO010000025.1 GCA_023457135.1 Methanobacteriota archaeon | reverse complement strand
CGTGAGCGTGTTGTCGTCCGGGATCGGGTCGGGGTAGTGCTTCGCCCACCGCCGGATCTCGGAGATCACATGGCTCCAGGTCCACCCGTCCACATGCTGCAGGCGGAGTGGGGCTAACCCCTCTTCGCAGGGACCCTCTTGCGGATTAGGCTCCGCAGCCACAGGTGCGTCGTCAGGCACCGGATCGTGTGCCGGGCAAACGTCCTCGACCGCCAATCTCTCCATACGCTCCTGCGCCATCGCGGGCGCCTCGCTCTGTTTCTCATCGTTTTCCCTCGATAAACTGCATGATGCTATACAAGAAACCGCATCCCAAAACTCCCCGACCACGCGCCCCGACGCTCGCACGAACCGCCGCTCGCGGAACGCCGCCACGATCTCCGGGGGCCACTGGCCCGCCTGCCCGCCGTCGATCAGCATCCTGACCCCGTCCGCAGTCTCGCGCACCTTCGGCGGCAGCCCGTCCGTCCGGATCGGGATATACGCGATGCCGTCGAGGATCAGCGTCACCGCCGGCCACTCGCGCACCCGCGCAGCTGTCTCCTCGCTCACCCGCTCTTGCGCTCGCTGAAATGATGCGGCGCCCTCTGCGGGCACCGCGAGAACTATGTCAGTCACAGTATCGCCTCGTGTATTGTGCTCGTCTCGATCGCCTGCCGTAAGGATTCAAGCGACCCTGTAGACCAGAAGATTTGAGGTCTGTTGAGGCGGGCGAGGTGCTTTGTCCAAGTGGTGCGCTTGTACTGCATAATGAACGGTGTCGCCCTGATCTCCTTCAGAATCTCGCACCGTCGGAGATCCTCTTCGGGAGTTGAATCGAACCCGACGAGGACGTAGATACTCACGTCGTGCCGGGTCCGGATCCCGGCATCCTGAAGCATCTGGATGCCCTTTCGCACCGCCCCCTCATCTTGGATAGAGTCAAAGGCGAAGTGCATCTGCCCCGACCACTTGAGGTCTGCGAGCCGCCCGGCGATCTCCTCATCAAGGATCCTGATGTCCATCCCCTGCACCGCGTTGTACTGGAGCCCTTGCTCCAGCACAAAGTCCGTATTCTCGAAAAACCACGCCTTATCCGCGTAGACATTGTTATCGAGGCAGACGACAGCGCCGAACCTCTCATCGTGCCACTCGCGGATATGCTGCGCCCGACGGAACCGCCCCTCTTTCATCGGGACGATGCAGAACGGGCACCGCCGGATGCAGCCGCGTGTGGTGAATCCGAGAGAGTACTCGATGTCGGGGTATAGGTCGTAATCTGGTTTCAGCCGCTCAATCTCGGCCGGGAGGACTGTTGTGAGATCATACCCTGACCCCCCGGCGACGATCTCTGCATCGGGGAACATGAACCGGAGGCCATCCGCTTTCCATCGGTTCTGTGAGAATACGACCGACGCGACGACCTTATCCGGGGACTCGATAGAGAGCCTGACCTCGTCGCCCCGCGCCTTATGATACGCGCTCACCTTCATCAAGGCGAGATTTGGGATCTTGGAGTCCACATCGACGAGGAGAACTCTCATACAGACCTCTCCCGATCCGCCGCCCACGCTTCTTGTCGTTCCGCCCACGCCGCCACGCGCGGGCACCGCGTCTTGAGCACCGCGACGTTGCTGCACCGGATGCCTGTCGGCGAGTGCTGCCGACAGAACCAATCCCACTCCCCCTTGCGATCGTCGTAGATCGGCCAGCGGCAACCGAGGCAGTATTCCGGGGGCGAGAGGTCACTCATACGCCCGCCCCTGTCGTCGCGCCGCCGTGTAACACGCCCGCGAACAGTATTTCGGCAGCGGCTTGCCCATCGTCTCCAGGCCGACAAGTTCCCCCCACGGTCGCCGGATCTCCTTACCACAGATCGCGCAGGTGATGAGCGCGAACCGCCCGCCCATCTTGCCGGGCTGCGGGTCCTCGCGGATGTGCGCCGGGAGGTTCATCTGCATCGCCTCCGGATCGGGCAGGTCTTCCCCTGCGGGCAGCGGGCGCGCGGGCAGCTACAAGTGTCGCGGCTATCCGTCTCGTAATGCACCTGCCGATAGTGCTCACACACGCCGCGTCCTGTCGCCGGCGGGATCGCGTCGGGCGAGGTCACAGGGTAGATCACTTCGATGCCTCTCGCCAGAGCCCGGTGATACTCACGCACCGCGCCAGGGCTCTCGATCCAGTCCGGCAGGAGCAGCATCGCGTCGTAGCCCGGACGGAGCCGGTCGAGGATCGCGAGGTCGCCGGCGAGCCATGCGCTGTGCGGGATCTCCGGGCAGGTGACCTCGAACCCCGATGAGTTGAGATGTGGGCAGAACGCCGCCCATCCCTGCCGCCATGCCGCCTCTGCATGGGTCCGGGCGACCGCGATGTGCTGCTCGGTCGTGCGCCCGTGCCCCGGCGAGTAGGGGCCGGAGATGTAGAGGATCCGCCTCATGCGTCCCTCCGCACCGGCACGAGCTCATACCACTCCGGACGCGTGATCCACCCCGGCACCCGTCTCTCGACGCAGCACTCGGTCGGAGGCTCGGCATACTCACGGATGCAGGGGCCGCACCCCCCGGGCCGGCAGATATATACTTTGAGCGGCCGCTCGTCGTGTGAGGTCATACGCTCCCCTCCGACCGCTGCTGCACGAGCCGCGCCCTCAGTGCCCACCGGACCCCCTTCGGGACCGTGCGGATGCCGTAGCGCCGCATCGCCACATACACTGTGTGGGGGTTGCACCCGAGGTTCTCCGCGACCTGTTCGGCAGAGAAGAACTCGCGCTCGATCTGCGTCCGGAGCCATGCCTCGTCGCGGAGTTCGGGGTATTTCGGGACCGGCACGATCTTCTCGCGGATGGGTTGCCGGGGAGCGCGCTTGGGGCGAGATGTGGCGGGTTTCGGGGCAGCCGATCTCCCTGCCCGCCGTCTCTGCGCCTCCGCCACGCTCTTGCATGCCGCACACCACGAGTCTCTCCCATCCCGCCGTGTCCGGTTCTGGTGGAACGCCTCGACCGGGAGGAGACGCTTACAATGTGGGCACCGCTTCGTCTCGCTCATGCCTGCACCTTCGATGGGTGGTTGAGTGCCCAATTCGCACAGGTGCGGCTACAGAACCGCGGCAGAGCCATGCCCCGGCGCTTACGGCTCTCGATCTCCCCCCGACGGTATCTGAACTCCTTCCCGCAAGTCTCGCAGGTGAGGGAGACCCATCTCGACGGCATCGCGGCAGGAGTCGTCGCCGTGTGAGAGAGGCGGGTGTCGGCTGCGCGCTTGCAGGACCGGCACCAGTAGTCGAGCCCGTCCGGGGAGGCGCGGTGCTTGCAGAACTCTTCGAGCGGGAGATCCTTGCCGCACTTGGTGCAGCGCTTCGTCTCCGTCACGCCTCCCCCTCCGCCGCCCGTGCCCTGGTCGTCAGTACCCGGGAGATCCCGCACTCAGTCCGAACCCCGTGCAGCACCTCGCGGAGCTCCACCACCGGCAGCGAGTAGATCGTACCTCGCTCGACAAAGAGGAGCGCCGCGCCGGGTTTGGAGCGCCGGAGCCCGATCCCCTGCTCCACGTCGCAGTAGTGCCCCGCCGTGCCCTGATATCGGCGCGAGAGGGGGCAATATGCCGCCCCACCCTGCATCAGGGGCGAGAGCCGGGAGAGTTTCGCGAGGAAGAGATCCTCGCCAACCTCAAGCAGGAGCGAGTCGGTGAAAACGTCGAGGCGGGCGGTGCCCGCAGGAGCGAACATTACGCCGCCTCCAGATACTCCTCGGAGAGCCACATCGTGTCGGTCGTGCCGTCGATGTGGGTCAGGTAGTTCTCGGTCGCCGCGTAATAGCGCCGGATCGTGCCGGTGTAGCCTCGGAACGCCGGGTGCGAGATCCGCACCTTGTCCCCAGTCTTAAATCGCGGTCGTCGGATCGCGGCCTCGTCGCACATTGTCACCGGGACCGTGTCGCCCGCGAAGTCCGGCGCGAGGGGCATCCTGCACTCTGTATGGAGCTTCTCCCACCGGGACCGGATCGCCTTGTCCGTCCGGGAGCTGTCAGGGTATGCGGCGCGGTAGACCTCGATCGCCTCGGTCCAGGTGTCCGCCCGCGCGACCGTCCAGTTCTCGCCCTCGGTCCATGCATCCTTGCGCTTTGCCTGCGCCGGGAGTTGGATCGCGTATGCGTGATCCTCATCTGGCTCCGGCTCGACGAACTCCGGCTCAGCGGGCGCGTATGCCTGCGCAGCGCCGAGCACATCCTTGATCGGACAGACGATGCTCGCATTGTCGAGGTGCGGGCACTGCCCGTCCTCGCGGGGCACCTCGCACCCATACGGGCCGTAGTGCACGCAGGGGCCGCTCGTCTGCGGCACGAGCACCGTCTCGTGACAGTGGTACTCGTCCTCGCCGAACAGTTCCCGGAACTCGCCAGGGGTGCCGAAGAGCACCATCATACGATCGCCTCCTGCGCCGCATAGAGGTCCACGAGCTCTGAGGAGAGCCTCCAGATGCTCTTACCCTTTGGAGTCCGCCCGACGCGCTCGACACAGCCGCTCCGGTGCAGCCCCCCCAGGTGCCCGTTCTGACTCAGGCCATGAGCCTGGAGATCCACATTCGTAAACGGCCGCGGTCCAAACGTGGCGGCGATCTGGCGGAGCGTGGCGCCGTGGGTCAGCGTCGCCCCGTAGAGATGTTTTGAGACCATTATGGCGCCTCCATGCACTTTCTGCAGAGAGTTTTACTCATGAACAGTTTCGAGAGGTTTGCCTGCGACTTTGCCACGCCGCAGCCGCATTTCTCGCAGATTTCCTCGCCGGGTTTCGCGGCGGGGGCCGGTGCTATTGGTTCGGGCTTCGGTGCCGGTGCAGGTTTCTCCGGCTCCGATGGGGATTGCCCCAGGACCGGCACCTGCTCCTCGTCGATGGAGCAGAGGCGCGCCACGTATGCCCGGATGGTTTCCTGCGTCTGAGGGTCCGCACCTCGGAACTGCCCTATCAGGGACGAGGCGGCGAACTCGACGAGCTCCAGGTAGTCCTCGGCGCAAGCGATCTCCGCGCCGAACTCGAACCGGAAATTGTCATAGTTGCCGAGGTTGATCGTGCCCGCGATCAGGGCGTTTTTGGGGAGGCAGGGCATTAGGGTCCCTCCACCGGCACCACGGCGACGCAGCCCATCTGCCGGTCGCCGAACCGCGCCTCGCCGTCGAGCCCGATCAGGAGCAGATGCGTTTTCCCGTCGCGCTCGATGCTGCCGACCTCAACGTCATCGTATCCGCACGCCTGGAGCGCCTGGAGCGCCCGGATCACAGCCTCGATGCGGTATTCGCCGACGTGGTGCGGCATGTCGCCAGCCTCGAACGCAGCGACGTAAAACGCTCCTGCCGGGGTGTCGCCGTCGGAGAACGTGCCGCAGGGGAGTGCGGGGATCATTCTCCCGCCTCCATCTTCCGCTGCGCGAACGCTCGCACCATGCACGCGGCATCAATCCGGCGCATGAAGTCCTCCGGGTTGGCAAAATCCCCGTAAACTTTCACCGCGCCGCCCTTGCCAGGAGTGCCGATCTCTACAGAGTCCTTCTGCGCGTCGATGTGGCGGTGGATGACTTCCTCGGCCATCTACTGTGCCCCCTTCGACTCGTTCCACCACTTGCCGAAGCACTCGATGCAGAGCACCTTCGGCGTGTGGGGCCGGGTCTTGTCCCTGATATCTGCAGGCACCGGGATACCGCAGACCTCACAGGTCGTCGGGCTCGCGGCGGGCACCTCGCCCACGTAGCGCGGGGAACGGTCCCCGGTGTCGATCTCCTCCGGGGAGTAGAGGCCGGAGATGCTAAACGCCCTGCGGAGCGCGTGCGCCTCGGCGACCTTCTGGATCATGGTCCGGGGCTTGTCCTTCCAGAGGTTCTTCCCGGTCGAATACTCGGACGCATAGACGCGGACCTCGAAGGGGTGGCTCATGTCCTTGCGCCAGACCTTGCACCAGCCGTAGAGTTGTCCCTCGGGGTCCTTGTCCGCGCCCGCATCCATCCCGTCGAACACGCCAGAACGGTGCGCGATCGCGAGGTAGCCATCCCTGCCGCAGAAGATTTGAGCCGGGGAGTCGCCATACTTGACGAGCCAGATTTGTTTGCTGAAGGGGTCGAGTTGGTAGCGGTTGGCGAGCTCCATCATCACGAGGAACTCATTGTCAGTCGCTCCTTTGGCGCACATATCGCGCATCAGGCGGAGTTTTTCCGCGTCGGGGACCATCGGGACCTCGGCGCTCGTGGTTGCGAGGGCGTCGGTCATTCCCCTCGCCTCCCGCAGTAGTGCTCGCAGGTCTCCGCGTCCATGTCCGGGCCGAGGGTGCCGCAGGTGCAGGCAGTCATGATCTCAGGACCTCGTCGGGTCACGGTGTGCCGGTTGTGGCCGTTGCCGCAGGAGCAGCACGAGCGGTCCACGCGGCCGGGCAGTCCCGCCTCGCGGTCGGCGTGCTCATTAGCCGAAACAATTATGCTGTTAAAAGCGATACTCAGGTTGCCGGTGCCCGCCTCAGTCTTGCGGGTGAGGGTGCAGGGGCCGGCGTAGTTCGTCTGTTCTAACATAACTTTACACACTCCTTGCCGAGGTATGCTCGGAGGGCCTGTCTTACGAGGTCCGCCTCACTGATCCCGGCGGTGGAGGCGGCAGTCGTGAATGCTTCTGCGAGGTCGCCGGTCAGAACGGCCTGGGCGACCTTGCGGGTTTCTTGAGTCTCTTCCATTTGCCTCACATACAGTAATTTGATGTAGGAATATATATACTTTACATTAGTTTACATTAGAATAATTTACCGGCAAGCGGGGAGAAAAAGAGGGTCTGGAGAGGATATTGGAGGAACGTGCAGTAGTGAGAACGGAGCTTATTTGCTCGCGGCAAACAGGCCGAATATGTCGCGCGCGCCTTTGTTCACCATCCCGGATAACGCGGCCATTTTTACCTCACAGTCCGTGTGTCTCCGGGCTTCAGTATGAGTCAGTTGATCGCGCCGAGTGTATCTGAGATGGTCGCTGCCCTTCTGTGCCCCCTTCTTGAAGTAGGATTCTGCCAGCCGTGCAGCATACTCTGCCTGCTCGCCCGGGGGTATGATGCGGTATCCTTCGCCGCGAACGTTCTGGAGTGCAATGCAGTGCTCCCTCAACAGCGCAGTGCGGAAGGCATCCATACGCTCCAGCAACTCGAACTGCTCTTCCCGGGTTTCCGGGGGGCGCAGGTCCAGCGCGAACAGAATCCAGTCATGGCTCAAAAGGTCGCCGTCGCGTTTCCCGTCCTTGAAAAAGAGCTCGACGGCATCCTTCACGCTCCATTCGAGAGAGGTTTCCGCACTCTCGCCCGGAACCGGCATCGTCTCGGAGGTCATGCGCTCACCTCGGCGTGGAATCGCCCGAACTTCGGCCTGTAGTCCCCGATCCCGCAGTAGTCGCCGGCGTCACGGACGCACTTGATGACCTGATCGCGGTTGATGCTTTCCGGATCATACATGAGAGTGAACGTCAGCGCCCACTGCCGGAAGAGCGGCCGGTAGCGCATCAGGCGAGCGGACTGAACCTTCACGCCCCGGGCATCGTAGAACCCGCTCGCCCACAGTTTCTCAACAGCTCTCGGGCCGGGGTACTCCAGCGTGCATTTATCGTCCATGACTTCGACGCTCCGCTTGATCTGCGCGCCGAGCTTCGAGAGCTTTGCGCCTGCGATAATCGACGCCTCGATGTTCACGCCGGGGATGTACGGGCCGGCCTCGTTGTCGTAGTAGAGGCTGGCGCGCCACTCGCTTCGGGCGATGGCCTCGTGATCCTCGTCGGTCTTCTTGCGCTTGGAGGTCAGTTCCCCGTGGGGTTTCGTGAGAGGGTTCAGCGGATCCGCGAGGGTGTCCGCGTGCATTAACAGCGGGCGTGTGCCCGTGATTTTGAACTTAATCGTTTCCATGTTGTTGCCTCGTGTGTTGTGTGTTCAACTGCGATACTCTGAAATGTCCGGCGGCGGGTCTGACCCCGACACCGGACGCCTTGCCTTACTTAACCGGGCCTCACCGGGCCTCACCCCGCCCCGCCAAGCCGAACCTCACCAAACCCCGCCATGCCGCGAGTTTTGCCTCCCCTTTCGGATCATCGGCGAATGTCTGATCCGGGTTTGACCCCAGAATCAGATCCCTTGCCTTGCCTGGCCCCGCCCAGCCATACTATATCAGACCTTGCCATGCCACGGGATTGCCGCACAAAGGTCTGACCCCATGTGCGGCGCCCTTACCTTACCCTGCCACGCCGTGCCCCGCCTGGCCTCGCCTTGCCGTGCCCGGCCGCGAGGGAGAGATGCTCACGCATCCCTCACTAATGTATTTTACATTAAACTATATTAAACTTAGCCTGCATTATCCTGCATTACTTTGATATAGTTTGATGTATACTAAGAACTACAATGGCTGAGGTAAATCAGACGGTGCAGATTTGCGCCTACGTCCCTGCAAAATTAGTGCGGGCGTTGGACGATATCGCAGAACGCAAAGGGCTCAGGCGCGCAAGAGCGATCGAACAGGCGTGCGACGACTATGTGAAGCGGGAGACCTTGTTCCCGTGCCCCGGATGCAATGCGATCGTGGCGGCCCGGATGCGGTTCTGCCATAACTGCGGCAGGCCCCTCACTGAAGAGGATGCGGCGGCGATGCAGTGCGCAGTGGATCGGATGAAGGGGGGGGTGAATGAACTGGAATAATTAGGAATCTTCGACAATCTCCGCTTTTCCCTCTCGTATCCAGTTCGTCCATCCAGTGTGTTCAATCGGGTGCTGCTTTTCCATCGCGTCGTAGACGGCTCGCGAAATCAAGACCTTCTGTGTAGGGATGAGAGCCATAATGTAATCTACATTATCTTAATATAAATACCTATCCGGTGCGCGCCGCGAAAGTAATTATTTCTGATATCTCTCCTTGATTTTCCGGCCGAGTTCGAGAAACTCCCTGATTTCGGGGTCGTTCTCCCGGATCAGTGCGAGTGCGGCGGCCATGTCGGTGATCGCCCCGTCCGTCAGCCCGTGCCCGCATTCCGGGCAGAATCTCGTCGTCGGCCCGCAGATTGTGGCGCATTGCGGGCATTGGGTCGGAGAGAGGCGCGGCGCGGGCTTGGCTCCGGGGTCCTCGATGCCGGAGATCCGCAGGATCTCGCGGTCGGTATCAGTGTTCACGAGGTGCGCGTAGGCCGAGAGCATCTGCGACGAGATCGAGCCCCACATCATCATTTTGACCACGCTTTCCGGGACCCCTTGTTGGAGCAGGTGCGTGATCCGGGAGTGCCGGAAGAGGTGGAGCCCGCCGGTCTTGGTGAGGCCGGCCCGCGCGATGTTCCGGCGGACGATCGCCCGGAGCGTCGTGTAGGAGAGCGGCTTATGGTCCTTCGAGACGAACACAAGGGCACTCCCGTCCGGGGTGCCCGGATAATCCCGTTTCCAGGCGGCGACATACTCCCGCGCCATGACAAGCCGGATATACCGTGCCCGGCTCCCCTTGCGGCTGTTGGCGGCGTCGAGGCTGATGACCGCCCCGCGCTCGTCGAGGGCGACCGCGCCCCATGTCAGGCGGCCGAGTTCATATGACCGGAGCCCGGACTCGTAGAGGGTTGCGATCAGCGCCCGGTCCCGCGACGACCTGCCCGCCGCGATGAGCTGCTTGATCTCGTCGGGAGTATAGAGGTCGTCGGACCCTTTGTTGATCAGAGTTGGTTTCGGCGGCTGGATGCGGTTGATCTTCGCCGCCGGGATCTTTGAGTATTCGTTCTCCACGAGCCAGAGATAAAATGCCTTGAGGTTCGCGGCGCGCGTGCAGTGCGTGTTGTGCGCCCACTCGTCCCGCGCCTCGCTGATCGCAGTGTAGAGGTCGCCGGCGCTCGCGGCCCGGAATCCGTCCGGCAGATACTCCAACCACGCGAGGAGCCGGCAGGTGAGCGCGTCGCGGGTGGACTCGGAGAGCCCCCGGGTGCCAGAGAGTTCCGCAAGGTATTCTCTGATGAGATTGGTGTTCTCCGGATCGCCGCCGTTCGCAAGATATTTTGCGACGAGGTGCTTATAGGGGAAGTAGTGGAATGGTTCCGTCATCAGCCTTACAGGGTTGCCGGACTATAAAAACCTGACACTCTACGTCCTACTGTTACCTGGAAGCCCTGAAGAATTCGCACAAACAACTATATCGCTCCCAATCATACAGAATTATGCTGCGTGATTTTCAATGCTCGAGGAAGAATATACGCTCGACTATTTCAGAACCCAGGGGTTTGAGCGGAAAGTCTGCAAGAGCTGCGGGGCGGCCTTCTGGACCCGTGACCCCGAACAGGAACTCTGCGGCGACGCTCCGTGTGTGACGTATAACTTCATCGGCAATCCGGTCTTCAAGCCTCATACCGTCGATGAGATGCGGGAGGCGTTCCTCTCGTTCTTTGAGCGGCACGGCCATACACGCCTCGAACGATACCCCGTAGCCGCCCGGTGGAGAGACGATATCTATCTTACGATAGCATCCATCGCCGACTTCCAGCCCTTCGTCACGAGCGGGGTGGTTCCCCCGCCGGCAAACCCGCTGACCATATCCCAGCCCTGCATCCGCTTAAACGACCTCGATTCGGTCGGCAGGTCAGGGCGTCACCTGACGCTCTTTGAGATGATGGCGCACCACGCCTTCAACACTCCCGAAGAGCAGATTTACTGGAAGAACGAGACGGTCTCCCTCTGCGACGAGTTCATCGCGTCGATCGGGGGCGACCTCTCGCGGGTCACCTACAAAGAGCACCCCTGGTACGGCGGCGGGAACGCCGGAGCCTCTGTTGAGGTGCTCATCGGCGGCCTAGAGGTCGCGACGCTGGTCTTCATGAACCTCGGCCGGCAGAAGACCGACAAACCGCCCGTCGACGTCAACGGGGTAACTTACTACCCGATGCGGCTGAACATCGTCGATACGGGCTACGGTCTTGAGCGGTTCGTCTGGGCTTCGAAGGGTTCCCCGACGATCTACGACGCGGTCTTCCCGGAGATGGTGAGCCGGCTGATGCGGTCGGCCGACCTCGAGAACCTCCTCGACAACCCGGAGTTCACGAAGATCATGGGCCTCAGCGCCCGATGCGCCGGCGTGATGGATATCTCCGGGACGAACCTCTACAACCTGCGGAGGAAGGTCGCCGAGACCATCGACGTCCCGGTGGACCGGCTTGAACGGATCGTCGTCCCGATCGAGAAGGTCTACGCGATCGCGGACCACACCCGGTGCCTCGCCTACATGCTCGGCGACTGCATCGTCCCCTCGAACGTCCGCGAAGGCTACCTCGCCCGGCTCGTGCTGCGCCGGACACTCCGGATGATGAACGACCTCTCGATGGACGAGGATCTCGCCGACCTGGTGGAAGCCCAGATGCAGTCCGTGGGAGTCGCGAACTTCGGACAGGACGTGGACGTGGTCAGGGAGATCGTGGAGAACGAGAAGGTACGCTACGCGAGCACGCTTGAACGCGGGACCCGGATCGTCCAGAAGATTGCCCGGAACTACAAGGCGAAGAGCGCCCGCGTCCCCCTCGAAGAGGTCATCACCCTCTACGACTCACACGGCATCCCGCCTGAGATGATCAAGGATGTCGCCGCCGCCGAGGGCGCCGTGGTGGAGATCCCCGACAACTTCTACTCGCTGATCGCCGATATCCACTCCGAGGCGCAGAAAGAGGCGGAGGGACAGGACCCGCTCGCTCCTTACCGCGAGCGGGCAAAGACCCTGCCCCCGACGAAGAAGCTCTACTACGAACTGCCGTGCGAGATCGAGTTCGAGGCGATGGTCCTCGACTACTTCGACGGGATGGTTGTCCTGGACCAGACGCTCTTCTACCCCGAGGGCGGCGGCCAGCCGTCCGATACCGGGACCCTGGTGGCGGCCGACCACATGGTGCGGGTGGAGGAGGCGACGAAGATCGGCGAGGTGATCCTCCACCGGGTCACCGGAAGCTCCCTGAAGCGCGGCGACCGCGTGAAGGGCATGGTGGACGAGGAGCGCCGGCTCTCGCTGATGCGCCACCACACGGCGACCCACGTTCTCCTGCACGCCGCGACAAAGGTGCTCGGCGCCCACATCCACCAGGCCGGCGCCCAGAAGGGAAGCGAGACGTCCCGCCTGGACATTCGCCATTACAAGCATATCACGCCCGACGAACTCAAGCAGATCGAGGTCGAGGCGAACCGGCTGGTCATGGCCGATTCCCATGTCTGCATCAAGATCGAGGAGCGGACGAAGGCCGAGCAGAAGTACGGGTTCGGCCTCTACCAGGGCGGTGTCCCGCCGGGCCGGGAGATCCGGACGGTCCAGGTAGGAAACGACGTCCAGGCATGCGCGGGAACGCATGTCCGGTCGACCGGCGAGATCGGGCCGATCAAGATCCTCGGCGTCGAGCATATCCAGGACGGCGTCGAGCGGCTGGTCTTTGCGGCCGGTGTCGCCGCCGTGCGGGCGATGCAGGGCATGGAGGATCTCCTGCGGACGTCGGCCGACGTCGTGAGCGTCCAGCCCGACAACCTGCCGGCAGCGGTGACGCGGTTCTTCGGCGAATGGAAGGACCAGAAGAAAGAGATCGAGCGCCTCCAGAAGAAGGTGGTGGAGCTCGAGATGCAGAACCTCAACGGCGAGATGGTCGACGGGGTCCGGGTCGTCGTCAGGCAGGTGGATGCGGCCCAGAAAGAGCTCGTCGCACTGGCGACCTCCGTCGCGGACGCGGGCGGCGTGGCGCTCCTTGCGTCCGGTGACGGGAACGTGAGAGTGGTGGCGACGTCGGGCAACCCGGCGGTGAACGCCGCTGATATCGTGCGCGAGGTCTGCAGCGTCCTCGGCGGGAAGGGCGGCGGCAAGCCGACCCTTGCACAGGGCGCGGGAGCGGACGCATCCCGGGTAGGGCAGGCGCTCGAGCACGGGAAGAGCCGGATACTTGAAGCACTCCATGGTTGATGATGTCGTAGTAATCCAGCCGGGTGACGAGCGGGCACAGAAGATCGCCCGGGCAATGGCGAGCCAGACGGCGAACGCGGTCATTCAGGCCTTCGGCGGAGGGCCGCTGACGTCCTCAGAGGTTGCCCGGCTGATGAAGATCCCCATCACCACCGCTTCTTACCACATCGACAACCTCCTCGACGCCGGACTTCTTGAGGTGACAGAGACCCGCTGGAGCGAGAAAGGGCGCGAGGTGAAAGTCTATGCGCTCGCAAACCAGGTGTTGATCATCGCGCCGCCGGTGAGCGATCTCCGGTCGGTGCTCCAGAAGTACGCGACGCTTTTTGGCATCCTCATCTTCGCAAGCCTCGCCCTTCTCACGTTCCTCCCGCTCGTGCTGCCTCAGGGCATGCCGGAAGGTTCCTGGGATCCGTCGGCCGGACCGAAGATGGCCGGGGGGAACGGTGAGGAGTTCTCGACGCTCAGGACTCCTGCCTTCGATACCGCCGGCGTCCCGCCGGTCCATGATCTCGTGATGGGCTTCTTCTTCGGGGCCTGCGCAGTGCTGCTCGCGCTGCTGGTCTACGAGGTCTATTACTGGTGGCGCACCGCACCGCGGGCACAAAAAGAGCAGGAAAGTTAAAAGAGGTCAGGAGAGGGGGCAATAGGGGTCTTTACTTTCGCCCCCTTGCAACTCCGGCGGCCTGCGGTTGTCCGCTTCCCGCTTCAACTTTCGCCCCGCACTTGGGACATCTCGTCTTTTTCGGATTAATCTCTGCACCGCAACTATAGCATTTCATGGTAGTTCACCACAAGATGCCAGATCGTCCTGCATCACCATAAGGCTATCCCATGGGGGTTTTGCCGGAACTTCGCCAGGAAGACGGAATGCCCGGAAAACCGGCCCGGAATGCTCCGTGCAGGGTTTTCTCCCAGGATATGCAGACCGGAGCGGGTCCGATCGCCGTCAGCCTGGGATTGGCCGGGCCTTACGCGAGCTGCCTGACGAACTCCACCGGCATTGAGGTGCGCCCGGCAGTCTCCTCGATCGAGAGCCCGGCCTTAAGGAACCTCGTTACCACGCTCTCCATGGGCTCGCCGACCTCGATGATGTGCAGGTCCGGGTCGTAGAACCTGACGACCCGCTGACCCCAGGGCTGCTCCCGGAGTTCGTGGACGTAGTTGATGTCGAGCGTCGCGAGCCGTTTGAGGAAGGCGTCGAGGTCGTCCTCCTCGAAGTAGAGTTCGGCATTCTTTGGTCCGGATACTAATTTCATCCTCGTTGACATCGATGAGGCACGCAAAATGCGACCGGAGATGGATTGCAAACCCACCCTCGAAGGATACGTTCTCTCCGAGATCATGGAGAACCTTCTGGCAAAGCACCGTCTCATAAAACGCTCTTGAGACCCCAATGTCGGTCACGACAATCAACGGACAGACAAATTTCATTCTTATCTCTCGATACGAGGCTGCGGACGTTCAATCTTCCGGTCGAAGGGCAAAACACGTTGCAGAAGAGGTTTTTACAGGCCACCCGGCGGAGGGGAGGGAGGTTATCAGGGTGGCCCCTCCCGCAGCTCCGGGCGTCGCCCGACCCATTTGTGCCCCGGCACGGGCACATCAGGGTTATATTGGAGCTCAAGGCGTTTAATCTGTCGTTACCGGTCCGGCCGGTCCGTTCCGGCCGGGGGTAACGCATTCGACAACCGGATCTTCCGGTTACTTAAACACGTCGAAGATCTGGTCGCTGCCGGTCTCAAAGAGACGCTGGCGTTCGGCCTTCTCCTCAACGAGCGCAAGCACCGGGAGTTCCATGTCCACACCCGGAGTGTGGCCGAACATCTTCTCCATGTCCACCTGCAGGGCGTGCATGTAGAGCGAGTTCGCGATCTCCATCGGGCAGTTCTCCTCGCACTGGCCGCAGTTGACACAGGAGTCCGATACGTGGGCGTAGCGGATCAGGTGGAACATGAAGGGCGGCGGGAGCTCGCCCGGCGGAACCAGGTAGGGCTTCTTCGTGCTGCACTCGACGCAGTAGCAGATCGGGCAGTTCTCGATACAGGCGTAGCACTTGATGCACCGGCTCGAGTCCTCCATCATCGTCTGGAGGCGCTCCTTGCCCTCGCCGAGGCCCTCGAAGTAGCGGGCCCGCCACTTGTCGCCGAGTTTCAGCATCGCGTTCTCGACCTTGCCGCGGATCTCGATTCCCTTCGGGTTCGCGGGCTCGGAGGCGATCGCTCCGGCCTTCACGGCGGCATCGAGGAGGTTCGCACCCTTCTCGGAGCAGACCTCGACGAACGTGGCCTTGCCGGCTTTTTCCCCAATAACACCCCAGTTACCGCAGGCGAGATCTGCCTGGCGCGGGACCTTCATCTTGCAGCGGCGGCAGTTCGAGCGGCGGCCGAAGCCCTCCTCCTCGAGCTCGTCCATCGAGATGCCCTTGTGCTGGCCGTCCTTCGTGACGATGATGAACTGGCCCTTGTCGATCTCTTCCTTGACGACGTCGTTCGGGTCCACACCGAACTTCTGGGCGATCATCTTCCGGGCAGCCACGGGGCTGACCGAACCGCCGCAGTTGACGCCGATCAGCAGAAGGTTGTCCAGGTTGACCTGGTTGCGCTTTGCGAGCTCGTAGAGACCCATCGCGTCGCAACCCTTCACCGTCACACCGAGGCGCATGTTCTCGGCGCCGTCGAGGTACTTCTTGACCAGCTTCGAGAGCAGGAGCGTTCCGCAGTGGAGCGAACCTGCCGTCTGACCGATCTCGGCCGGGTCGGTGATGATCGTGGGGACCGCATCGTAGAGGTCCACACCCTTCTTGACCGCGAGGACTGCGTCGACCATCTTGTTCTCGAGGGCATACTTGAGAAGCCCGGTCACCGCGCCGCCGCACTCCGCGACCTTCGCGATATCGGGGCTCGTCGTCCAGGCGTATACCATATCTCCCTTTGCTGCCATTTACTGCACCCCCGTGATCTTCTCAACCTTCACAGCACAGTGCTTCAGCTCCGGCATCTTCGAGAGCGGGTCGAGCGCGGTATTCGTCAGCATGTTCGCGGCCGCGTCCCCGAAGTGCATCGTCATCATCAGGACGCCGGGCGCTACCTGGTCGGTCACCTTCGCGGTGGTCTCGACCTCGCCACGCCTGCTGCTGAGCTTGATCTTCTCGCCGTTCTGGATCTTCATCCTCGCCGCATCCTCGTTGTTGATCTGGACAAAGCCGGCGGGCACCTCGTGGTGGAGGAGCGCTGCCCGGTCGGTCTGGGTCCGGGTGTGGTAGTGGAAGAGCAGACGTCCGGTCATCAGGGTGAACGGATACTCGGCGTCGGCTACCTCCGCGGGCGGGCGGTGTTCGATGCCGAAGAAGTGGCCGAGGCCGTCGGCGGACGAGAACTTCTCGCGGTGCAGGATCGGGGTTCCCGGGTGCTCCAGGGTCGGGCAGGGCCAGTGGACGGACTCGGGCTTCTCCATCCTCTCGTAGGAGATACCGGCCATCGACGGGGTGACCCGGCGCATGTCATCCCAGATATCCTCGGGAGAGTTGAAGTCAAAGCCCGATAGACCGAGCTTGTGGGCGAGCTCGACGAAGATCTGCCAGTCTTCCTTGGAGTTGCCGGGGGTCTGGACGGCCTTCCTGATACGGTTGACACGCCGCTCGCCGCTGGTGAACGTCCCGTCCTTCTCGGCAAAGGATGCTCCGGGGAGGATGACGTCGGCAAACTGTGCCGTCTCGGTCATGAAGATGTCCTGCACGACCAGGAAGTCGAGCTTCTGAAGCGACCGCATCACGTGGTTCGAGTCGGGGTAGGAGACGACCGGGTTTAACGCGAAGATGTACATCGCCTTGATCGGGTCGCCGCACTGGGTGATCTGCTCGGTCAGGGTCACGCCGTACTCCTTCGCGAGTCCGGTGACGCCCCAGAGTTCCTCCATGCGCTTCCTGGTAGCGTCGTCCTCGCACTTCTGGTAGCCGGAGAAGACGTTCGGGTACGCACCCATGTCGCAGGCGCCCTGGACGTTGTTCTGGCCACGGAGCGGGTTGACACCGACACCCGGCCTGCCGACGTTGCCCGTGAGCATCGCGAGGTTGCCGAGCGACCGGACGTTGTCCGTGCCGGTGGAGAGTTCCGTGATGCCGAGGCAGTAGATGATCACCGCGTTCTTGGCGCTGGCATAGATCCGCGCGATCTCCTTGACCCGCTCGGTGGGTACGCCGGTGATCGACTCGACTTCGGCGTAGTTCTCGACGGTCTTCTTGAGGTCCTCGAATCCCGTCGTCCGCTTCTCGATGAACTCCTTGTCGTGGAGGTTCTCCTGGATGATCCAGTACATGATCGAGTTGATCAGGGCGATGTTCGTCGAGGGGTTGTAGCGAACATACTCATCGGCCAGGCGCGCCGTGGGCGTGTAGCGCGGGTCGCAGACGATGATCTTCTTACCCGCCTTCTTGGCCTGGACGAGCCGGCGGCCGGCGAGCGGGTGAGCCTCAATCGTGTTCGCACCGATCATGAAGATGACGTCGGAGTTCAGGACGTCCTCGAAGGGATTCGTCGCGGCTCCGGAGCCGAACGAGAGCGAGAGACCGGCGACGGACGGCCCGTGGCAGATACGCGCACAGTTGTCGATGTTGTTGGTCTTGAAGGCCACCCGTGCGAGTTTCTGCATGATGTAGCACTCCTCGTTCGGGGTCCGGCACGAGACCTGGAAACCGAGGGATTTCGGACCGTATTTGTCGCTGATCTCCCTGAACTTCGAGGCGATCAGATCGTATGCCTCGTCCCAGGTCGCCTCCTCGAACTTGCCGTTCTTCTTGATGAGGGGGGTTGTCAGGCGGTCGGGGCTCTGTACGAACTCCCAGCAGGTAGCACCCTTGGGACAGAGTTTGCCTTCGTTAATCGGGGTTCTCTTGTTGGGTTCAACCCCGACGAGTTTACCGTCGTTCACCACGAGGTTAAGCCCGCATCCTACTCCGCAGTACGGGCAGGTCGTGGGAACGTAGCGTAACTTACCATTGGTTTCTGTCATTCACATTCTCCCGATGATTGCATTCAACGTCGGTTGCCAAGCATGCCAGGAATGGGCGGACATGCTCACAATAGGTTTACTCGACTCGGTAGTATATAAATTTAAACTTATTACATTAACACTCGCCAGTATATTAGGTCGTATAATTGATCTTTATAAACTCACAATTCTTGCATGTGATCTGATCACCATTACGGCCCATCTTATACGATAACACGATGCTACGCTGGCGATATACCCTAACCACCCCCGGAGAAGTAAACTAAATCATATTGACTTGGCCAAAATATTTACAACTAACCTTGACCAATTATCTTTCATGCAACCGAGACTGAACCACACATGGGGGGACATCGAGGCCCGGCTTAAGTCGAAAGGCTCCAGCCCGGAACTGATCGATCACTTCCGAAGATGCATCGAGTTTCACACCTTCGCGGCCCCCGGGCTCCTGGTCGGGGTCTATATGGTGGATTATGCCCTGGAACTCCTGAACCCTCCCGAAGGCGAGAAGGTCTACGCAGTCTGTGAGACCATGAAGTGCCTGCCCGATCCTCTGCAGGTGATCGCCCACTGCACGACCGGCAACCACCGCCTCCGGGTCATCCCCATCGGGAAATTCGCCATCACCGTGAACGGTCCCGCCGAGGCCCCGTACGTGAACGGCATCCGGGTCTTCGTCGACGGCGACAAGATCGGACGATACCCGACGTTCGCCCTGTGGTATACCAAAGACCCCCTCTTCGACCCGAGAACCCGGGGAATTGCGCTTATCGATGAGATCATCGATGCCGGACGTGACCTCCTCTCCTGCGAGAAGGTGCGGGTGAAAGTTCCCCAGAAGTGGCCCTGGAAATCCGCGATCTGCAACATCTGCGGCGAGATGGTCCCCGACCACATGCTCGTCAACGGGGCATGCGCCGACTGCCGGTCACAGTCCTACTACGAGAAGGTAGCGTACTGAGAGAAGGGCTTAATCCCCGTCGCCGCAGCATGCACCGCATGGAACTCACCCCTATCGGGCTCGTGCACTCGGAGATCCGCTCCCGCAACGATATGCCGGTCCAGGGCGTGGATGCCGAGATAGAGGTCTATCCCGACTACGCCGGGGCGCTCTCCGGCATCGAGGAGAACTCGCACCTGATCCTGGTCTGCTGGCTCCACGAGGCGGACCGGGGAGTCCTGAAGGCGGTGGCCCGGAAAGTCTCCCACGATCTCCCGGAGAAGGGCGTCTTTGCCCTTCGTTCCCCGGCGCGGCCGAATCCCCTCTCTGTCTCGGTGGTCCGGCTGCGCGAGGTGCGGGAAGGGCGGTTCCTCCTGCTCGCAAACGTCGACCTGATCGACGGGACGCCGGTGCTCGACCTCAAGCCCTACCAGGCAGGGTGGGACTGCGTCTTCTCCGCGACCGGCCACGACCGGACCGAGAAGATCCGGAAGATGAGTCCCGGCGAATACCGCGAGGGCCTCATCCGCGAGGCCGTGAACTACCACGGGGAACTCTGTCCGGGTGTGGCGGTCGCGGTGCGGATGGCCGAGGCGGCGATGCGCATCCTCAACCGCGACCTTGCCGCGCCGCAGGTCTCGGTCACGCTCGGTGCCGATCCCTGTATCGCCGATGCGCTCATCGGGATCACCGGTGCGCGCCCGGGAAACCGCCGGCTGCTGTGTTCGGGAGGGGACTGCTACGTTGTCGCCGGTCCGGAGAGGGAGGTGATCTTCCGTCTCCGGGCCGTGCCGCAAGATGCCGGGGAGATCCTTCTGGGTTGCGAGTCCTCGCTCTTCGATTGCGAGATCCGTTCGCCGTTGCCAGCCGATAGATGAATAATTACCTCCGGCCGTAAAACGGCCGGTCACCCTGTACACCCGGGATCAGGGCAGGAGAATACCCGTCCCGGCATCTCATCAAGGAGTCAGAAGTATGCCACGCCGGTACCTGAATCTTACCCCGCTTCCTGAAGCGCTCGCGGCCATGCGACAGGCGTTTCCCCCGGGGGAGCATGTTGAGACTGTGCCGCTACGCGAGGCTGTCGGGAGAGTGACGGCCGAGCCCGTATATGCGATGCGCTCGGTTCCCGAGATCGATATCGCAAAGTTCGACGGCTACGCGGTCAAAAGCAGGGAGACCCGGGAAGCGCAGGACCAGCATCCGCTCTCTCTCACGGAGTGCGCCCGCATCAATACCGGCGAGATAATTCCCCCGTCGTTTGACGCCGTCGTCATGATCGAGGATACCTGGGACGAAGACGGCACCATCCGGATCCGGAAGTCCGCGGCATCCGGGCAGCATGTCCGGCACGCGGGCGAGGATATCCGTGCCGGCGAACTCGTCCTCCCGAAAGGCCACCGGGTCCGGCCGTTCGATCTTGGCGCGCTCGCGACCTACGGCGTAACCCATCTCTCCGTCCGGTCGATCCGTGCCGGGATCGTCCCGACGGGGAGCGATCTCGTTCCCCTCGGTCTTCCCCCTGCGCCCGGCCAGACGATCGAGACGAACACGCTCATGGCGGAGGCCTACCTCTCGCGGATGGGAGCGACCTGCCGCCGCTACCCCATCGTCCCCGACGACCCGGATCTGATCCGGAATGCGCTCAAAAAGGCAGTCGCGGAGAACGATCTCGTCATCCTCTCGGCGGGCTCGTCGGCCGGCACCCGGGACTTCTCCCGCGACGTCGTCGGCACACTCGGCGAGATCGTCTTCCACGGGATCGCGATCCGGCCGGGGAAACCGGTGCTGCTTGCGAAGGTCGACGGCAAGCCGGTTCTCGGCATGCCGGGATACCCTGTCGCCGCACAGACCATCCTTCGCGAAATCGCCGGGGATCTCCTCTCCTGGTGGGGGCTCTCGCCGGTCCGGGACGAGGAACTGGTTGTCCGGCTATCACGGCGGCTGGCGTCCGATCCGGGATACGATGAGTTCGTCCCGGTCTCGATCGGGCGCGTTGCCGGCACCTGCTATGCGACCCCTCATCCCCGGGGAGGCGGGATCCAGATGGCGGTGGTCCGGGCGAACGGCTACCTCCACATCCCGGCCGTTCGCGAGGGGCTCGAGGCGGGAGAGGAGGTTCGTGTCCGGCTCACCGTTCCGCTCTCCACGATCGACCGCACGATAGTCTGCGTCGGCCCGCGCGATCCTGCCCTCGCGGAACTCGGGAACTGCCTCTCTGATGCCGGCTACCTGCTCCACTGCTGCAACGCCTCGACGATCGGGGCGGTGCTCACCCTGAGGGCGAAAACCTGCCATGCTGCTACGGTATCGCTCCCGGAGACCGGGACTGCCTGGAACGACCAGGTGCTCCGGTACCTGCCGGACGCGGATCTTCTCAGGGTACAGGTGGCCCGGACGGAACTCGGGATCGCCTCGGCCCGCGACCCCGGTCCCGGCGACCCCGGATCGCTCCGGTTCGTCAACCGCACGAAGGGCACGGCGGCACGGATCCTCTTTGATGCGTGGCTGGACCGGCAGGGCATCGAGCCGGCGACAGTCACCGGATACGATAACGAGGTGCGGACGCACGGAGCCGTCGCCGCGGCCGTCGGCAACGGGCGTGCAGATGCAGGCGTCTGCCCGGCCCGGACGGCAGAAGAGGCGGGGCTCCGGTTCACCCCGATCGGCTACGAGTCGTGCGACCTGGTGATCCGGAAAGAACTTGCCGCGGACGAGCGCATTGCAAACCTCGTCCGGGCCGTCCGGTCGCCGGGGTTCCGGGCGTTTCTCCGGGCGGCGGGAAGGGACCGCGCCGATCCCGAACCCGTGGACGGAGCCTCACGCGGTGCGCTTCCGGCCTGAGCCGGCGCACCTGCTCAAAAAGCATATCTGCCCTTCGATAAGACTACTCTTCATGCGAGTCAGCGAACAGACGCAGAACCAGATTCTCGCGGTGCTCCGGCGGCTGGAGGAGGCTACGGGGAAGAAAGATATCGAGAGCATCATGGCCTTCATCGCCCCCGACTTCTTCGGTCTCGGGACCGGCGCCGACGAGAAGGTGATCGGGCGGGAGGCGTATCGCCGGCACCTCGAGCGTGACTTCGCGCAGGCGGAGACAGTCTCGCTCGACCTCTCTGATATCCAGATCGGTGCCGAGGGGACGGTCGCCTGGGTCATGGCCGATATGGCCTACCACTTCGTCGTCGGGGGTGTCCCGCAGACCATAAACGGGCGGATGACGGCGGTGCTCCGCGGGACGGGCCATGCGTGGATCTTTGCCCACCTGCACTACTCCCTCCCGGCAGGGGGTCAGGAGGCCGGGCAGTCGTATCCGGCGGCGTAATACTTTTTTTATCCGGATATCAGGGGATACCCACAACCCCTGCCTGCAGAAAAGGAATATTCCGGCAAAGGCCGCTCACGTCACCGCGGTATAGAAGAGGATCGCCCGCCCGTTGCCGTCGATGACCGCGAGGGTATCCCCGACGATCCGGTAGCCCGCCGCCGTCCGGAGCAGGGCGAGGTAGGCACCCTCCTGCTCCATGATCCCCTCGGGCCCGGTTGCGGAGGCCTTCGTTGCGATGATCCGCTCGACGGCGATCCCCGTCTCGTTGACCCGGTAGGGGGCCGAGTAGGCGTTGCACCCCGCCGACCCGGAGAGCGTGCCGTCGGGGTCGAACGTCAGGTTGATGGTGGTGCCGGAGACCGGCGAGACGACGGTGCTGCCGACGCTGCTGTAACGGGCGAGCTGCCACTCCGTCCCGAGGAGCGGGGCGCTCTCAGGCAGTTTTTCCCGGTCAAAGACGAGCAGGTCCCTCCCCGACGGCCCGGAGAGGATCAGCTGTTCGTCCTCGATCCGGTAAGAAGCGGCCGCAACGAGGAGTTCCCGGTAGCGGCTCTCCTGCTGCATGAGTTCCTGCGCCTTCGCGGGGTATGCCGCCGTGACGGCTACGGGTTCTATCCTGATGCCGGAGCCGTTGATCCGGTAGGAGGCCGCATAGAGGTTGCACCCTGCGGAACCGGACAGCGTGCCGCTGTCGCCGAAGATGATGAGCGGTTGCGCCAAAGGCAGGGGTGCGGCGACGGAGCCGTTGTCGGCGCGGAACGCGACCAGGTGCCATGCCGTCCCCGCAAGGGGTTCGGCGACCTGGCCGGCCTCGTCGGGAGGCGTGTCCGTCCCGCCGGAGTAGCCGGCCGAGACGAGGCATGCCGCCACGATGATCGTGAGCGCGATCTTTGCAAATATGGTGTGCCCATCTCCGATCATCGGTATCACGATAGGCGTGGGTGGATAGAGGTAAAAAAATAACCGATTTTCATCGAGATTATCTCAATCGCCTGCTTCCGGGTTGCTGGATGGATGCGGCGTCGATCCACTCTAAGAACTCTGAGCCGGGTCTGGATCGCGATATGTCTTCGTACTTTGGAGAGAGGGGGAAAAGAAAGGAGAAGATGCCGCGGCTTTCCAGCACCTGGAACCGGTTGGTCGTGGCATGATAGGGCGGATATGCGCTCAGTACGAGGCTACAACATTTCCGTCTTCATCGAGGAGGTCGTAGTCGCCCCCAACGGGCGGAGACATCCACCGGCCTTCGCTCGACGGTGCCTGCACAAAGGTGAGCAGGTCGGTGCCCGCCTCGTTTGCAAGGCTCAGGCGGTTGCCCTCCACCCGGTAGGACGAGACGCTGCTCAGGAGATTCAGATACGTGCTCTCCTGGTTCATGACACCCTCCGGCTCGTTGCAGTACATCTTCGTGCTGATGGGCGGCTCGATTGTGATGGTTGCCCCGTCAATCATATAGCCGGCCCTGTAGGAGTTGCACCCTGCGTTCCCGGTGACATTCCCGTCGTCGCTGAAGGTTGCGGTGATCGTCGTCCCGGCGATGACCGAGGAGACCGCGTCTTCACTGCTGCTATAGGACTCAAGCGTCCACTCTGTCCCGGTGAGCGGGGCCTGCGGGACCTCCGGTGCCTGCACGAAGAAGAGCACGTCGGTTCCCTCGTTGTCCGTGAGGATCAGGCGGTCACCCTCGACCCGGTAGGTGGAGACGTTCGCGAGGTGGCCCAGGTAACTCGCCTCCTGCTCCATGACGCCCGGTGTCTCGCAATACATCAGGGTGCTGAAGAGCGAGGAGACCGAGAGGTTCGCGCCGTCGAGGGAGTACTCTCCGCCGTAGTGGTTGCACCCGGCGTTGCCGGTGACGTTCCCGTCAGGCGAGAAGGTCGCGGTGATCGTCGTCCCGGCGAGCACCGAAGAGATTGCGTCTCCCCCGGTGCTGTAGCCGTCGAGCACCCAGTCGGTCCCGGCGAGCGGGAGGTCGGGTGTCGGGAAGACCTGTTCAAAGACCAGGATCTCGGTGCCGTTAGCGTCGGTGAGAACCAGCCGGCTATCCTCCATGTAGTAGGAGGAGGCGTTGGTGAGTTGTGCAAGATAGCGGTCCTCCTGGCCCATGAGGCCCGGCGGCTCGCTGCAGTACATCTCAGTCCGTATGGGCGGCTCGATGGAGAGGTTCACGCCGTCCACGGTATAGCCCGCGCCGTAGCTGTTGCACCCGGCTGATCCGCCGAGCCTGCCGTCGGCGTCGAAGGCCAGCGTGACCTGCGTGCCCGAGATGACCGGGGTCATCGTGCCGTTCTCATCGACGAGGCTTGCGAGCCTCCAGGAGGTTCCGGCGAGTTCCGCGGGCTCCTCCTCCGTGAAGACGAGCACCGTTGCTCCGGTGGCGTCGGTGAGAATGAGCCGTTCATCCTCGATCCGGCAGCCCGCCGTCGAGCCGAGGAGTTCCATGAACCGTGCCTCCTGGTCCATGATGCCTTCGGGCTCAGTGCAGAATTTCAGTGTCTGGGCGAGCGAGGAGACCGAGAGGGCCGTGCCGTCGAGACGGTAGTCGCCGCCGTAGCCGTTGCACCCGGCCGAGCCGGTGACCTTGCCGTCGCCGCCGAATCGGGCTGAGACTTCAGTTCCCGGCAGGACCGGGACAAGCGTGCCGTTCCCGTCGAGATAGGAGTCAAGCGACCAGGTGACCCCGGTGAGCCCGGAGACCGCACCGGGTGCCGACGTGCTCCCCATGCATCCCGCGGTGATGATGCTCGCCACGGCGATGACGAGCAGCGATGCTGTCGCGAGGATGTAGTTTCTATTCCTTCTTCTGTTCGATGCCATACAACAGCATATGGGCGGGAATGAGTGATAAATGAATTGTAGGCTACGAAAAAAATCGAACTTATACGGAGCCGGTTTGGCAAACCTCGAGAGAATAGAAGGGATTTGGATCTGGCCGCTGCACGCTTCATCGAGGTTTCACGAGCGGCTCGTGGGGTATCTGAACGGCTCGGCCGCCCCACGGGGCTTGTCTTCCCTGCATACGCGTCATTTATCCGGGGAAGGGGCCCATACCGGGCACGGGAGACGGGCACGATGGTGACGCTGATCCTTTTACGGCACGGCGAGAGCCTCTGGAACAGGGATAACCGGTTCACGGGCTGGACCGACGTGGACCTCTCGCCCCGCGGGGTACAGGAAGCCCACCGGGCGGCGAAACTTCTCAGGGACGGCGGATATACGTTCCGCGTCGCGTACACCTCCGTCCTGAAGCGGGCCATCCGGACGCTCTGGATCGCCATGGACGACCTCGACCTCATGTACGTCCCGGTATACCGGTCATGGCGGTTGAACGAGAAGAGTTACGGCGCCCTTCAGGGCCTGAACAAGCGAGAGGCCGCCGAAGAATACGGTGCGGAGCAGGTGCATCTCTGGCGCCGGGCATACGACGTCCGGCCGCCGCCGCTTGCCCGGAACGATCCCCGGCATCCGCGGTTCGACCCCCGCTATGCCGACCTCGATCCCGGGACCCTCCCGGCAACCGAGTCCCTGCGCGACACGCTGGAGCGGGTGCTTCCCTGCTGGGAGGGGCGGATCGCGGCGGACCTCCGGAAGGGCAGGCCGGTCCTCGTCGCCGCCCACGGCAATAGTCTCCGGGCTCTCGTCAAGCACCTGGACGGTATCCCGGACGATACGATCGCGGACCTGAACATCCCTACGGGGTATCCCCTCATCTACGAACTGGACGAAAGCCTGAACGTGCTCGGGCACCACTACCTCGGCGACCCCGGAGAGGTCGCGGCGGCCGCTCGCGGCGTGGCGCGCGAGATCCGACCGGAGTAGCCGGCAGAGGGAGATCATATATACCGTCCTGCACAGGAGACCCCCTGTCCGATAGGGGGAGAAAGTGGTATGAAAAAGGTTGCCATCAACGGATTCGGGCGGATCGGGAGGCAGGTCCTCCGCAGTTACCTGATCGAGACACCGGAGCAGATCGAGATCGTCGCGGTGAACGATCCAAACCCGACGGAAGAACTCGCCTACCTGATGAAGCACGACTCGGTCCACGGGCGGGCGCCCTTCCCGGTCGAGGCCGGAGCGGACCGCCTCCGGTTCGGGTCGCACGAGGTGCGGGTGCTGCACGAGAGGGACCCTGCCCGCCTCCCGTGGAAGGACCTCGGCGTGGAGATGGTGCTCGAGTGCACGGGCCGCTTCACCGAGCGGGAGGCTTCCGCAAAGCACCTGGATGCCGGTGCATCCCGGGTCGTCATCAGCGCGCCCTCGCCCGACGCGGACCAGACAGTCGTCCTCGGCGTCAACGAGGGATCGTACGACCCTGCAAAGCACACCATCGTCTCGAATGCCTCCTGCACGACCAACGCGCTTGCCCCGGCGGCAAAGGTCTTGAACGACACCTTCGGCGTCGAGCGCCTGATGGCGACGGCGATCCACGCCTACACCGCCACCCAGGCGCTGGTCGACAAGGCGACGAAGAAGCCGCGCCGGGGCCGTGCCGCGGCCGTCTCGCTCATCCCGACATCGACCGGCGCCGCCGTCGCCACCACACGGGCCCTTCCCGAGCTCACCGGGAAGATGGATGCGGTGGCGATCCGGGCTCCCATCCCCGACGGGTCGGTCCTCGATATCGTCGCGGACCTCTCGCGTGACGCAACAGCGGATGAGGTGAACGCCGCGATGAAGCGGGCGGCGGAAGGATCGATGCAGAGGTATCTCGCGTATACCGAGGACTCGATCGTATCGGCCGACATCGTCGGCGACCCGCACTCCGGGGTCGTCGACGGGCTCTCGACGAGCGTCGTCGGCGGGCGGATGGTCAAGGTCCTGGTCTGGTACGACAACGAGTTCGGGTACGCGAAACGTATGGTCGATATCGCCTCCTACATGGCCTCCCGGGAGTGAGGGGATACCGATGACGAAACTGGTCTTCTTCGGCCTCGATGAGCACGAGAAGGACGTTATCTGGAAGGCGTTCGTCGGCAAGAACAGTTATGATCTTGCTCTGCCCTCCGAACCGCTCACGGTCGAGAACGCATCGCTTGCCCGCGACGCCGAAGGCATCGGGGTCTTCGTCCGGTCCTACGTCAATCGGGAGGTCCTCGACCGGCTCCCGAACCTCAGGGTGATTGCCGCCATGTCCACGGGGTTCGACCACATCGACCTTGACGCCTGCCGGGAGAGGGGGATCACCGTCTGCAATGTGCCGCGCTACGGCGATAACACGGTCGCGGAGTACGCGTTCGGGCTCATCCTGGCCCTTGCCCGGCGGTTCAGGCCGACGTTTGAGCGAACGGACCGGGGCGACTTCTCGCGGGCCGGACTCCAGGGGATGGATCTCGCCGGCAAGACCCTCGGCCTGGTCGGGACCGGGAAGATCGGGTCGCACCTCGCCCGCATCGCCCGTGCGGCGGGGATGGAGGTGATCGCCTACGACCTGAGGCCGAACCCCGCCCTCACGGAGGAGTACGGCGTCCGCTACATGAGCCTCGACGACCTCCTCCGGCAGGCGGACGTCGTCAGCCTGCACGTCCCTTACACAAAGGCGACGCACCACCTGATCGATGCAGAACGGCTCCGGCTCGTGAAGAATACCGTGCTCCTCATCAACACCTCACGGGGCGGCGTGGTGGATACGGAGGCGGTCGCGGACGCCCTGCGCGAAGGCCGGCTCGGGGGAGTCGCGTTCGACACCTTCGAGGGCGAAGAGGTCTGGATCCAGGAGGAGTTCCAGGGGGCCGGCGAGGCATCGGAGGACGAGCTCCGGGATGCGCTCGAGAGTTTCGGCCTGCTGCACTCCGATAAGGCGATTCTGACACCGCACAACGCCTTCAACACCCGTGAGGCGGTCGACCGGATCCTCGCGACCAGCGTCGAGAACATCAGGGCGTTCTTTGCCGGGAACCCGCAGAACGTCGTCGCCGGGACCTACCCGGTGCCGGCGCCGCCGGCCGCCGGAGGCGGGGGAGGAT
>JAEWMO010000024.1 GCA_023457135.1 Methanobacteriota archaeon | reverse complement strand
GAAGGAGAACCCGCTCTACTCGGAGTTCGACTACCTGGTCGAGATCTTAAAAGAGCACGAGGTCACCCTCTCGTTCGGCAACGGCATGCGGGCAGGAGCGGTCCACGACGCGACCGACCGCGCCCAGGTCCAGGAGCTGCTCATCAACGCGGAGCTCGCGGACAAGGCGCATGCACAGGGCGTCCAGACGATCATCGAGGGACCGGGACACATTCCGGTCGACGAGATCGAGACGAACGTCGTCCTGCAGAAGCGTGTCACGAACAGGAAGCCGTTCTACATGCTCGGCCCCCTGGTCACCGATATCGCGCCCGGCTACGACGACAGGGTCGCCGCGATCGGGGCGGCGCTCTCCTCCTCCTACGGCGCCGACTTCATCTGCTACGTGACGCCAGCGGAGCACCTGGCGCTCCCCACGCCCGAAGAGGTCTACGAGGGCGTTATGAGCTCGAGGATCGCCGCCCATGTCGGGGATATGATCAAGCTCAAGAAGCGCGACGCGGATCTCGAGATGGGCCACGCCAGGAGAGACCTCGACTGGGAACGGCAGTTCGCGGTCGCGATGAACCCCGAACGCGCCCGGAAGATCCGGGACGAGCGGATGCCGGCCGACACCGACGCCTGCACGATGTGCGGGGACTTCTGTGCGTTGAAGATCGTTGGAAGGCACTTTAACTTCTGAGAGGGGATCCGGGGAGCGTTCCCCGGTTTCTCATTTTTTACGCGTAACAGCCTCCGAGTGGTGGAGGCTGTTCGTTTGTTCAGCGGGCAGATTGCGACAGGTTTGCTTCCCCATTTCATACTGTATGGATATCAGCAATATTGCTTCGAAAAGCCGGACATTAACCTCCGGAGGACACAGGCATGTCGGATCAAGTATTATGGCCCACTCATCGGATTAGATTCCAGTGCTCGATAAGACCATCTCGTTGCGAGCTAGAGATGAAGATCTGAGCGGACAAAGTCGGTTGTGAACAGGGGTGATCTTGATCCCAGTACTTCGCTAATTTTGACATCCGGTATCGAGTGATACGGCATCGCGCGACGACTTAACACAGAGTTAGCAGCACCCAAACACCGGACTTCGCACATCTCGGTGCTCGATCTCCGTTCCTGAGGGAACGTCGCAAGTCACACCTGCGATGCTTCTGCTCGCTTACGCTCGCACTTGGCAGCTTCGCGTCTTTCGAAGCCTGGCGGCTTCTCAAACTCCGGATGCCCCATCCGTCACATTTCGCGTGAGGCTGTCATTCTTCCCCACAATCCACTCACGCGAAGCCGCGAAGAACACGAAGGGAAGTCGGTGGTTTTTGATCTCCTGAGAACCGCCTCAAACTGTTTAGCGAAGTACTGGGTCCAGAAAAAACGATGCAGATTGAGCAAATATCCCCCATAACTCTCAAAAAACATCCCTGCTTCATCGACAAATGGCATTCGTGCTCTTCAGCGCCCCAAAAATATGCTTATTTTGCTATCGTAACGATAAACGATATCTTTTGCAAGAAGATGAGTTAGCGAATTCAAAAACGGTAATAATCAAATCAACCAGTCGTGAACTGCTATGAGGTATCAAAACAATTAAGTGTAAAAGGACACATTAGACCCAGATATGAGTAGAAGGTTTAAGGATATTATTGACCCGCCGGGAGCAAAGAGCTTATCAGATAATATCGAGCAGACTATTGAGGATCGGTTTGGTATAGATCACGGCGACAGATACAAGCGCCGTAATCGTGATTCCGGGCAGTATTCCAAGAGACCAGGGCCTTAACAATAGCCTATATCGCTCCGGCGCAAAAAAAGAACTCTTCTAACCCAACTTTCTTTAAGAAAGGTCATTAGCATCATAGGCGATTTTAGTTTACTCTTATTTTCCCCGTTCCATTACAGTAACTACACCGCTTTGATCTCGTTATTGGAGCTCCAGCAATTCCACATGTAATTACTGGCTCCTCGACTCTTCCACTCCCACCACATTCCGGACATGGCTCATATACCGGTTGATATTGTGGCCGTTCGTGGTAAACATGGTGGACAACCTGCGGTCGACTGTAATCGTAATCGTGATCGTCATCATCGTCATATCTGCGGCTGTATCCACCACCAGAATGACCACCACCAGAGGATCTCGAAAAGAGTGCGATCAACCCACAGAACACCAATAACCCTATAAATCCGTACAAGCCCAGATTGGATTCTGGGATAGAGGGTGAGGGATTAGATGCGTACCCCGATAAGGCTGCTGAGCCCTGCGATGAGGGGTTAGATTGCGACGTTGTTTGAGGAAAGCTATCCGTGATAGCGATGGACCTTGTAACCAATGTCAGAGACTTTACCAGATTGACATTTTTCGGGGGAATTTTATTGATTATGACAGGCCCTGCGTTTGCAATAATAATTTCATTAGTATTCTCTTTATAAACCAGACTTGTTATATCAAAGACGTACTTGTATGCATCCCCTTCCCTAATACCGCTTGAAGTGAAACTAGGGCTATAAAACAACTTCCAAGTCCCTGTTTCGTCTGTATAGTATGCATACTTTTTCCCATCAGGAAACGTAAATATGGGCCCTTTGTTTACAAGTTGGGTCTTTGTAACAGGCACACCATTCACTTTGACTTGGAGCATTTCGGCAGCCCCCGCCAGTTTTGGGTAATCAATTCGAGCATCAAGGCTTAGATAGACTCTATCATAATTGGGCACATAGATATCCTCAACTATAACTTCACCATAACCGAGTTGTGTATCTGCCGACGCAAAACCGATCATCATTACAACTAGCAATACAATCAAGGAGATCTGTTCTAATCGATTAATCGTCACTCTCACCCCACTAAAGGAACCAAGGATACTTACGCCAACGGTTTTTTCGATTTAAGTACCTATTAGGTAAGAGTTACAAAGAGATGCTTTATGATATAGTTTACTAATTTGGTGTTAACCCTGCACCCGCGGTTTCCTCCTTTCTTGAGCAGGAACTTAAGATCCGTATCCATGTTTATCCTCAACGGATCTACCGCAGGGTTAGTCTTGGACCACAACAGAAACGGGTCCTATCAGTAGGAGCCTTAACCGCGAATATTCCGGGCAACCCCAGTACATCGGATCGTAGCGGATATCACGCTCGGAAAAGGTGCTGTCGCGGGGGGAGGCGAGCCCCGTCCTGCCGCCCTCAATGTTATCCAGTAAATGCCCAAAAATGGAGTTCTACAACTGCTGTAGGGGCATGAACTCACAGCACTATCAAGTTTCAGGGATAGGATATCCGATAGTCAGAAATTCCACAACCCACTTTCCCCCTGCATCACCCTAGCCGAAACCGCACAATTATCCCCACTCCCGTCTAAATTCTATAAGGGAACATCCCGATGAAGCCCGGTAGCAAAGAACTCATCGACACCTTCCTCGCCCACGCAGACGACCTCGGCGACGACATCACCGAAGACGTAAAGGATATGCTCGGCGTCGTCCCCTTCATCTTCTCCATCCTCCGGGACCGGCCCGACATCTTCGCGCTCTCCGCCGTCGCCGATTACCGGACGTCCCGGCCCGCGTCCCTCGATCCCAAGACCGCCGAACTGGTCGCCGTTGCCGCCGCCGCGGGAGCGGGGGCGGACAGCTGCCTGAAGGTGCACATGGGGGCTGCGATGAAAGAAGGCGCGTCCCGCGACGAGATCCTCGACGTCCTTCTCATCGCCGCCATGATCGGAAAGACCCGGGTTCTCGCATCCTCCCTCCGCCAGTACAGGGAGGTCTGCGGTGGGGGGCACGCACCGGAGAGGTGAGTTGTGCGGCCTCACCCCGGATATGCATGCTTTATGGTGTGATTCACCAAAAACTCCCTGTAATGAGCCAGTCAAAGGCCGCCCTCCGCCAGCGGGCAAAAGAAGCCCGGTTCCTTCTCTCTCCTCAAGAGATTGCCGCCCACAGTGCAGTTATAACCCGGCACCTCCTCGACCTCCTCAACGGCGTTAAGACTGTCATGGTCTACGTCTCGAAGTTCCCGGAGGCCGGGACTGAGGACCTGATCGTCGCCTTAAATCGCCGGGGAGTGCAGGTCGTCGTGCCCATCATCGAGAGGGAGACCCATGGCCTCCGCCTCTCCTACCTGCCCGACCCCTCGGTCCTCGTCCCGAGCACCTTCAACGTCCCCGAACCGATCGGCCACGAACTGCCGGCCCGGCCGGCGGACGTCGAGGTCGTCATCATACCGATGCTCGCCTTCGATGCCGAAGGGAACCGGCTCGGTTATGGTGCCGGATACTACGACCGTTTCCTCTGCCGGTATCCGCACGTAAAGAAGGTTGGCGTCGCGTTCTCCTCCCAGCAGGCAGGAAGCATCCCCATCGACGAAAACGATGTGAAGATGGACTACATCGTTACCGAAAAAGGGATTATCCGGTGCAATGCCGGGAAGTGACGTGGAAAACTATAAATATTATATCACACTTACTTAGGGTAAACCCAAAAGAGGAGAGATTGTCCATATGACAACCACCGAATCCGTTGAGGTAACCATAAAAGAGGCGGCCCACGAAGATGCCGGGCGTGGGATCGCCAGACTGAGCATCGACACCATGAAGGCCCTCGGCCTCGTCAGCGGCGACGTCGTCGAGATCGAGGGGCGCCAGAAGGCGGCGACGCTCATATGGCCCGGGTTCCCCCAGGATACCGGCAAGGCCGTGCTGCGCATCGACGGCAGCACCCGGAGCAACGTCGGGGCCGGGATCGACGACAAGGTCAGGATCCACAAGACCGAGGCCGGATACGCGAAGAAGGTGACCATCCAGCCGACCCAGCCCATCCGCCTGGTGGGCGGCGAGCAGTACCTCGGAAGAATCCTCCGGGGCCGGCCGGTCACCGAGGGGCAGCAGATCCGGGTCAGTATCCTCGGCAACCCGCTCACGTTCGTGGTCGCCAGAGTGGCACCGAAAGGCATCGCCATCGTCACCGACAGCACCGAGATCGAGCTGAAAGAGACCCCCTACGAGCCGAAAGAAGGGCAGCGCGAGGCAGTGGCGGGCGACGTCCACTACGAGGACATCGGCGGCCTCGACCGCGAACTGCAGCTTGTGCGGGAGATGATCGAGCTCCCCCTCCGCCACCCCGAGCTCTTCGAGCGCCTCGGCATCGAGCCCCCGAAAGGCGTCCTGCTCTACGGCCCGCCGGGAACGGGGAAGACGCTGATCGCAAAAGCGGTGGCAAGCGAGGTGGACGCCCACTTCATCACGCTCTCCGGCCCCGAGATCATGAGCAAGTACTACGGCGAGTCCGAGGAGCGTCTCCGCGAGGTCTTTGAGGAGGCCCAGGAGAACGCGCCCTCGATCATCTTCATCGACGAGATCGACTCGATCGCACCCAAGCGTGAAGAGGTGAAAGGCGAGGTCGAGCGCCGGATCGTCGCCCAGCTCCTTGCCCTGATGGACGGGTTAAAGACCCGGGGGCAGGTCGTGGTCATCGCCGCAACGAACCTCCCGGACATGATCGACCCTGCTCTGCGGCGCGGCGGCCGGTTCGACCGCGAGATCGAGATCGGCATCCCGGACACCAAGGGACGCCAGCAGATCTTCCAGATCCACACGCGCGGCATGCCGCTTGCCGAAGACGTCAACCTCGACGACTACGCCCGCTCGACGCACGGGTTCGTCGGCGCCGACATCGCGCTGCTCGCAAAAGAGGCGGCGATGCACGCGCTCCGCCGGATCATCCCGCAGATCAAGATCGAGGAGGAGATCCCCGCCGAGATCATCGACCAGCTCCGCGTCACGAACGAGGACTTCCTCGAAGCGCACAAGCACGTTGAGCCGAGCGCGATGCGTGAGGTGCTCGTAGAGGTCCCCGATGTCAAATGGGAGGATGTCGGAGGCCTTGATGAGGTAAAAGCCGAGCTCGCGGAGGCTGTTGAGTGGCCGCTCAAATATCCGGAGATATTCGCCAGCCTCGACACCGAACCCCCCCGCGGGATCCTGCTCTTCGGCCCCCCCGGAACGGGTAAGACACTCCTTGCAAAGGCGGTCGCAAACGAGAGCGAAAGCAATTTCATCTCCGTAAAGGGTCCCGAGCTCCTCTCGAAATGGGTCGGTGAGTCAGAACGCGGAGTTCGGCAGGTATTTAGAAAAGCGAGGCAAGCTGCGCCATCGATTATCTTTTTCGACGAGATCGACGCACTTCTTCCAAAGCGCGGAGCTTATATAGGATCGTCGCACGTAACTGAAAGTGTGGTAAGTCAGATCCTGACAGAGCTCGACGGCCTCGAAGAGCTCAACAATGTCGTGGTTCTCGGCGCTACCAACCGCCCGGACATGTTGGACGAGGCGCTGCTTCGCCCCGGCAGATTGGACCGGATCATCTACGTTCCGCCGCCCGACCGGGAAGGCAGGAAGAAGATCTTCGAGGTGTACCTGAGGAACAGGGAGATCCTCGCAAGCGACGTCAACATCGAGGAACTGGTCGACAGGACCGAGGGTTACGTCGGCGCCGATATCGAGGCGCTGGTCCGCGAGGCAAAGATCTCCGCCATGCGCGAGTTCATTGCCGCGATGGGCAAAAAGAGCGAGGAAGAACGGAGCCAGGCCATCGGCAACGTGAGGATCACGAAGAAACACTTCGAAGACGCCCTCTCCCGCGTGAGAGGCACGCTGGACATCGACCGGCTTGAGGAGAACGAACGCCACTCCTGGCAGATCCTCTACAACCAGGAGCAGCGGTCGACGCTCGAAGAAGCCGTCTCGACGGTCAACCGTGCCAGAATGCAGGAGACGGAGAAGATCGAGCAGGAAGTCAAGAACCTCATGCAGGCCCTCAAAGACGCGGTCTATGCAAGGAAGAAAGACTTCAGCGAGATCAAACGCCTCACAAAGGAGTTGAAGACCAGGATCGAACGCCCGCTACCGCAGTCGGCTATGGCGTTCTGACGGGAGCGCCCCCCGCCCATGTGGCGCTCCCTCCGGGGGTATTCAACCCCCCTCACCATCAACAGGGACAGAGACAACGTGATGCACATGAGTGACAGTCCAGCAGACATCTTCCAGCAACTCAACGATTTGATGAAGCGCCTCATGGAGCAGGGGCTTAAAGAGCAGGGGGACCAGAACGGACCGTTTGCCTACGGATTCAAGATCGTTCTTCATGACGCCGGCAAGACGGAGATCCCGGCCGAGGAGATGGAGGCCGTAGCGGCGCCGGCAGAACCCTCGTCCGAGGGGACCATCGAGCCGATAGCAGAGATGTATACGACCGATGATGACGTGACGGTGGCAATTGATCTCCCGGGCGTCGAGAAGGAGGCTATTCACCTGTCACTCATCAACGGTACGTTGACGATCATTGCCGGCACCAGCCAGCTGACTTCGGTCGAGATACCGACGGTGGACGCCGACTCCATGCAGTCGAACTACAAGCACGGCGTCCTGGAGGTCAAGTTCTCCCGGGGCAAATCGATCAGGATCGATTGAAACCGAGAAGCGCTCCCGGGAATCCAATACATTTTTGCCCGGGACCGCGGATGGTATGGGCCTCAAGCGGCCCGTAAATCCGGCCGCACATACCCGCAGGGATGCATCGCCGGCCCGCACCGCATTTCCCGACTCATCTCCCGGCCGCATCCGGACAACGCCTGCCGGCAAGGACGCGCGACGCCGGCGGGACCTTTGAGCGTTGAGATCCTGGGATACGCTCATTGTTCGCCCGGAATCCCAAATTGTGACCAAAACCATTTTAAAAACGTAAAGTGGCCGCAAGTCAGGACGGAAATCCCCGTAAAGCAAATCTGCTGTATAAACCCGGGCCCATAAGGAAGGGGGCAATCGCGCTGATGAACTGCCGCAGCCAACCCTTTTTCAAGGCATCAACACCTACATATACAGTAATACCTATCTACTAGTCGTAAGGGCTTGTGCCCGCTAGGTAGTGGTGATTATAAATGGTCAAAACCACCGTGTCCGTGATCAAAGCAGATGTGGGCAGTCTTCCGGGGCACTCCCGCACTCACCCGAAGCTCCTTGAAACAGCCGCCCGGATGCTCAAGGAAGCAGAAGGCAGCATCATCATCGACTCGCACGTCACCCATTGCGGCGACGACCTCGAGTTGATCATGACGCACACTAAGGGCGAGGACAATGAAGAGATCCACAAGCTGGCGTGGAACGTCTTCACCGAATGCGCCAGGATCGCCAAGGAGATGAAACTCTACGGCGCCGGCCAGGACCTGCTCGCAGATGCGTTCAGCGGCAACGTCAAGGGAATGGGGCCCGGCGTCGCCGAGATGGAGTTTGAAGAGCGCGGCTCGGACCCGATCCTGGTCTTCATGGCCGACAAGACCGAGCCCGGCGCGTGGAACTACTTCCTCTACCGGATCTTTGCCGACCCGTTCAGCACCTCCGGCCTCGTCATCGACCCCTCGATGCATGACGGGTTCACCTTCGAGGTCCACGACGTCATCGAGAAGCGCAAGATCCTCTTCAACACGCCCGAAGAGTCCTACAGCCTCCTTGCCTATATCGGAGCGCCGAGCCGCTACGTGATCAAGTATGTATGGAAGAGGAACGGCGCGATTGCAGCATCCACGAGCACCCAGCGCCTGAACCTCATGGCCGGCCGGTACGTCGGGAAGGACGACCCGGTCATGGTCATCAGGGCGCAGAGCGGGTTCCCCTCGGTCGGTGAGGTCATCGACCCCTTCAGGACACCCATCCTCGTGGCCGGCTGGATGCGCGGATCGCACCACGGCCCGTTCATGCCGGTAGGCGTCTGCGATGCAAACTGCACCGCGTTCGACGGACCGCCGCGGGTCATCTGCCTCGGGTTCCAGGTCAGCAACGGGAAACTGGTCGGGCCTGCCGACATGTTCGACGACCCGGCGTTCGACCGCGTCCGTGACAGGTGCTGCGAGCTCTCCGATGTCCTCAGGGCCCACGGGCCGTTTGAACCGCACCGCCTCTCGCTCGAGGAGATGGAGTACACCACCCTCCCCGGCGTCGAGAAGCAGTTCAAGGACCGCTGGGAAGATCTTCCCGAGTAACCTCTTTTTTTCGAACTTCCGGCCGGCCGCATATCGGCCACTCGCGATACCGGCGGTGCGTGGTGTCACGGGTCGGCGGCGGCACCTCTGCGGTTACCACAGTGGCCGGCAGCCGGCATTCTGCAATACTATGGCACCGCGGCCCCTGATGGCGCCACAGCGTCCACCGGTCGGCAACGGCAACGGATGGCGCCGCGGCATCCGGTAGTCGCCAGCGGCACCTGGCTATGCCGCACCTCCTGCCGGTTGCGAGCAGCCACCAGTCCGTCAGCGGCACCTGACTATGCCGCACCTCCCGCTGGCTGCGAGCAGCCAGCAGTCGGTTCATGCAAACCTTAATAGTCGAATATAACCATATAAGAACAGATGGTTAACGGCATTGTACTCCCCGTAAAGAAGGTTTTTTCACTCGTTGACTCTAAAATTGTCGTTGAGATCAAGGATGACGGCAGGAAACTCCAGGGCAGGCTTGTGGCAGTGGACGAACACTTAAACCTGCACATGGACGAGACCACCGAGTATACCGGCGATCAGCGGGGCCGCACTCTGGGAACCGTCGTCATCCGGGGCAATAACATCCTGACCATTGCGCCTCTGCTCTGATAACCATGCCCGACCAGGAGGAAGAAGCACTCAAGGTCATCCAGTCCCATCGCCAGGGAGTCCTCCAGAGTGAACTCTGGAAACTTCTTGATATCGACAGCAGAAAGTGCTCAAGGATTGTGAAGCGGCTGCTGGACGCCGGGCTGATCGAGCGCATCGAGTTCCGCAGCGACGGCATCAAGACGTATCTTCTCCGGGCAAAGAAGCAGGCGATCGACCCCTGCGTCATCCTTGCCGGCGGAGAGATCCTCCCGTGCATCGGGTGCGATCAGGAGTGTGCCCCGGAAGAGTGCGCACTCCTCCTTGACTGGATGTACCAGCTTGCTCTTGAAGAGTATCAGGAGTAAGGCTTCTCTTTTTTCGGCATCCGGGGTTTGAGGCGGACCGGAAGGTATCCACAGGCTGCTCGCTCAGCCGGCGCAACAAGCCTTCATGCAGGCATGGCCTCACGCGAAGGCGCGAGGCCGCGAAGGCAGTGTGAATGTCTGCGGCCCTTTCGCGTTCTCGAAGGTCTTCGGCCTTATCAAATCCAGATGGAATGCGACTGCCGGGTTTCAGGCTTCAAGGATGCGAAGGCTCATATCGACACGGACCCTCGGGGCTGTCCCTCATCGAGGCAGGCCCCTGCCTGCGATCTTCGTAAAAGAGTGAAAGGAGATGTGCGTCCCACCCTTCAGGACGGGACCATCTCGTCGAGTGCGTTCTTCTTCCGGCAGACGGCGTCGATAACGCCGTGCTGCACGTTGTAGAAACTGTGCATGATATCGATCTCGCAGTCGAGGTCGATGACCGTCTCCTCGTCACCCCCGGTGCAGAGGGTTACGGAGTCGTTATGGAAGGTGACGTACGGGGCACCCTGTGCGCGGGCATCCACCACCGCAGTGATGTAGATGCATTCGTCCCCCTCGACCACCTCAACGTCGGAGTCCTCCTCGTCCTCCTCTGAGAGGTCGGGGTAGGCACCCTCAGGGGAGCCGCTGATGATGGTGAACCCGATGATCTTCGGGTCCTGGAGGGGCATCTCGTTTAAGATCCGTTCCATCAGCCGCGCGATATTCTTAAACATCTCGTCGTATGGATTATTCGCCATGTGTACCACGTATCCGGTATCTGTCGTTGACTCGCTCGACAAACCCCATATGCATGAGGCTGCCCAGTCTCTGTTTCAGCTCATCCGTGGACAGGCTGCTCACTTCCTCGAGTTCAGCGATGGTCAGGTCGACGTGGGAGAGAGGGAGAAGGATGGCGTCCAGATCCCTGTCGTCGACGGCGACGACCTCCCTCGTGCGCATGATCTCGGAGAATCTCGATTCAATCTCCCGCTCCAGTTGCTCGAGGTTCTCGAGGAGTTCTTCACGAGCCCGGACCATCCTCCTGAGCGCCGCGAGATTCCTCGTGAATCTTGCCCTCTGGTCCTCTTCAACGGAGGGAAGCGTAACCCCATCCTGCTTCTGCAGGTTTACGATGACATTGATGTCATGGGAGAGGTAGTAATACTTTCGCCTGCGCTCGTCCAGGCAGGAGATGAGGAGTTCCTCGCGCTCCATCATCTGCAGATGCTCGATCACCGCCTTCGGACTGAGCACCAGGCGCTCGGAGATCTCGGTCACAAAGCACGGTTTCTGCCTCAGCAGTTCTATTATTCGCCGCCTGTTCCGGTTTCCCAGGATATCAAGGAGACGGGAAACCTCGTTGCCCCCAAGCATGTTTACTAAATGTTAGTGACAGAGATATAAAAAAGTTTACTCGAAGAGGCGGTAGTTGGGCGCCTCATCGGTGATCATAATGTTGTGCGGATGGCTCTCGCCATACCCCGCAGCCGTTATCCTGATGAACTTACCGTTCTTCTTCAGATCTGCTACCGTCTTTGAACCGGTGTAGCCCATTGCGGACTTCAGGCCGCCGACGAGCTGGTAGATGACGTCGGAGACCCGGCCGACGTAGGGCGTGACGCCTTCGACGCCTTCGGGGACGAACTTGGTCTTCCCGATCTCCTTCTTCTGGAAGTAGCGGTCACTCGACTCCCCGCTGCTCATGACGCCGAGCGATCCCATTCCCCGGTACTGCTTGTAGCGCCGGCCCTTGATCGTCGTAACCCTTCCCGGCGCCTCGTCGGTCCCGGCAAAGAGGCTGCCCGCCATGATACTGTCCGCGCCTGCGGCGATGGCCTTCGCGATATCGCCCGAGTAGCGGATACCGCCGTCCGCGATCACCGGGACGCCGACACCGTGCGCCACCTCGGCGACGTTTGCAATCGCAGAGACCTGCGGGACGCCCACACCCGCGACGATCCTCGTCGTGCAGATGGAGCCCGGCCCGATGCCCACCTTCAGCCCGTCGACGGTGTCGATGAGGGTTGCGGCTGCCTGCTTCGTCGCGATGTTCCCGGCCACCACGTCGACGGCGACGCTCGCCTTGATATCCCGGACCGATTTGACGACGTTCATGTTGTGGCCGTGCGCGCAGTCCACCACCAGCGCGTCGGCACCCGCCTCAACGAGCATCATGGCCCGCTTGAAGTCGAAGGGGCCCACCGAGGCGGCGACCCGGAGTTTCCCGTTCGCATCGCGGTTCGCGTGGGGATACTGCCTCTTCTCGAGGATGTCCCGCATCGTGATGATGCCGACCAGGCATCCCGCTCCGTCGACAACCGGAAGGCGCTCGACCTTGTTCGCATACATGGTCTCGAGCGCATCCTCGACGGTAACGTCTTCGGAGGCCGTGATCAGTTTTTTGGTCATGTATTCGGTGATCTTCGCCTCGCCGCGCCTGGGGAGGATGGCCCTGATATCCCTGCGGCTGACGATACCGATGACCTTACCGTCTTCGATGACGGGCACGCCGCCGATACCGTACTGCCTCATGACCCGTTCCACATCGGTGACCGTGGACTCGGGTCCGACAGCCACGACCTCGCGCTCGATCAGGTCCTCGGCCTGCTTGACGATCCGGACCTCGGCGACTTCATGCTCCGCGGTCATGTTCCGGTGGATGACACCGATACCGCCCTCCCGGGCCATCGCTATCGCCATCACCGACTCGGTCACCGTATCCATCGCGGCGCTCACGAGCGGGATGGTCAGGGGAATGTTCCGCGAGAACCGCGACCTGACGTCGGCCTCATTGGGCTCGACCCATGATTCCGCGGGCTCAAGCAGAACATCGTCAAACGTAAACGTCGTCTCCATCTGCATCTTTTCGGTATACATACGTCACCTGAGCATCGTCATTGCTTTCTCCACCAGTTCCGCCCGGACCCGGGTTGACCGGTCGCCCCCGCAGACCATTCCCCGGACGCCGATGATCTCGGGATCGATGCGCTTCAAGGCATCGAGGTCCTCGAACTTCAGCGAACCGGCAAGGGCCGTCTGCAGCCCGAGTTCCCGGTTCTGCCCGACAAAGCGGTTCAGGCTCTCCTCATCCATGAAGTCAAAGAGACTCTTCCCATCTTTAATCCCGGTGTCGATCATGGCGATATCGGCCCCGGCATCCGCAACCAGCGGACTGATCGCGAAGGGCGAGATCGTTCCCATCCTCTCAAAATCGGCGTACGCGGCGATGACGACATACTTCTCGGGGAACTCCTCCTTGACCGCCGTCGTCACGGCCTCGATAACGTCGCGGGCACGATCGGCTCCGTCGAACATCAGACCGACCTTGATAAAATCAGCGCCCGCATGAGCAGCGCCGTAGGCAGAAAGAGCTGCAGTACCTGGCTTATACTCATTGTCCCCTATTGCAGCGCTGACAGGCTTGTTGCCGGCGATCTTCTTGATCTCCCGGATGACCCAGGGAAAATTCGCGCCCAGCGAGCCTTCTGAGGGTTTCTTTACGTCGATGATGTCAGCGGAAAGCGAGCTTCTTGCCTCCTCAATGCTGCTCGGACTGACGAGTAATTGCATAGAAATTAATGATCCTTCACCCTAATAGTGATTGCGTTGAGGACATGGAACTGATTCTTGCAGTCGATCTGGCAGGCGGTCAGGTTGTGCACGGGAAGTCCGGGATGCGCGCCGACTACCGGCCGCTCACCTGGGGCCTTGCCCCCTCGGCCGAACCGGAAGCGTATCTCGCCGCCCTCGCGCCCCGCTATCTCTACATCGCGGACCTCGAGAGCATCGAGGGCCGGACCCCGCAGGACGACCTTGTCGGGCGTTGCGCCGCCATGGTCGAGCGGTGCTACCTCGACCGGGGCATCCGGTCGCCCGCCGGGGCAACGGCAGTCGCCGGTGTGACGCCGGTCATCGGCACCGAGACGGGTGCCGCGGCGATCGAAGACCTCGCGGCATACCGGGGAGGCTATCTCAGCATCGATATCAAGGGGGGCAGGGTGCTCCCCTGGGGCATCCGGCCGGCGGAGATGCTGGCCCGGGCGTCGGAGTTCTCGTTTGAAGGGTGCATCCTCCTCAATATCGGGGCTGTGGGGACCGAGCAGGGCCTCGACCGGGAGAACCTTGAGGAGATGCGGGCGTCCTATCCCGGCCGCCTCATCTACGGGGGCGGCGTCGCCGGAGTTGACGATATCCGCCTCCTCGAGGATACCGGGTTTGACGGGGCGATCATCGCGACCGCTGTCCACCGCGGCACGGTTCCGCTCGAGTGGGTCCGGAGGGGACACCCGTGCTGGTGACGATAGAAGGGATCGACGGGAGCGGCAAGAGCACCCTCCTTGCCCGTCTCCGGGAACTGCTCGCCGACCTCGACCCCCTCTTCACCCGCGAGCCCGGCGCCACCTGGGTGGGGGAGTCGGTGCGGCGGGCGATTGCGGAGCGTATGGACCCGATCACGGAGGCGCTCCTCTTCTGCGCCGACCACGCCGCCCATATCGATACGCTGATCCGGCCCGCGCTTGACGAGGGAAGGCTCGTTATATCCGATCGCTACTCAGACTCGCGGTTCGCCTACCAGCCGGTCGTCCTCGACGGCGTCCTCCCCGACCCCCTCCTCTGGCTCCGCAGGATCCACGAGGGATGGTCGATACGGCCCGACCGGACGTTTCTGCTGGTCCTCCCCGTCGAGGATGCCGTCGCAAGGCTCGGCCCTAAAAAACAGAGGGAGTACTTCGAGAACGCGGGAATCCTTGCGCGGGTGCAGGAGAACTACCTGAACCTCGCGGCATCCGACCCGACACGGTTCGTCGTCGTCGATGCCCTGCTTGAAAAAGAAGAGGTTGCAGGGTTTATCGCCGACGAGATCAGGACTGGTGTCCAATCGTCACGATCACGTCCCCGAGCGTGAGGACGTCCACTTCTTCCCCGGCAACCCGGTAGGCGACCTTCGGCGTGAAGGAGCCGGCCGGGACCGGGATCTCTGCACCGTCGACCGTGACGGTCGCGGGCGGGTTCTTGAGCAGTTCGGGCGGGAGGGCCTGGACGGCCTCCATGAACCCGCGGGCCTGCTTCCGTAACGAGGGGCCGATGATCGCCATATTGAAGTCCACACCGTCCACGACCTCCTCAAGCCGGGGCGTGCCGGTGGACCAGTGGGCGTCGGCGTTGAGCGCTCTTCCGGCATCGCCGGCATCGTCGACCGGCTCGGGTGCGTAGATCATCACGTGGCCGAGCGGCGCGTTCAGCGCCATGCCCTTGTCGTGCTTGTAGCGACGGAGTTCGGCGATCGTCTTCACCAGGAGGTCGCCGTGGCGCTTTGCCTCGTCGTCGGCATACGCAAACTCCGGCCAGGCCTCCGTGTGCACGCTCTTTCCGGTGAGGTTGTGGTAGCACTCCTCGGCGAAGTGCGGGATGATCGGGGCGAGGAGGCGGCAGAGGACGTCCATGGTCGTCGCGAGGGCGCTGCACGCGCTTGCCCTGCTCGCGTCCTCTGCATACAGGCGGCCTTTCGCGATCTCGATGTAGTCGTCGGCAAGCGTGTTCCAGGCAAACTCCCGGATCGCCCTGAGCGCCCGGTCGAACTGGTAGCCTTCCATCGCGGCGGTGACCTCTGCGACGGTCTCGGAGAGCCTGACGAGCAGCCACCGGTCGGTGAGCTCCGTCACCGGCGCCGCTGCCCCTGCTCCTGACTCCAGGTGGCCCATGACGAACCTGAAGATGTTCCAGAGCTTGGTCTGGAACCGGGACGCGGCAACGACGTCGTTCCAGTTGAACATGATGTCCGAACCGGTCGCGGCACCCCCGGCGCCCCACTGTCTCAGTGCGTCCGCACCGTACTGCCCGACGATCTCCTCAGGGGAGATGATGTTGTTGCGGCTCTTGCTCATCTTGAACCCGTCTATCCCGAGCACCATGCCGTTGACGAGAATCTCGTCCCAGGGGTGGCCGCCGGCCAGGGCGTTCGCCCGGAGGATGGTGTAGAACGCCCAGGTCCGTATGATATCGTGGCCCTGGGGGCGGATCTGCGCCGGGAAGAGCGGAGGCTTTGCGTCGGACCCGTCCCACCCGGTGACGTGGAGCACCGATATCGAGGAGTCCATCCAGGTGTCGAGGACGTCTTTCTCGCCGACGAACTCCGATGCGCCGCACTTCGGGCAGGGGGCTTTCGGCTTGTCGACCGTCGGGTCGATGGGAAGGTCTTCTGCAGCGGGGAGGACCATCTCGCCGCAGGCGGCACAGAACCAGACCGGGATCGGGGTCGCGAAGATCCGCTGCCGGGAGATGCACCAGTCCCATTCCATCGAGTTCGCCCAGTTCTCCATCCGGATGAACATATGCTCCGGCGTCCAGGAGATCTTCCTCGCCTGCTCGAGGATCTGGTCCTGGTGGACCTTCACGAACCACTGGCGCTCCGAGAGGATCTCGATCGGGGTCTTGCACCGCCAGCAGGTTCCCACCCGCTGTTCGAGCTCCTCCTGCCGCTTCAGGATCCCCGCCTCTTCCATATCGGCAAGGATCGCCTTCCTGCAGGCCTCCGAGGTCATCCCCGCGTAGGGTGCCGCCGTCGCGGTCATGATGCCCTTGCGGTCGATCGCTTTGCGGAGTTCGAGACCGTGCTGCTTCCACCAGTAGACGTCCGTCTTGTCGCCGAACGTACAGATCATCACCGCGCCGCTGCCGAAGGCCGGGTCGACCACGGCATCCTCGATCACCGGCACCTGGTGGCCGAAGATCGGGACCGTGAGTCTCTTACCCTTCTGCCCGCGGTAGCGCTCGTCTTCGGGGTGGACCGCCACAGCAACGCAGGCAGCGAGGAGTTCGGGCCGGGTGGTGGCGATCTCGATGCCGTCAAAGTCGAAGTAGTTGAGTTTGGTCGTCCGGGGAGCGTAGTTGACCTCGGCAAACGCGATGGCCGTCTCGCACCGGGTGCAGAAGTTCACGGGATGCTCGCTCTGGTAGATGTCGCCGGCCTTGAGCATCTTCAGGAACGATGCCTGGGTCTTCCGGTAATAGTCCGGAAGCATGGTGATGTACTCGTGGCTCCAGTCAGTCGAGAAGCCGAGCCGCCGCATGGTCGTCCGCATCTTCTCGATGTTTCCGATCGTGAGGTCGCGGCACATCTCTCTGAACTTCTCCCGCGGCACATCGTTCTTGGTGATCCCGTAGGTCTCCTCGACCTTCACCTCGGTGGGGAGGCCGTGGCAGTCCCATCCCTGCGGGAACATGACGTTGTAGCCGCGCATGCGCTTGTACCGCGCGATGAAGTCGATATAGCACCAGTTTAAGGCATTGCC
>JAEWMO010000023.1 GCA_023457135.1 Methanobacteriota archaeon | reverse complement strand
AGAAGACGTCCTCCGTCACGGTCTCGAGACCGGTATAGTTGAGGTCCCAGGCGACCGGGAGGAACTCGGTGACCGGCTCTTCGCCGGTGAAGCGGAGGTTGGTGATCTCAAGCCCCTGGAAGTCCATGCCGGTGTTGTTCAGGCTTTCGACGGCTGTGATGTACGTGGCAGGGAGTTCCAGTTCTTCCTCGCCGTTGTTGAACGATATCGTCGAGCCCGGACCGAAGATATTGATGTTCCCCTCCATCTTCACCTTGAGGCGGAAGGTCGCCTCCCAGGTCTGGTCAAGGCGTACGGTGCCGATGTCGAAGTTAAGGCTCTGATTGTTATTCCAGTCAGCGGCCTGGTTGATGGTTTTATCAAAGTGAACCACGGTTCCGGTTCGGTTATAGATATGGGTGGAGTTTCCATCGTCGTAAACATAATCGAAAACATCTTTCCCGGGAACGTCTATGCCTGTCACGTTGACGTTCTCGAAGGCAAGGGCCATCGTGGTGTTGACACCGGCCTCAGTCTTGAGGTCGCCCGCGATACGCTTGTAGATATCGGTGAGTTGGTCGCCACTGGGAGCATGTTCATAGAACCCGCCGGTTGCGTTCGCGAGTATCCCCATTGTCTTGGTGACCGTATTGCCGGGATTATAGGCGAACGTGATGGTATAGAGCTTCACGCCGCTGTCGCTGGCAAACCGGGACATGTTCTGGTTGGTGAACTCGCCGTTGCCGTTGGTACAATATTTGTAATCACGCGTAGCATCGTGACTACCCGAACACTTATTGGGCTCACGACAACACTCCACCCATTTCCCGTTCCTTGTCCATTTCCCATATGATTTCCCATCTAAAAGTTCTCCGCCGAGGCCATCGTAATACCGGTAGTTGTCTGGTTCTAACGTATTGCTGCTGAATGAGTACGCCCATGATGCGTTTTCAGGATACCCCGTCCCATGCCCGATAGGGCTCCCGTCGTAGTTCCAGTCGCCGTCAGTCATGACGATCACGGCTTTGATAGCATTGGATTGATGTTCGGCCTGGTTCTGCACGAGCATCGCCTCGTAGATCCCCCGCCGCAACTGTGTGGCGCCATTCGAGTTAAGAGCATTCAGATTTGTGGTTACCCGTTCGAACGAATCGCCCAGAGTGTTCTTCACTGTCGTAGAGGAGTTGAATGAGATCAAGCCAATACGATCGCGAGTAGTATTCATCTGGCCGATGAACGTCGTTGCCGCAGCCTTTGCCGCCTGCATCCTCTCGTCCGAATTACCAGAGGCTCCAGTAATATCATACTTCATACTCCCCGACTGGTCGATCACCAGCACCGCGTCGATCGGGTCCGGCTCCAGTTTATAACCATCGCCTTTCAGCCGTATGGTGACATCGACCGTATCGTTCACCTCGACGGTCTCTCTGGAGACCTCCGTCTCCACGGAGAGATAGGGGTAGTTCATCCAGGTCAGGACGATATCGCGGCTGACGTCGCCCCACGTCGCCCGGACGGTCGCCGTACCCTTCGCGGTGGCGCTCCAGTTCAGCTTATCCTTCTGTTCGACAAATTCACCCGGGTGGAATTTGACTATGGCAGATCCATTTGTATCAGTCTCGACCGAGGCACTGTTCTTCTCCCCGTTAAGGTATGGCTCCCCGGTCGCGTTGTAGCCGTAAACATTGATAGAACTGGTATTAAGAGTGAACGTTACTTTCTGGCCCTCGACCGGGTTCCCTTTGACATCCATCACCTTGGCCCGGAGTTCCGCGACAAAGTTTGGCTGGATCTCGCGGCTCGGCATCGACTGCGGGTTTGCGGTGAGGAGCATGTTCACCGGCTCGGTGCTGGTGAACTCCACCACGGTTATGTTGGTCACACTTTCATTCCCGAGGGCTGTGGCGGTAAGGGTCGCGACGCCGACGGAATCCTCAGGCCCGTAAGTGATCATCACCTCCCCGCGGGAGCTGGAGTTGAGAAGGCGGCTCTGCTCCTCATCCGGCTGATCCACCCGCTTTGTCGAGGCGTTCACCCAGAGGCCCCACCCACCAGATGGGTTCCCGTACTCATCGAACAGGCTGTAGGTGAACGAGACCTTGTCCTCCCCGTTGGCGCGGACCGAGGCGTCAGCGGGGTTAACGGCCGTCGTGATGTTGAACGGCGGCCCCGCCACACCAGCGATGGAGATATACTCGCCCCTGACCGGCGCCGGCGGCTGGATCCAGACAAGGTTCTCTCCGGCCAATTTATCAACCCGGAGTGTTGCCGTGACATTTCCATTCTCATCCACCGGGAGCGTGATCATATCTGTACCGCCAACGAACGCCGCCTCTCCTCCGGGCGAGCCCACCGTGAAAGTCACGTTGTCAGTCTTAGCGAGAGGGATGTTCAAGTCATCCTCCCATTTGCTGTCCACAATATTCCTGTATCGGTCCTCCATCCGGACGATGATCTTCATCTCCCTCCCGACGGTCACCTTCGGGGAGTACCATGTATTTTTGATTCGATAAGGTGCCGCGTGATCGATATGCAGGTCAACACTCTGCATCAGGGGTTCACTAAGCCCCTCATGGACAACCCCTGCCCTGATCACCACATCCCCACTGAGGGTCTTGGGAGTGAAGAATACCGTCGCCTGCCCGCTCTCGTTTGTCTCAATCTGAGCCGGCAAAATGCTGCCATACGTTTCGTTTACTGCAAAATTGACGGCAATTCCCGCTAATGGGATATTGTCAGGAGTGCTGTTCGAGACCTGCACCGTTATGGCTGCGACATCGCGGCTCCCTGCCGTCACCCAGCCGGGCTCTGTCTCGAGGGTAATTGTATCGGGTACCAGCGCCCCTGCCGGGGCTGCAAAGAGAAGCAGCCCGACAGCAAGGTACGCATACATCCACTTACTCATACTCTACCGCATCTGCTCCTACCACCTCAACACATATAAAGGTTGTTGGCCAAGAAAGCTCGCCTCAGAGCTTCCTTAACCGATTGGACATCCATGGAGAACCATATTAGAAAAATATACGAGAAAATCGTTCAAACGGGGAGTAAAAAGTATTATGTATAACTCGTTCTGAAGGAGGCCTTTCTGGCCAGGTGAGCAGATTTCCGATCTGAGACATCCAAACATCATGTTCCCCCGGCAGTAAACTGACCGAAAAAGGGGAGAGAGAAAGGGACTGGAAAAAGTGCCTGAGGGAGTTTACAACCCGTCCCGGCCCCGGGACTTGCTCCGGTCCGGCACTGCCTGTCTGCGCCGCACGACAAACACCCCTGCAACAAGGATCGCGGCAACAACCCCGATGCCGGCAACGAGCATCCATATGTTGAAGGTCGGCTCCATCACGAGCGGGACGGTAAACTCAGTCGTGCCGAGCGGGATCTCCACGTCGACCGAGATGTTATTGTAGCCGTCACGGGCGGCGGTGATTGCATAGACCCGGTTCGTGGCGAGTGGCGTCCGGAGACATCCCAGGCTGTCGGTTACACCGGCAGTCTGGCCATCGATGACGATCATCGCATTGGTAACCGCTTTCCGGTCGGGCCCCTCCGCCCGGATGGTCACGCTTGCCCGGTCATACTCAAGCTCCGCAACAATGTCCTCCCCCTTCCCGGAGACCTGGCGTATCCCGGTCCAGTCACCATAGCCGGACGCCCGCACCAGAAACTCATACGCACCGGCATGAACATCAGAGAGCGCGAACCGGCCATACTGGTTGGTCTTCCCCTGGAGCGTCCCGTTGAGATAGACTTCAGCCCCTTCGATCGGTTTCATCCCCTCGTTGAAGGCCGTTATCGAGAGCGGGTATGCCGACTTCGAGAGATCCGCCTGGAGGAGCACGACGTCCGCATCGAGGTAACGCTCCTCCTGGTAGGGCTGGTAGTCCGGCGCCGTGACCCTGAAGGAGTATCTCTTCTCCCGCTGAAGGTTGAGCGGCAGCCTGCCGTCGGCGTCGGTCGTCCCCGCACGCGCACCGTCGACGAGGACCTCCGCGTCCTTGATAGGAGCAAACGTCGTGCCGTCCCGGACCTGGACCGCCAGGAGATCGCTCCTGAAGAGCCAGTACTGGACAACCCGGTTGCCGCTATCCATCTGCACGGTCTTTGAGAGATCGTAATACCCTGACGTGCGGACCTCGACGTTGTAGAGCGCACCCGCCTTCACCGAAAAGTCGGTGCTCCCGTCGCTGCCGGTGGTTCCCGAAGAAGAGATCCCGTCACCCTCGACACGAATCAGGGCGCCGCTGATCGGCTGGAGCGTCAACGCATCGTAGAGTTCGAATGTAAGAATCTCGTCTTTACGCACCATCTTGACAGAGACACTCGTCCTGTCGGAATCGACATACTCCACCCAGTCCTTGTAGCCAGTCCGGACCACCTTCAGGCGCAGGTCCTTCTCCCCGGTGTGATAGTAGGAGTAGGTGCCGTCGGATACGGTGCTTCCCATGTAGGTGCCATCGATGTACACAGAAGCATCGACGAGCGCGCCACCGGTCTTCTCGTCTGTCACGCTGACCCGCAGCGTGATTGCCTGCGCCGTGCAGCAAAGGAGGACACAGGAGATGAGAAGGACTAGAATGAGACGACGTTTTACCATGACTGGAGTATACTGCGGCTAAAAATTTGAGTGCATCGGTTTACATCCAGCGCTCGGGAGGAATACGTTCAAGAACCATCCCTTCGACAACGACCGGCATCAGGGTCCTGCCGACCTCAATAGCGCGCTCAAGCCGCCATTCGCGCTCTGCGTAGATGGTAAAGATAGGATCGCTCTTCTTAACGCGGGTTCCCTTCTTTGCATGGATCTCAAGCCCCGCGCCGTGGTCGTAGGGCGAACCTGCAAGCCGGGCAAGCGTGACGAGCGCGCTGTTGTTCAACTCAATGACGTAGCCGTCCTGGGGCGCCCTCACGACGAACTGGTATTCGCCGGGAACGATGTTCTCAGCCTTCACCGTCGGGTCACCGCCCTGGATCTCGATGATCTGCCGCATCTTCTCGAGAGCCTTGCCGCTCCAGAGGATATCCGCGGCCATCTGGTAGCCCTGGCCCTGCGCGGCCTTTCCAGCCATCTCAAGCGCAATCCCGGCGAGCGAGAGGCTTTTCTGGATCAGGGAACTCGGCGTGGTCGCCCCCTCAAGAACCGAGAGCGCCTCGCGCACCTCGAGATTCGGGCCGATCGTATGGCCGACGAGCGACTCCCCGTAACTCAGGGCGCACTCGACGCGCATCCCAAGCCTCTCACCGAGCTCAATGAATTCGCGGGCTAGTTTTCTCCCGTCCTGGACCGATGCGATCTTGGTGTTCAGGCCTACAGGAATATCGATGACCACGAGGTCGGCGCCGACGGCGAACTTCTTGGCCATGACACTCGCGATCATCTGGCCCCGGGCGTCGATCCGGAACGGGTATTCGTAGGTGATGATCTTGTCGTCGGCCGGGGCGATGTTCGTGGCCCCGCCCCAGACGATGGCGCCGCCGACCTTCTCGGTCATCTGCTGCACCTCGGTCGCCGAGAACGAGACCGGTGCGAGGACCTCCATGAGGTCTGCTGTTCCACCGGCCCCGGTGATGGCGCGGGAACTGGTCTTGGGGATCATCAGGCCACTCGCGGCGATGATCGGTGCGATCAGGAGCGTGATCTTGTTCCCGGGCACGCCGCCGATGGAGTGCTTATCGACGACGGGGTGCCGGGTGAACCGGAGGCGGTCCCCGGTATCGACCATGGCCCTCGTCAGGTACTCCACCTCGTCCATATCGAGGCCGTGGATGTAGGATGCGGTGACGTATGCGGTGATCTCCCCGGGCGAGAGAGTTTCGTCGACGATATCCTTAACGATATCCAGAGTGTCATCCTTGGTGAATCGCCCGCCGTCCATCTTCTTCTTGATGTGCGAGAGGGATGCCGGCCTCTCGGCACCCCGGACCTCGACGGCGGTTCCTTCATCGACGGCAAGTGTGGCGTTCAGCGGCCGGTAGATGCCGATAACACCAGGCTCGATGAGCGAACCGGTGGTGTCGACGTGAGCCTGGGCGTTCTTCCCCGTCGCTTCGTCGGCGACCAGAACGCGGTCGCCATCGCGGATCCGCATGGATCGTGCGTCGGTGCTGTGGAGGAGGACCCCCCGGTTTGCGATGTCGAGTAACTTCACAGTCAGCTTCATGCGAGTAATCCCATCCTGATTGAGATTGAGGCGCCATTCTACTTAAGTGAGGGTGATCCCGGCGGAGGGGAGGAGATGCCTG
>JAEWMO010000022.1 GCA_023457135.1 Methanobacteriota archaeon | reverse complement strand
TGGGTGGAAACTCCGCTACAGAACTCCGGCAGATACACGACGTCGCCCCCAACGACTGGGTGACGATCGAGGGGAAGGTCGTTGCCCTGACCAGACCCGTCTCGCCTACGATGGCGCAGACCGGGATTATCGCCGACTCGAGCGGCGCCATCCGTTTCGTCGCCTGGGCCAGAGGAAACCCGCCTGTTATGGAGAACAACCACTGGTACCGGATCGAATCCGCGGTCATTCACGAGTACAAAGGCACCCCGAATCTGGATATCCATTCAGGCACTACTATCTCCGAGATAGAGAAGGATATTCCTATCATACCCTCGGTTACGCCGATCGCGGAACTGACGCCAGGTGTAGGGAGCGTGCGGGCCAAGTTCATCCAGGAATGGGAGTCCTCCCATGACCGGATGCTCCAGACGGGGCTCCTCGGCGACGAGACCGGCACCATCAAGTTCGTTATATGGAAGGAAGAGGGGAAGGACAAACTGGAACTCGATACCGTCTACACCATCTACTACGCCACTGTCGATGAGTATAACGGCAGGCTCTCGCTCACTCTGAACTCAGCGACCAGTATCCCTGAAGAAGGAGGGCATATCGAGGTCGGGCGGCAGGAGACCGAGATCCAGGGAGCGCTCGTCCACATCGCACCCGGCTCGGGCCTGATCAAGCGCTGCCCGGTCGAGGGGTGCAACCGGACCCTCTCGCGGCAGAACTACTGCCCGGTGCACGAGATCCAGCCCGAGTTCCGCTATGACCTCCGCCTGAAGGCGGTTCTCGACGATGGCGTGCACGCGAAGAACGTCCTGATGCAGCGCGAGATGGTCGAGAAACTCGCGGGGATCACCCTTGACGAGGCAGTCCAGATCGCCGAGACGAACCCGCTCGGCATGGACGAGATCTTCTACCGGATCCGGAACGCCGTGCTCGGCCGCTACTACACCTGCAGCGGGAACGAGTTCGGCGGCAGGCTGCTCGTCAACTCCTGCTCGCCGATAACGTTCGAGCCCGCGGAACTGGCTGCATTGCTGAACCGCGCCGGAGGTGAACCGGCATGAAGCCCCAGAGCGCATTCGAGCGCGAACCGGCACGCAGGGTCTTTGCCTCCGAGCTCCGCGAGACCCGCTACCAGTTCAAGGACGGCGAGGACGAGAAGAGCCCGACCTACGTCATCCTCCCGACCGGTATCCGGAGCAACCGGATCTTCATCGTCGGGACCCTCACGGAGAAGCAGCGGCAGGGCGACCAGAACATCTTCTACCGCGGAAGGGTGGTCGACCCGACGGGGACCTTCTTCATCATGGCAGGGTCCTATCAGCCCGAGGCGATGCAGCAGCTCGCCCGGATCGAGCCGCCGGCATTCGTCGCCGTCGTCGGGAAGCCGAGCCTCTACACGACCCCGGACGGGAACTGCCTGGTCTCGGTCCGTGTGGAGTCGATCTCGGTCGTGGACCGCGAGACCCGCGACCTCTGGGTCCTCGATACCGCCCGCGAGACCCTGGACCGGCTCGAGGCCTTCGGAACCACCGAGGACTCGAAGAAGGCGCAGGAAGAGTACGGAACGCGGCCGGAACTGTATCGGAAGATCGTCTACGACGCCCTCTCGCAGGTGCAGTTGTAGGGCCGCGCTCTCCCTCCGAAAGCCCATTTTTTGCGGAACCGCCGCATTTGCTCCCGGCAGCAACGTTCGCGGCGCGATACCGGTGCACTATTGTCCCCCTGCTGCAGTACCGCAGGAACCCGCCCGGCCTTAGGGGAAATGGCGGGGGACCGGGAAGAGGTCCCGGCATCCAAAAGTGATGCGCATCCTCCTCTTACAGCCTGAAGACGAAGAGGTTCCAGAAGTTGACCCACCACGCCAGCATGAAAAGTCCGATAACGACGATGCTGTAGTGCACCCGGTGCCATACAGACCAGTAGCGTCGCCTCCAGACCGGGACGGCAAAGACGGCGGCCACAGCCGATAAGATCACGGCAATGACCGGGACGGTCATGACTGCGCTCAGGGCAAGAGGAACCGTCCGGTCCCGCATGTACGACTCGAGGACTGTCATATCGGCCGTCACCGCCGGGAGGAGAACGAGCACGAAGACGACGAAGAGCAGGGAGGCCGCTCCGGCCACCAGGCGGGCATACATGGAGAGTGCCGTATCGTGTTCATCCCCGGTAGCAGCGTAGACCCGCCGGAATACGGCCATGATCGGCCATACGAGAACCGTCAGGAGAACTGCGAGGCCGGTATTCTTCACGCCTTCGGTGAATGGTTCGGTTGCATACCACGGTACCCGCTCGTACGCGAAGACAGGCAGGTTTTCGTAACAGAGGAAGTCTACAGTGCCCTGCCCGTCCTCGCGAAAGACCAGGTTCCCGTACGGTGTCCCCGGACCGCTCAGGTGCGCAAAGATACCGGGAACGACCGCGCCATATTCGGAAGGAGGACTTCCGCTCTGTGTAAGTAGCAGCCCCTTCTCCCCCTGTTCGACACGGATCTGCTCGGGCGGCATGAGATAGAACTCGAACGTCCTGTAGTTGTGACGTGTCGACTGGTAGGTCCCGGTATATTTTCCGGCGGGCGTTCCGGGATCGTTTGCGGGCGCGGTGGATGCGGGGGTGGGATAGAACCGATCGACAAACTCCATCTGGAGATCGTATCTCGCTTTACTCCCTCCGGCACTGTTGTAGGAGACGAAGAATCCCGTCCCCCTCTCCGGGATAATTGCAAGAAGGGAATGGAACGTATCCGTGTCGCCGCCATGCCCGATTATTCTCTCGTTGTTAAGGTGCGTCTCGTAAAACCCGAGGCACATGCCGCTCACACGCGGGTCGTTGGAGAGTGCCGGTGCATGCATGAGGGGGGCAGACTCTTCCGAGAGGATCTCCGCACCGTGCCAGGAACCGTTCTTCATATGGGCGGCAAGGAATGTCGCCATGTCGTTTGCGGTGGAACTGATCGTTCCGGCAGGACCGATGACAAAGACGTAATCCGGTACAGCCTCGTTCGTCATTCCCACATAATGGTAGCCGGAGGAGAGGTTCCCGGCCATCGCCGGGGGAAGCGTGTACGAGAGGCTTGTCTTCGTCATGGAGAGCGGGGCGAGGATATGCTCGTTGAGGTACTGCTCAAACGGCACATCGGTAACGTCTTCGACGATGACCGCCGCGAGTGTTGTACCGTAATTCGAATACGAGGTGACCGTCCCGGGGGGGTATACCCTGGCGGGAATGTTCTCCTCGCAGTATGTCCTGAACGGATAGAGAGCCTCCACGTCCGCAACGGTCTGATGGATATTCCGCTCTTCGAAACCCGCCGAGTGCGTCATCAGGTGTCGCATGGTCACCGGATGTCCGGGATATGTGTCCGGAATCGAGAGATCTTTCAGATACGTATTGACATCCGCATCCAGGTCGATCTTCCCTTCTTCTACCAGCTGCATGACACAGGTCCAGGTGAAGAGCTTGGTGGTCGACCCGATGTGAAAGAGCGTCGTTTCGGGATCGACAGGCGCTCTGTTGGCAATATCGGAGTACCCGTAGCCTCTGGAGAAGACCAGTTCCCCGTCCTGTACAAACGAGACCGTGGCACCCGGAATGTTGTACTTCGCCAGTCCCGCCGGCACGGCCTCATCAAAAAATGCTTCCACTTCCGCGGGATTTACAGTCCCGCTCTCGAGGGCATATCCGGCATCGCCGGCGAGCACCGGTGACCATGCGACCAGGAGTAGTGCAAGAACCAGGATCATATATCTGCGGAAACTCCGGGATCTCCCGGATCTGTGAACGTTTTGGCTCCCAGGATACATATCATTCATCTATAACCTTTTTGCACAATTTAGGCTTGTTGAAAAGATCTGAGTGGGGAAAACCGCATCTTTTGCTTTTCGGGCCCTAAAAACGCCGATCGCGGAGAGAGTGTTCCGCCCGTAAACACCCTTCTCAACCCGGTATCGGCTTCGAAATGACGTTCTGGGTGTCAGCTGTCCCGTGCGCCTGTGGGGTGGGGCCCGGGATCCCTGATCGCGGTGAGAACCTCCGGCTCGATCACATCGACCGCTGTTCCGGACGGCGAGTTCAATGATATCCCCGGAAACGACACGGGGGTTCACGGCAGTTATCAGCCGTCTCCGGCCGGAGAGATGGTTCGGCGCCCTCTTTGCCGACCGGGCGCCCTTCGACTACGTCATTCCTGAAGTTCCTGCCGGGCCCCCTTCCACTCGCCCTTCAACTCGGGGTAGTCCGCAAGGATCTTGCTGACCGTGCTCCTGCTGACGTCAAACATCCGGCAGATCTGGCTGATGCTCGTCCCACCCTGCCGTATCGTCACGAGCGCCTCGATCTGCCCTTCGTTGAGAGCTCTCGGCCTCCCTATCGGCCGTCCGTCCTCCTTCTTCGCTCTCTTCGAGACCTGGGGAGCCGCCTTCCGGGTGCTCTCCCGGTACTGTTCCATGTAATCAAGGAAGTTGTCGATGGCCTCTCTTCTCTGTTCGGGGTCGTCGCGGAACCCAAAGAAGTCGTTATTTACGCAGTATACCGTATGGTGATCATTGAGTGATTTGAGCGCTGCAAGTCCGGCGTCCATGTCCCTGGAGAGGCTGGCGAGATCGTGAATGACGATGTCGGGGCAGTTATTGGCGGCGCAGAAGTCCAGCATCTCAGAAAAGCCTTTCCGCCTCTCGGGGGGCGTTGCGCTCGCACGGTGATCATGGAAGAATTCAACGATCTGAAACCGGTATTTGCAATAGTTCTCGACCTCATCCTTTTGTACCGCGAAATCCCCCTTCTTTCTCGTATTCAAGTATGCCA
>JAEWMO010000021.1 GCA_023457135.1 Methanobacteriota archaeon | reverse complement strand
ACCCTCGTAAGGACGATCCTCGGCGACGAGAACCGGATCCTCACGGTATCCAGTCACATCACGAGCGAGATCCACGGGATCGGCGACGTCTGTATCGGCGTGCCCGCCCGTCTCAACCGGAACGGCGTCTTCCCGGTGCCGATCAGCATCGAGGGCGACGAGGTTGCGGGGTTCCGCGAGTCGGTCGAAAAGATCAAAAAGATCACGGCCGAAGTGATGGAACGGCTCGAAGAGGCCCGGTAAGGCAAAAAAAGAGTATGGAAACCCGCTCAAATGAGCGTGGATTCAACAATCTCTGCGCTGCCGACACCCTCAAGGTTCTGGAGCGCTGCTTCGACTTCGTCAGGAGCCCCGGCTTTGTCGGGGACAACGACGACGGCTTTCAGGGCCACGAGGCCAAAGCCGATCGGTTCTTCGCGGATCTCCTGGACCGGGACTGCCGCCGCGATCGCGGCTTTCAGCGCCTCACGGTCGACGTCGGGGGATTCCGGCATGACTTTTAAGATGATGGCTACATTACCCATCGGTCATGGCCCCTGGAACCCGCATTTCGGACATGTATAGGCGATACTCTGCTCTCTGCACCGGTAGCACCTGTTGATCTCGTGCGCGCACTCAGGGCACGGGAACCAGGTGGAGCCTTCCTCGGCCATCGTGGCGTTGCAGGAGGTACATCGGTCTTGCGCTGTCATCGTTTCTCCTCGAAAGAGTAACTTATCATATCTCCCCCGCAGCAATTAAAATCTCGGATCGACCAGCGTCCCGATGACCTCCTCGTCAAGGAGGGCCCGGCGGACCCGGTCGTCGTGCCTGCCGCTGACCACCCGTGCCCGGAGACCGCGCTCGAAGACGAACCGGATGAACGCGGGATCGACCTCGTCGGCGACGAGCGCGGCGTCCTCGACGCGCGAGAGGAGTCTCCTGTGGTGGTGGATCCCATCGACCGACTTTAAGAGGAGGAGGTCGGCAGAGAGTTCGTCCGCGACCCAGGCGGCGATGGTGTCGGAGGTGACGTTCCAGGAGTGCGGGAGGGGGTCGGCCCGCCGGAGGGCGCAGTAGGGGAGGAGGACCGTCACCTCGCGGGGCAGGGCGATCTCGGTCGTTACCGGGATGCCCTGCGAGGCGATATACCACCCGAACTGCTCCATGCCGGCGATCGCCATCCAGTGGGCGGTGGTATCGGTGACGTTCAGGCGCCGGACGAGGTCGGCGAACTTCCCGCCGCCGGGGACGATCAGCAGCGGACGGCCGACCTCCCGGAAGGCGGCGAGCAGGTGGCCGACCCGGTCAAAGAGGCTCCCGCCGACCTTGACGACGATTGGAGGAGCAGGCGTTGTCATATCGCTTTGCTATTAAACCGGCGGCTACATAACCCTGCGTATGCGCCGGATCGCCGCAGCCGTACTGCTCCTCTGCCTCATCGCCGGCACCGCCGGAGGTATTGCGATCGTCGAGTTCTGCCCGGACCCCTATCTTGCCGGAGATCTCGACGAGTACCTGGTGATCGAGGGGAAGGGGGTGCTCGACGGCTACGTCCTCTCGGACGGCGAAGGGGGGTTCCGGTTCCCGCCGGGGACCAGGCTTGACGGGCGGCTGGTGATCGCGCGGAGCGGCCCGGCCTTCGAAGAGACTCACGGCTACCCGCCCGACTTCGAGATGGAGGGGCGGACGGAGCGCATACCGGACGTGATCCCGAACGGGAACCTCCTGATGGGGAACCAGGCCGACGAGCTCCTCCTCTACCACGGGACCACCCTCGTCCAGCAGGTCGCCTGGCCCGCCGACGTCCACCCGCGGCAGGGCCAGGTCCACCACCTCGTGGACGGCGTCTGGGACCCGCGCCCGCTCGGCATCGGCCAGTCCCGCTTCGCTCCCGCGGCCTTCGAGGACGTCGCGGTGACCGCGTTCGTCGCCCCGGACTGCTCGCACGAGGCCTTCATGGCGGCCGTCGCGGGGGCGGAACGGGAGATCCTCGTAAACGTCTACGAGTTCACCGACGAGAAGATGGCAGAGGCCCTCGTCCGCGCCCGGGACCGGGGCGTGACCGTGACCGTTCTCCTTGAGGGCGGGCCGGTGGGCGGGATCCCTCCCGAGGAGCGCGCGGTCGCGGGCGCCCTCAACCGGAGCGGCATACCCGTCCTCGCGATGGGGACGACCGATGCCGGCCACGCGAAGTACCGCTACGACCACGCGAAGTATCTGGTCATCGACGAAGAGACGGTCCTCGTCGGGAGCGAGAACTTCAAGCCCGGCGGGTATCCGGCGCCGGGGCTGCAGGGCAACCGGGGGTGGGGCGCGTGTCTCGAGAGCCCCGCCCTTGCCGCCTACTTCAGGGAGGTCTTCCTCTGCGACGCCGCGGGCGGAGACATCGCCCCGCTCGAGGGGACGGCGGCCGAACTCCGGACGCCCTGGGCGCCGGCCTACACGGTGGAGTTCGCCGCCTGCCGCGCGGAGGGCGCGCGGGTGACCCCGGTCCTCTCACCCGACACGAGCGCCCTCATCCTCGACCTGATCGAGAGTGCAGAAGAAAGCATCGTGATCGAGCAGGCCTACATCACGAACGAGACGGCCGATACGCTCAACCCCTACCTCTCAGCGGCGATCGAGGCCTCCCGGCGGGGCGTCGCGGTGCGGGTGCTCCTCGACTCGGTCTGGTTCAACACCGAGGAGAACGCGGACAACGACGAGATGGTCGGGCTGATCAACCGGGTTGCCGCGGCCGAGGGGCTGCCGCTCGAAGCAAGGCTCGCGGATCTGGAGGCAAACAACCTCGCAAAGATCCACAACAAGGGTGTCGTCGTCGACGGCAGGGCAGTTCTCGTCAGCAGCATCAACTGGAACGCCAATTCGCCGGCCTTCAACCGGGAGGCGGGCGTCATCATCGAGCACCCGGAAGTTGCGGCCTACTACACCCGGGTCTTCGATGACGACTGGAACGCCGCGA
>JAEWMO010000020.1 GCA_023457135.1 Methanobacteriota archaeon | reverse complement strand
GAGGGCGAAGCGCCGACCAAGCAGGGAGCGGCGATGCTCGCGGCGAAGGAAGCGCTCTGCCGTCTCGGGGAGGAGTGATATGGCGCAGCCGGCCGGGCGGGACGCGACCGTCGCGGTCGTCCGGTGTGAGGATTACAGCCCCGGCGAAGTCGATAGCGCCGTCCGCCGGGCAATAGATCTCCTCGGCGGCATAGGCAGGTTTGTCGCACCGGGAGAGCAGATCCTCCTCAAACCCAACCTCCTGCAGGGCCAGGAACCGGAGCGGTCTGTCACCACGCACCCGGCGGTCGTCGCCACGGTTGCCCGGCTCCTCGTGGAGCACGGGTGCCGGGTCGTCATCGGCGACAGTCCCGGCGCCGGGATCGTCTACAGCGAGGCGAACCTGCGGCGGGCGTACTCACGGAGCGGGTTTGCGGCGGTGGCGGAGGAGACCGGGGCCGTCCTGAACTACGACACCGGCTCGATGACCGTCCCGTATCCGGAAGGGGAGATGACGAAGCAGTTCTCCATCATCACCCCGGCCCTTGAGGCCGACGCGATCGTGGTCGTCTCCAAGGCCAAGACCCATATGTGGACGCGGATGACCGGGGCCGCAAAGAACCTCTTCGGCCTCATCCCCGGACTCGAAAAGCCGGTCTTCCACTTCCGGTTCCAGGACGAGTACGCGTTCGGGAGGATGCTTGTCGACCTCAACGAGTGCATGAAGCCCCGGCTCCAGGTTGTTGACGCAGTCGTCGGGATGGAGGGCGACGGTCCTCAGTCGGGGAGCCCGCGCAGGATCGGGGTGGTCCTCGCCGGGAGCGACTACGCGGCCGTGGACACCGTCCTCGCGCGGCTCATCGGCATGGACCCGCTCGAGATCGGGAGCATCAGGGGTGCGGCCGAGCGCGGCCTCGTCGATCCCGCGGCAGTCCGGACGGTCGGCGACGATCCGGCGGAGTTCACGGTCCCGGACTTCCGGAAACCCTCGACCTACGCGGGCGGCGGGGCCGGTCCATGGCGGCGGGTGGTCCTCGCCGTCGTCCAGCGGTTCGGGAGGACCTATGCTCCCCGCCCCGCCGTGAACGCGCCGGCCTGCATCGGCTGCAGGAAGTGCGAGCGGATATGCCCGGTGCAGGCGATCACCGTCGCCGAAGGCAGGGCGACGATCAATCTATCGCGCTGCATCCGGTGCTACTGCTGCCATGAGATGTGCACCGAGCACGCTATCGCCCTCTCCCGGAGCCTCGCCGGAAAGCTCCTCGCCCGCCTGCTCGGCTGAGAACGGCCCGGCCAAAACCCTCATGAGTGATCCGGACAAGAGCAGGAGCCATGCCATGCCCGTTCTGCAACCCGGCACCGAAAGATATTGTTCTCGCAAACGACCTCTGCTACGCCCGCTACGACATCCATCCCGTCAGTCCCGGCCACCTCCTCGTGATACCGTTCCGGCACGTCCCGAGTTACTTCGATACGACCGACGACGAGCGGATGGCCCTGGCCCGGCTCATCGACGGTTGCAGGGAATTCATCGATCGTGAACGGCACCCCGACGGCTACAACATCGGCGTCAACGTCGGGGAGGCTGCGGGGCAGAACGTCATGCACGTCCATATCCACTTCATCCCGCGCTACCGGGGCGACGCTCCCGGCGAGCATGAAGGGGGCGTGCGGGGTGTGCTGCCGTGCAGGCCGGAGTAGAAGCGAAAACGAGCATCTTCGCGGTCTTCCGTCCGGCCACCCCTCCCGGGACCCGGGATGCAGCGGTGCCGGACGTGCGCCGACCGATACCGCCGGGTGCCCATTTAGAATGATTAATTATGTCAGTAGGGCATAGTTACCCTACGAGGGACAATAGTTGCAGACGCTGCTCTTTCTTATACTGTTCCCCATCCTCGTCGCATGTCTTTTGTTGTTCGTGAAACGGACGACATTGCGGTACGCGGTGGTCGCCCTCTCAGCTCTCGCTATCGGCGGGGCGTCGATATACCTGCTTATGCGGTATGCATTCGAGGGCGCGGTCTACTTTGCCGCGCCGTCGGAGACAGTCAGCCTCGCCATGGTGGCCATCGAGATGGGTCTCGCGCTCTTCATCATCTACATGGGCGCAAAGTTCAGGAACTACCTGGCAATCGTGCTGGCCGTCATCCAGGCGGCGCTGGTGGTCTACCTCGAGACAACGTTCTCGGGGAACCTTCATGCGGTCAACAACCTCTTCATCGACCAGTTCTCCATCATCATGGCCCTGATCATAGGGCTCATCGGGAGCCTGATCGCGGTGTATGCGGTCAGGTACATGGAGACGTATCACCACCACCACCCGGAGGTGCGTGACCGGCAGAGGATGTTCTTCTTCGTCATCTTCGCCTTCCTCGCCGCGATGTTCGGCCTGGTCTTCTCCAATAACCTCATGTGGGTCTTCTTCTTCTGGGAAGTCACCACCTTGAGTTCGTTCCTGCTGATCGGCTACTCGGAGACCGAAGAGGCGACACGGAACGCCTTCCGCGCCCTGGTGATGAACCTCCTCGGTGGAGTCGCATTCGTCGTCGCGCTCATCTACCTCGCGGCAAACGAGGCGACGAGCGGGGGCATCGAGCTCTCCAGCGTGCTCACATCAGGGGATACGGCAGTCGTCCTGATCCCGGCCGTCCTGATCGGGTTTGCCGGTATCACGAAGGCAGCACTGATGCCCTTCTCGTCCTGGCTCCTCGGCGCGATGGTGGCCCCGACCCCGGTCTCGGCCCTGCTCCACTCGAGCACCATGGTCAAGGCCGGCGTCTACATCCTGGTCCGGTTCTCGCCGGTCTTTGCAGGGACGTTCGCCGGGTTCTCCATCGGCCTCGTCGGTGCCGTGACCTTCCTCGTCGCATCCGCGATCGCAATATCGCAGAGCAACGCAAAGTCGGTCCTTGCCTACTCGACGATAGCAAACCTCGGCCTGATAGCCGCCTGTGCCGGGGTCGGGACCTACATGCTCGTCTGGGCCGCGATCCTCCTGATCATCTTCCACGCCGTCGCGAAGTCGCTCCTCTTCCTCGGCACCGGGGCGATCGAGCACCGGATCGGCAGCCGGGATATCGAGGACATGGAAGGACTGATCGTCCGGATGCCCATGATGGCAGTCATGATGTTCATCGGGATCGCCGGCATGTTCCTTGCGCCGTTCGGCATGCTGATCTCCAAGTGGGCGGCCATCGAGGCGTTCGTCCAGGCCCCCTTCGGCCTGGTCTTCATCGCCATCCTCGCCTACGGGAGCGCTGTTACGGTCTTCTTCTGGGCGAAGTGGATGGGTAAACTCGTCACGGTCACCCGGAACCAGGAGAAGGTCGAGAAAGGGTTCTTCCAGGAACCCTGGGCTCCTCTCTACATCATCACCGGCCTCGTGATAGCAACCGTCCTCCTCTTCCCGGTCATCTCATCGATGCTGATCGAGCCCTACGTGCTTGCGATCTATGGGGCTACGGCACGCCTCGGAGAGGCAAACGTCGCGATCATGCTCCTGATGATGGCCCTCCTGCTGATCCTCCCGGTATCATTCCTCCTCTTTAAGAGGAGCGCAAAACGCCTCCCGGCCTACATGGGCGGGAGGACCTCAACCCCGGACCTGCACTTCGCAGGCTCCCTCGGCCTGACCCGGGAGGCCCAGACGCGGAACTACTACCTCACTGAATACTTCGGGGAGGCGAAACTCTTCCTGCCGGGAGCGGTGATCTGCGCCGTTCTCATCCTTGCATCGTGGGTCCTTGCGGGGGTGGCCCTATGACCTGGACCTGGCTTATCGGGGCGGTCCTCTTCATCATCCTCGCGCCTCTCGCCGGCGGCCTCATCGCAGGTATCGACCGGAAGATCACCGCGCGGATGCAGGGGAGGGTCGGACCCCCGCTCCTGCAGCCCTTCTACGATGTGGGCAAGCTCTTCGAGAAGGAGCGGGTCGTCGTCACCACGGCGCAGAACTTCTATGTCCTCGCCTACCTGATCTTCATCGCCCTCTCCGGCGCGCTCTTCTTCGCGGGAGGGGACCTCTTACTGATCGTCTTCGCCTTCACGCTCGCGCACGTCTTCCTGGTGCTCGGCGCCTACGCGGCCCACTCGCCCTACAGCCACATCGGGGCCGAGCGTGAACTGATCCAGCTGATGGCGTATGAACCGATGATCATCCTTGCGGCTGTCGGGCTCTACATGGTCACGAACAGCTTCCTCGTCGCCGATATCGCGACGACGGCGATCCCGATCATCCTCTACCTCCCGGGCGTCTTCCTGGGCTTCGTGACCATCCTCACGATCAAGCTGAGAAAGTCTCCCTTCGACATCTCGACGTCGCATCACGCGCACCAGGAGATCGTCAAGGGCATCACGACGGAGTTCTCGGGTTCAACGCTCGCCCAGGTCGAGATCGCCCACTGGTACGAGAACGTCTTCCTCCTCGGGTTCGTCTACCTCTTCTTCGCCTGGAACCCCGTAATCGGGATCATCGCGGTCGCGGTGACGTATTTCGCCGAGATCTTCGTCGACAACGTCACGGCGCGGGTGCGGTGGCAGGCGGCGCTGAAGAGCGGATGGGTCGTGGCAGGAGCTCTCGGGATCCTGAACCTGGCGATCCTCTCCTATATGATGACTGGAGGTGCATGAGTAGTATGGCATTCCTGAAGCGATCACCATGGATCCTTCACTACGATGCGTCCAGCTGCAACGGGTGCGACATCGAGGTGCTTGCATGCTTAACACCGCTCTACGACGTGGAGCGGTTCGGCATCATCAACACGGGAAACCCGAAACATGCTGATGTATTCCTGATCACCGGCGGGATCAACGAACAGAACCGGGAGGTGGTTAAAAACATCTACGAGCAGATGCCGGAACCGAAAGTCGTCGTCGCGATCGGTGTCTGCGCCGCATCCGGCGGCATATTCCGGGAGTGCTACAACATCGTGGGCGGCGTCGACAAAGTTATCCCCGTCGACGTCTATGTTCCGGGATGCGCGGCAAGGCCGGAGATGATCATCGACGGCGTTGTAACGGCGCTCGGGATTCTCGAGGAGAAGCGGGAGAAGATGGCCGGCGCAACGCAGACCAAAGAGAGCGCACGGCGTGCGGCAGGTGAGAGCACATGACGGTCAACGAAGAGCAGACAACCATCAGCGTCGCGCTGGAGGATCTCACGCGCGAGGTCGAGGCACTCCATGCCGGCGGGTACCGCCTGGTCCAGATAGGGTGCACGGACATCGGCGGGGCATACGAGATCAACTACTCGTTCGATAAAGACTACCAGTACCGGAACCTCCGCCTGGCAGTCGGTCCCGAGACAGAGGTTCCGAGCATCTCCGGGATCTACTGGGGGGCGTTCGTCTACGAGAACGAGATGCACGATCTCTTCGGGATCCCGGTCGTCGGGATCAACATCGACTTCAAGGGGACGTTCATCCGGACGGCAGAAAAGTATCCGTTCAGCGTCACGCGAAGGGGGGGTGGCCCATGCCGGAACGCATAGTCGTGCCGTTCGGGCCGCAGCACCCGGTGCTGCCGGAACCGATCCACCTCGACCTCGTTCTTGAGGACGAGCTGGTCGTGGACGTGATCCCCTCCATCGGCTACATCCACCGCGGGCTCGAGCAGCTCGTGCAGAAGCGCGAGTTCACCGAGTACGTCTACGTGGCGGAACGGATCTGCGGCATCTGCAGTTTCATGCATGCGGTCAGTTACAGCCAGGGGGTCGAGCATATCATGGGGATCGAGGTCCCCGATCGGGCAAAGTATCTCCGGACGATCTGGTCGGAGTACTCGCGTCTCCACTCGCACCTCCTCTGGCTCGGCCTCTTCGCCGACGGGATGGGATTCGAGAATCTCTTCATGCGGTCCTGGCAGCTCCGGGAGAGCGTCCTTGACACACTCGAGGACACCACCGGCGGCAGGGTCATCCAGGGCACCTGCAAGGTCGGCGGCGTCAGGCGCGACATCGAGAAGGAGAAACTCGACGAGATTCACCGCGGGCTCGACCACTTCGAGGAGCAGTGCCGGGAGCTCGGCGATGTCTTCTTAGACGACGACTCGGTGAAGTACCGCCTCAAGGGCCTCTCGGTCATATCGAAGGACGACGCTTACGCGCTCGGCGCGGTCGGCCCGACCGCGAGAGCAAGCGGGGTCGCGATGGATCACCGCGAGACCGGTTACGCCGCCTACGGCGATCTCGGTTTCAAACCGGTCGTCGAGACCGCCGGGGACTGCTACGCCCGGTGCGCTGTGCGGGTCAAGGAGGTCTACGCCTCCATCGACCTGATCCGGCGGGCAATCGACCAGATGCCCGAAGGCCCTCTCGACGTCAAGGTTAAGGGAACACCCGACGGCGAGTACTTCTCCCGCGTTGAGCAGCCGCGGGGCGAGGTCGTCTACTACCTCCGTGGCGACGGCACGAAATACCTGTCGAGGGCCCGGATACGGACGCCGACACTCGCGAACATCCCGCCGCTGGTGAAGATGCTCCCCGGCGCCCAGCTCGCCGATGTCCCGGTCGTCGTCCTCTCGATCGACCCCTGCATCAGCTGCACGGAGAGGTGAGAAGGATGAGCATATTTCAGATGACAAGGACGGTTATCCGGAACCTCACGGGTGGGCCGGCCACCCGGCAGTATCCGGCGGTCCCGGCGCGGACGAGCGCCCTCACCCGGGGGCACGTCGCCTTCGACCCGTCCACCTGCCGCTCCTGCGGCCTCTGCTCGCGGCGGTGCCCGTGCGTGGCGATCCGCCTCGATAAGGAGGCGAAGGTCTGGGAGATCGACCGGATGCGCTGCATCGCCTGTGGAGACTGCGTGGAGGGCTGCCCGTTCGGGAGCCTCACGATGGAGCGGGCATACCTCCCGCCGGTGGTGGAGCAGCGCGCGGCGGAGTGTTACACCATCACCTACGTGAAGCCCGAGAAGCCGGCGAAGAAGCCGGCCGAAGAGGGCGCGGGCGCGTGAAGTGAGGGGAGCCGGGACCACCTGAACTCCCGGCGAGATCTTTTTTTGGCTATTTTTAACTGATAACTATCGATCGGTGAAAGGTCCAAAGGCTGGCAGGTGCAATCGCAACTGCTGAAATAGCCGAAACTATTAGAGAAAACCGTACACTGGACCGTGGGAGTATCGCCACAGGGGGAAGGGGCTGACGGGGAGTGCGAGTGTAGCGAGCTTGAGCACCGATAGGTGCGAGGGGAGCATCCCCCCTCCCCTGTCCCCACGTTACACCTTCAGACTTCATCCCTACAGACTGTTCTACTCCTGCAACCCCCACCCCTCCCGCGCTTCGCGCTCCTCCCCCGCCCCCTGGGGCGGGGGCAGTGCCTGGCGATGCCCGATGGAAAGCCGTGGATGGGCATAAGCGACCGGCCAAGAGTTCAGCACCTCTAACCAGTGTGAGTTACAGAACGTGACCAACAGGGTGCAGGGCCGTCCTCTATCTCTCAACTTCAGACAACTTACCCCCAATTCACTTCCTCACCAGCGGATGCACCATGTGGATGATGTCGTAGGTGTGGGTCGGGTAGGCCCACGGTATCGCGTCGAGCGTCAGATCGTTCACCGTCAGCCCATGCCGGATAGCGAGGGCGAAGACGTTGATCACCTCCTCGACGTGCGGCCCGATCAGGTGGGCGCCGAGGATCCGGCGGGAGCCGCTCTCGACCAGGAGTTTGTAGCCGACGTGCTTCTGGCCGATGCTCCGGTTCGTGAAGCGTCCCGATAGGTCCCCGGCGTTGACCGTATACGATATCCCCTTCTCCTTCGCCTCTTCCTCCGTGAGCCCGACGGACGCGAGGGGCGGGGTCGTGAAGACGGCGCTCGGCACGACGGAGTAGTCCGCGACCCGGGTGTCGCCGTGCAGGATGTTGTCGACGACGACGTGGGCGTCCATCACCGCGACCGGCGTCAGCTGCGGACTCGTCGGGTTCGCGTCCCCGGCGACGTAGACGGCGGGGTTCGAGACGCTCCGGAGATGGTCGTCGACGACGATCCCTCGCCGGTCGGTCTCGACGTCTCCGGCCGCAAGGTCGAGGCCCTCGACGGCAGAGACCCTGCCGGCGCCGTGGACGACCATATCGGCATCGAATATCCTCTCCTCACCCTTCTTTCCGGCCCGAACCCGGAGGCCGGCGGCGTTCTTCTCGACCGAGAGGAGGGGCATATTCATCTCCACATCGATCCCGATCTCCCGCGAGGCCAGGACCAGCCGGTCGACGATATCGGGATCGAACCCTTTGAGCACCCTCCCGCTCCGCTGGAGAATGGTCACCTTCGACCCGGCCCGGGCGGCCACGTGGGCGAACTCAAAGGAGATGTAGCCCCCGCCGATAAAGACGATCCGCTCCGGGAGCCTCTCGATGTAGAAGAAGTCGCCGCTCGGGGTCATGAGGTCCGCACCCGGGACGTCCAGGGGCAGGGGTTTTGCACCGGTGGCGATCACGATATACCGGGCCGTGAGCTCATCGTCGCCGACCGTCACCCGGTCCGGTCCGACGAACCGGGCAAATTCGTGGTAGGTGTGGATCCCCGCCCCCTGAAACCCCTCCTCCTTCCGCCGGGGGATCGGGTCGGTGAACGAGCGCACGAAGGCGACCAGCTCCGGCCAGTCGATCGCGACCTCACCGGCAACCCCCCTCCCTTCGAGGTCGCGGACATGGGCCACCTGCCCGGCAGCACCGGCCAGTACTCTCTTGGGGACACAGCCGCGGAGGGCGCACGTCCCCCCGTAGTCCCGGTAGTCGACGATCGCGACCTCCATGCCGGCATCCCTGCAGTGCCAGGCGATGTCGGAACCGGCGACGCCGGTCCCGATAACGACGACATCGTATTCCCGCTCCATAGTAAGGCTCCTTCCGCCTCAGGCCGGCATAAAAGTTTACCCGGACTGGAAGATCGCGGCGCCGCTTCGGACACGGGGAAACCCCGGTCAGAAGTAGAGGAGAGAGACGATGCCGACGGCAATCACGATGAAGACGACGGTCATGACGCTCCCTGCGACGAGATAGTCCCGGGTCTGGTAATTTCCGGGACCCATCAGGAGGGCGTTCACCGGATGCGTCGGGAGCAGGAAGGAGTTAGAGGTGCAGATCCCGACGAGGAGGGCCAGCCCCCGCGGGTCGAGCCCGAACGAGCCCGCCATCACGAGCGCGAGCGGGACCAGCAGGACCGTCGCGGCGATGTTTGACATGACAAGCGAGAAGATGGTCGCGAGGACCGCAACGGCGAGGAGAATAAGGAGCGTCGGGGACCCGGCGACCAGGACGGTCAACCGGTCGGCGATGAACAGGGCCGTTCCGGTCGTATCCATGGCGATGCCGAGAGGGAGGAGACCGGCGATCAGCACGAGCGTCCGCCAGTCGATGGCCCGGTAGACCTCGCCGACCGGGATGACCCGGAGGAGGACCATCGCGACCACCCCCGACAGCAGGCTTGTCGCGATCGAGAGCCCGGTGTAGGTGAGGGCGACCGCGGCAGCAAAACAGAGGACGGCGGTTGCCGCGCCGCGTTCCCGGACCCCGGCCCTGCCCTCGATGGGAGTCACCAGGACGAAGTTCCGGCTCGTGCCAAGGGCCTGAAGCCGTTCCCAGCGCCCCAGGACGACCAGCGCATCCCCGGCCTGCAGGGGAATATCGGCAAGACCCTTCCGCTGTTCTTTCTCGCCGGAGAGAATGATCAGCACCTCGACGCCGTACGTCACCCGGAACTCAAGGTCCCGGAGGGTCCTGCCGATGACCGGTGCATACGGCCTGACGATCACCTCTGCAAACCCGACATTCGGGTCGGTCATGACGTTTGCGGTGTTCTCCCCCGCCCGGACCCATTCGAGCCCGAAATCGGCCCTGAACTGTTCGACGTCCGGATCCTCCCCGAGAATGCCGAGCTCCTGCCCGGCGGCGAACCGGGTGTAGCGCCACGGCGTGTAGACGACCTCGCCACCCTCGGCTATGGAGATGAGGTGGAGGCCGTAGCGCGAGATCATATGCACGCCCTCTCGCGTCTTCCCGACCAGGGGGCTCCCGGCCGGGACACGGAGGTAGGATACCAGACAGGGGGGGCACCAGGTCTGGATCAACTCCTCCTGTGGCGTCAGCCGCGCCCTCTCGCGCCGGGGAAGGACCCGGTCCCCGAAGAAGTAGAAGAAGGCGATCCCGGCGAGCAGGAGCGGCAGGCCGACCGGCGTGACGGCGAAGAGCTCGAACGGCGCATACCCCCGTTGCCTGAGGAGATCGTTGAGGATGATGAGGGTGCCCGCCCCCACCATGCTGATGGTCCCGCCGAGGGTCGCGGCGTAGCCGACGGGGAGAAGGAACCGCGATGCAGGGACCCCAGTGAGGGAAGAGACCCGCAGCAGCGAGGGGAGGAAGACGGCGGTGGCTCCGACGCTCTGCATAAACGCCGAGAGCCCGCCGGCAACGAGCGAGGCGGCCGCGGTCAGCCGCCGTTCACCGGGACCGGCGAACCCGACGATCGCGCGGGCGATGCGGATGGTCACCCCGGTCCGATCGAGCCCGCGGCCGAGAACCATCACCGAGAGCATCGCGATGACCGCGCTGCTGGAGAAGCCGGAGAGGGCCTGGACCGGGGTGACGAGGCCGAGCCACGCGAGCGCGAGGGTCACGAGCACTGCGGCGACGTCGACCCTGACGACGCCCGAGACGAAGAGGACGGCGGCGGCGACCAGCACCAGCAGGGTGAGGAGGACCTGGGTCTCCATCGGGCACCCTATGGAAGGGGAGCAGAAAAAGGTGCGGGCTGGGCCGGAACCCGGGTATCACTCGTAGATCGCGCGGGTGACCCGGTGCGGCTCGAACTCGCCGCGGTGAAAGACCCGGACCTCGACCTCTGCACCCCTGCGGAAGTCCCGCATCAGGAGGTCGTAGGTCCGCCGGACGTAACGCAGCCCTTCGCGGGCAAAGAGGTCACGGAGGGCGCGCCGGAACCGGATCTCCTGGTCGAGGAACGCCGCCTCGTAGGCACGGGTCTCACGGGCTATCCGGGCGCACTCGGCATCGTCGATCGGGGTGTTGTAGCACCCGTGCTCGTTCAAGCCGCTGATCTGCCGCCAGTCGACAGCTCCCCTCTCATCGGCTTCCCGGTGGAGCATGTAGGGGTAGACCCGGCAGATGGAGAACCGCCGGTCGTAGATGGTGCACCGGCCGTCACGGAGGAAGATGCAGGAGCCGTCCGGGCCCGTCCTGAGAGCATAGCCCGATACGTAGAACCTCCCCTGCTGGTCGCAGGCGTCGAAGTCCGGGGCCGGGATAACGGCCTCAGGCGCAAACGAGCGGACCCGGTCGGTGTCGTCTTCGAGAAGGAAGACGTGGCCATTGAACTCGCGGGTGCAGCACCGGCCGCAACTGTCGCAGGAGAACCCCACTTCGCGGATGATCTCAGTGAACTCCTCCTCCGGGAACTGGAGGAGCAGTTCGCGTTCCTGCTCGAGTGCGTCTATCTGTTCGTCAAACGAGAGCGTAAGGCGGCGACCTCCATGAGCCTTGCCCGGCAGGAATGCCGGGATTGCTGCCTATATGTTGGTCGGTATGAGGGATATGTCCTCTGGCACCCGCAGGATCAAGGCCTCTTTCCGACCGTCGCAACGTAGATCAGGAACTGCTCCTCTCTGTCGATCTCAAGAAGCCGGTTCATCGCTTCGTCATCGAAGGCGGCGATCGCACGACACCGCACCCCACGCCGGATGCCGCGAGGTAGAGGTTCTGGCGGCACCGGCCTGGCAGGAGGGGGCGGCCGGAAGACTTCGAAAATTTTCGCAGGTTACACAAACCTGATACGCAGGGCCGTGAATCTTCCTCTCTAACGGAAGGTGAACGGATATGGGAAACTGGAAACCGGCGGCTGCGGTCGCCCTGGGCTGCCTGGTGGTCGCGGCGATCATCGGGACCGCCCTCGCGTCGGAGAACACCGGGGAAGAAACCTGGGGAGACCTGCGCAAATTCGGGTCGAAAGAGGAGATCGAGGCGTTCTTAAAGGAGCAGGGAGGATGGACCGGTGGCTACCCGCGGACGACCGGGGGTGCCGGTTCCGAGGTCGTGGACTATGCCCCGGCACCGATGGCGACGAGTGCCCCGACAGCAGCGCCGGCCGGCGACTATTCCACCACGAACGTGCAGGTGCAGGGCGTCGACGAGGCCGACTTCCTGAAGAACGACGGGAAGTATATCTACATCGTCTCGGGCGGGACGCTCGCTATCGTCGAGGCTTTCCCGGCGGAGGACGCGAAGATCGTCTCCGAGACCTGGATCGGCGGAAGCCCGAAGGCGCTCTTCCTCGAAGGCGATCGCCTGGCGGTCTTTGCCACAGCGGTCGAGGAAGAGATGACTCCTGTCAGAGGGAGCGTAACGCCGGTCCCGATCTCGCGGACGGTGACGCATGCCTACATCTATGACGTCAGCGACCGGGGGAACCCTGAGCGGGTCCGGGACGTGACCTTCACCGGGGACTACTACGACGCCCGGATGATCGGCGACTACGTCTACGCCCTCACGCGGGAGTCCCCGGTCTGGATATACGACGGGATTGCTCTTCCCGAGGTGCGATCGGGCGAGGGGGAGGCCATCCTGCCCGACGTCTACCGGCCGCAAAGCCCTCTGGGAAACTACGTCTTCTACACCGCAGGCGCCTTCTCCATCAGGAACAACACTGGCACTCCCAACGCCGAGACCTTCCTCCTCGGCTACGACACCACCCTCTTTGTCTCGCAGAAGAACCTCTATATCGGTTACCGGAACCAGGGACCGGCATATGGCGGGCCAATCAGGGAAACGCCCCCGGAAGAGACCGGCACCCGTGACCGGACGATCATCCACCGGTTCGCGATCGAGCAGGGGGAGATCGATTACCGGGCGATGGGAGAGGTTCCGGGGCACCTCTTGAACCAGTTCTCGCTTGACGAATACGGCGAGAACCTCCGGGTGGCGACGACCGTCGAGGACTGGGGATGGGAGAGGTCGGCCCAGTACAACAACGTCTATGTCCTCAACCCCTCTATGGCGATCATCGGAAGGCTCGAACAGATCGCGCAGGACGAGCGGATCTACGCCGCCCGGTTCGTCGGCGACCGGCTCTACCTCGTGACGTTCAAGCGGATCGATCCCCTCTTCGTCATCGACCTCTCGGACCCCCGGCACCCGGGCATCCTCGGTGAACTCAAGATCCCGGGCTACTCCGACTACCTCCACCCCTACGGCGCCGATCATCTTATCGGTGTCGGGAAGGAGACGAGCGAGAACACCTGGGGCGGCGTCTCGACGACCGGCCTCAAGATCGCGCTCTTCAACGTCTCGGACGTGAACAACCCCGCTCTGGTCGACAGCGTCGTGATCGGCGAGGCCGGGACCGACTCCATGGCGCTTCGCGACCACAAGGCCTTCCTCTTCATGGAAGACAAAAAACTCCTCGTCATCCCGGTGAGCGAGGTCAAAAGGGTGGAGAACTCCGGGTCGAGATACCCCGGCTCCTACACCACGACGACCTGGCAGGGCGCCTACGTCTACTCGGTGACCCCGGAGGAGGGGCTCACCCTGCGGGGCACGGTCACCCACCGGGAGCACGACAACTCCTACGCCTGGAACTCCCGCGACGCAGTGCAGAGGTCGCTCTTCATGGACAGCACCCTCTACACCGTCTCGGCAAGAAGCATCGTCATGACCGATCTCGCCGGCGGGAACCGGATCGGTGAGGTCCTCCTCCCCTACCGGGGGGAGGCCTTCCCGACCCCGTATCCGGTCTGGTGACCGGGAGGGCGGTGTCTTCTCACCGCCTTGAAGATCTCCATCACGACCACGACCGATGAGGCGAGGACGAGCAGTGCGAGCCATTCGACCGGGGAGACGGGCTGCAACTGAAGGACATCCCGGAGGATGGGGGTGTAGAGCGCGAGGATATGGATACCCTGCGCGGCGATGACGCCGGCGATCAGAATATAGTTGCTGCTTATCGGGACCCGGAAGGCCGAGCGGTACTCCGACCGGCAGTTGAAGACATGGAAGTTCTCGAAGAGCACCATCAACAGGACGATCAGGTTCCGGGCCGCGAACTCATCCCATCCGTTTGAGAGGAGCCAGTGCCAGGTTCCGACCGTCACCAGCGCGATGACGGTTCCGGCAAGCAGGGTCTCCTCGATCATCAGCCGGTTGAAGAACCCCTCCTCCGGCCTGCGCGGCGGCCGGTTCATGACGCCGGGTTCGCCCCGCTCGAACGCCAGCGCCACGTCCTGGATACCGTTCGTCACCAGGTTCAGCCAGAGGAGCTGGACCGCGAGGAGGGGGAGCGGCAGGCCCATGATGAGGGCGAGCATGAAGAGGAGCACCTCGGCAAACCCGGTCGTGATCAGGAGGTAGACGACTTTGCGGACGTTGTCATAGGCGTACCGCCCCTCCTCGATCCCGGCGACGATCGAGGCGAAGTCGTCGTCGGTGACGATCAGCGACGCCGTATCCTTGGCGACGTCGGTCCCCGAACCCATCGCCACCCCGATGTTCGCGCTCCGGAGCGCCGGCGCGTCGTTGACCCCGTCCCCGGTGACCGCGACGAAAGCCCCGCTTTCCCGGTAGGCCTCGACGATCCGGAGTTTCTGCAGCGGCGTCACCCGGGCAAAGACCCGGGCGCCCTCGACCCGGTCGACGAACTCGGAGAATGTCGCGATATCGTCATCTCCCAGTTCCGCGCCGGTGATCACCTCGTCGGGAGAGTCCGTGATGTCCAGCTCCCGGGCGATGGCAAGAGCCGTTGCGGGGTGGTCTCCCGTCACCATCACCACATCGACCCCGGCGTCGCGGCACCGCCGCACGGCGTCCGGGACGTCGGGCCGGATCGGGTCGATGAACCCGACCAGGCCGAGGAGTTCGAGGGGAGGGAGCTCCGGGTTCTCCGCAGAGACCGATCTTTCTGCACGGCCGCGGGCCACGGCAAGCACCCGGTACCCCCGGGAGGTGAGGCTGTCGAGCTCCTTCTGCACGCGGCCGGGGTCGAGAGGGACACTCCCTTCCTCTCCCGCGGCCATGGTCCGGCAGAAGGGAAGGACCGTTTCGACGGCCCCCTTGATCGCCACCCGGACCTCTTCACCCTCAGGATACCAGACGGCAGCATACCGCCGTTCGGACTCGAAAGGGATCTCGGCGACGGCAGGCGCAGCCTCCCGGATCCCGGCGGGGTCGAGCCCCAGCTTGTAGGTGAGGGCGAGGAACGCCACGTCGATCGCGTCGCCCCGGTGCATCCAGTCCCCTCCATCGGTCCGCTCCAGGGCGGCCTCGTTGGTGATGGTTGCGGCCCGCGCCAGGTGCTCCAGCCGTTCGCGGGCGGAACCGGCTACCGGGGCGCCGCCGGTGTCGAGAACCTCCCCCTCACCCGCATACCCGGCGCCCGTGACGGAGAACGATTCGCCGGTCGGCAGGACGACCATCCGGGCCGTCTGCTGGTTCACGGTGAGGGTGCCGGTCTTGTCGCTCGCGATCAGCGTGCAGCTCCCGAGGCTCTCCACAGCAGCGAGATACCGGACGATAACGTTCCGCCCGGCCATCCGCGACGTCGCAATCGAGAGCGCGACGGTCAGGGCGACCGGCAGCCCTTCGGGGATCGCCGAGACTGCGAGCGCGACGGCGAGAAAGAAGACCTCGATCGGGGGCATCCCCTGACCGAGGACGATGATCGCAAGCAGTCCGGTTGCAGCAAGGACGGCGATGCTGATCTTTCTGGAGAAATCCTCCATACGGATGACGAGCGGGGGCTTGCCCGCCTCCGACGTTGTGACCGTCTCGGCGATCTGCCCGATCTCGGTCTGCTGGCCCGTCGCGACCACGACGCCCATGCTCCGGCCGGTCATGACGGTGCTGCCGGCGTAAAGCATGTTCAGGCGGTCGCCGGGGGAGAGGGAGGCGTCCACGGGCTCAGGTCCCTTCCCGACCGCGTGAGATTCGCCGGTCAGGAGCGATTCGTCGACGGTGAGCGACCGTGCCGTGAGGATGCGGATGTCGGCGGGAACGCGGTCGCCCGACTCCAGGACGACGCGGTCGCCGGGAACCAGGTCTTCCGCCGGGACGGTCGTCTCCCGGCCGTCCCGCCTCACCCGTGCACGGATCTTGAGCATCTGCTGCAAAGCCGTCGCGCTCCTCTCCGCCTTCACCTCCTGGAACGTCCCGATGACCGCATTGAGCAGGATGACTGCGAAGATGAAGACCGCATCGGTAAAGTCGGCGAAGAGGAGGGAGATGAACGCGGCCGCAAGGAGGACGTAGATGAGCGGGCTCATGAACTGGCGGAGAAAGACCTCAAGGACCGTCGGCGGCCGCTTCTGCGGGAGGGCGTTCTCCCCGAAGATCTCCCGCCGCCGGGCGGCCTCAGCGTCCGTGAGGCCTTCCGGCGGAGAGGCGAGCCGTCCGGCCACGTCATCTGTCGGGAGGGCATGCCATGCCGTCGTCCGGGATCCGTCGGGGGAGAGAGAGGTGTCCATGATATCATCTCACAGCATGTGCGTTGCAGGATGCGGATGTCCGGGAGAAGAGAGGCAATCGGGTATACCGGGCAGCCTGTATCGATGGAGACTGAGCCTGGTGGAACCCTTCGGCCCGGCGGGGCGGGGAATGCCGCCGGTACCATCTCCCGGTGTATTCCTGGAGAGGGATCTGTCACCGGCATATAAATATCTGCAGGCAGTGACCAACAGGCCTCTCCTCATGGTGGAACAGGGATAGATCGTCATTCTGCCGCCGCAGGAAGGCGTTCTCCGCCGGGAAGGCCTCACGAAGAGTTCCGGTGCTGATCCTGCCGGCTCCTACCGGTTCCTCGCGAGTGATCTCCGGGCCGGTGCTTCCGGATTGCCTTGAAGACTTCCATCACGACCACGACCGATGAGGCGAGGGCAAGCAGCGAGAGCCATTCGACCAGGGAGACGGGCTGCAGCTGGAGGACATCCCGGAGAATGGGGATGTAGAGCGCGGCGATATGGATACCCTGTGCGGCGATGACGCCGGCGATCAGGAAGTAGTTGCGGCTTATCGGGACCCGGAAGGCCGAGAGGAACTCCGACCGGCAGTTGAAGACGTGGAAGTTCTCAAGGAGCACCATCAGCAGGACGACCAGGTTCCGGGCCGCGAACTCGTCCCACCCGTTTGCGAGGAGCCAGTACCAGGCGCCGAGCGCGACGAGAGCGATAGCCGCACCGGAGATGAGCGTCTCCTCGATCATCAGCCGGTTGAAGATCCCCTCCTCCGGCCTGCGCGGCGGCCGGTTCATGACGCCGGGCTCGCCTCCTTCGAACGCCAGCGCCACACCCTGAATACCGTTCGTCACCAGGTTCAGCCAGAGGAGCTGGACCGCGAGGAGGGGGAGCGGCAGGCCTATGATGAGGGCAATCAGGAAGAGGAGCACTTCCGCAAACCCGGTCGAGACCAGGAGGTAGACAACTTTGCGGACGTTGTCGTAGGCGTACCGCCCCTCCTCGATCCCGGCGACGATCGAGGCGAAGTCGTCGTCGGTGACGATCAGCGACGCCGTATCCTTGGCGACGTCGGTCCCTGAACCCATCGCGACCCCGATGTTCGCGCTCCGGAGCGCCGGCGCGTCGTTGACCCCGTCCCCGGTGACCGCGACGAAGGCCCCACTCTCCCGGTAGGCCTCGACGATCCGGAGTTTCTGCAGCGGCGTCACCCGGGCAAAGACCCGGGCACCCTGCACCCGGTCGACGAACTCAGAGAATGTCGCGATCTCGCCGTCTCCCAGTTCTGCGCCGGTGATCACCTCGTCGGGAGAGGCCGCGATATCAAGCTCCCGGGCGATGGCGAGGGCCGTCGCGGGGTGGTCACCCGTCACCATCACCACATCGACTCCGGCGGCGCGGCACCGCCGGATGGCATCGGGGACGTCGGGCCGGATCGGGTCGATGAACCCGACCAGGCCGAGGAGTTCGAGGGGAGGGAGCTCGGGGTTCTCCGCAGAGACCGATCCTTCTGCACGGCCGCGGGCCACGGCAAGCACCCGGTATCCCCGGGAGGTGAGGCTGTCGAGGTCCTCCTGCACGCGATCCGGATCGAGGGGGACACTCCCGTTCTCCCCCGCGCCCATGGCCCGGCAGAACGGGATGACCGTCTCGACGGCCCCCTTGACCGCCACCATGGCTTCTTCACCCTCAGGATACCAGACAGCGGCATACCGCCGTTCAGACTCAAAGGGGATCTCGGCGATAGGAGGTGCGCTCTCGCGGATATCAGCCGGATCCAGCCCCAGCTTGTAGGTGAGCGCGAGGAACGCCACGTCGATCGCATCACCCCGGTGCGTCCAGTCCCCCCCATCGGTCTGCTCCAGGGCGGCCTCGTTGGTGATCGTCGCAGCCCGGGCCAGGCGTTCCAGGCGGCTACGGGCAGCGCCGGCTACCGGGGCACCATGGGTATCGAGAACTTCGCCCTCGCCCGCATACCCGGCGCCCGTGATAGAGATCTCCTCACCCGTGGGCAGGACGACCAGGCGGGCGGTCTGCTGGTTCACGGTGAGGGTGCCCGTCTTGTCGCTCGCGATCAGCGTACAGCTCCCGAGGCTCTCCACGGCCGCGAGATACCGGACAATGACGTTCCGCCCGGCCATCCGTGACGTCGCGATCGAGAGCGCGACCGTCAGGGCGACCGGCAGCCCTTCGGGGATCGCCGAGACCGCGAGCGCGACGGCGAGGAAGAAGACTTCGAGGGGAGGCACTCCCTGGCCAAGGACGATGATCGCAAGCAGTCCGGTAGCGGCAAGGACGGCGATGCTGATCTTCCGGGAAAAATCCTCCATGCGGAGGACGAGCGGGGGCTTGCCCGTCTCCGACGCCGTGACCGTCTCGGCGATCTGGCCGATCTCGGTGTGCTGGCCCGTCGCGGCCACGACTCCCATGCTCCGGCCGGTCATGACGGTGCTGCCGGCATAAAGCATACCCAGGCGGTCGCCGGGGGGGAGCGCTGCATTCACGGGATCGGGGTTCTTTCTGACCGCATGGGACTCACCGGTCAGGAGCGATTCGTCGACGGTGAGCGACCGTGCCGTGAGGATGCGGATGTCGGCGGGGACCCGGTCGCCCGACTCCAGGGAAACACGGTCGCCGGGGACCAGGTCCTCCGCCGGGACGGTCGCGTCGCGGCCGCCCCGCTTCACCCGTGCATAGATCCTGAGCATCTGCTGCAAAGCCGTTGCGCTCCTCTCCGCCTTCACCTCCTGGAACGTACCGATGACGGCGTTGATCAGGATGACGATGAATATGAAGACCGCGTCGGTGAAGTCGGCGAAGAGAATGGAGATGATCCCGGCCGCAAGGAGGACGTAGATGAGCGGGCTCATGAACTGGCGAAGGAAGACCTCAAAGACCGTTGGCGGCCGCTTCTGCGGGAGGGCATTCTCCCCGAAGATCTCCCGCCGCCGGGCGGCCTCAGCGTCCGTGAGGCCTTCCGGCGGGGAGGCGAGCCGTCCGGCCACGTCATCTGTCGGGAGGGCGTGCCATGCCGTCGTTCGGGACTCGTCGGGGGAGAGAGGGGGAGCCATCATCGCCGTGTTGTCACGCGCAGCCATAAAAACCATACACCAGTCCCGGCAGAATGAGATCCCCCTGCCTCACCGTATCCCTATCCCGGGGATACCCACCGGCGCATGCTCCGGAACCCATCGCCCCTCCGCGTGCGCGAGGTAGAGGGCACTGTTGACGAGGCCGATGTGGGTGAAGGCCTGGGGGAAGTTCCCCAGGAACTCTCCGGTCTCCGGGTCGAGCTCCTCCGGCAGGAGGCCCAGGCGATTTGCCCGGGCCACGATCCCGTCAAAGATCTCCCTCGCTTCCTCCACCCTTCCCGAGAGTGCCAGCACGTCCACCAGCCAGAAGGTGCAGAGACCGAAGGCCCCCTCCCCGCCAGGGAGGCCATCGTCGGTGAGGTAGCGGTAGACAAGGCCATTCTTTGTCAGGTGGTCGAGCGTCGCATCGATCGTTCCCTGGACCCGCTCGTCGTCGAAGGGGAGGAACTCCACGAGCGGGATCCGGAGGTTGACCGCGTCGAGGGCTTTCGACCCGAACGCCTGCACGAACGAACCCAGTTCGGGATCGTAGCCCTCGGTGAGCACCCGCTCCCGGATGGCCGCCCGGGTCCTCTGCCATCGGTCGACGTCGCCAGGAAGGTTGTGGTGCTCCGCGAGGTAGATGGCCCGGTCGAGAGCGACCCAGACCATCACCTTTGAGTAGACAAAGTGCCGGGGCTCGCCACGGATCTCCCAGATACCCTGGTCGGGCTCAGTCCACCTGCTGCAGGCGTAGTCGGCGACGGCGGTAAGAAACCGAAGTCCTTCAGGACCTGGTTTCACGCCCCGGCGGATGAGTTCGTAGCCGGTGGAGATGAGTTCTCCAAAGATCTCAAGCTGCAGCTGGTGGGCGGCAGCGTTCCCGATCCGGACCGGACGCGATCCCCGATAGCCCTCCAGGTGCACAAGTTCGATCTCCTCAGGGTCGGCCGTCGGGTCGTGCAGCGCAAAGAGCACCTGGGGATGGCGTGCCCCGGAGTGCGCCTCAGCGGTCCGCTCCATCCACTGGAGGAACTCGATCGCTTCATCGGGATGGCCGAGAGAGACCAGAGCCTGCGCCGTCATCGAGGCGTCCCGGACCCAGGCGTAGCGGTAATCCCAGTTCCGGACTCCCCCGATCTCCTCAGGGAGGGAGGTCGTGGGAGCGGCGGCGATCGCCCCCGAATCTGCCATGGTCAGGAGCTTCAGGATCAGTTCGGCCCGGGTGACATACGGGAGCCACTCGCCGGCCCACCGGGGCGTCTGCGCCAGGTCTTCATAATGCGCCCAGGCCCGCCAGACCCGGACCGTCTCGGCAAGGGCCGCCTCGGCGCGGGCGGGGTCGCAGGTCATGTCCTCAAGGCCCCAGCGCATCTGGAGCACCCTCCGGTCCCCTGCCTGCATCACAAACCGGGCATGAAGGTTCGCGCCCCGTCCGTCTGAGTCGATCGTGCCGGTCGGGAGACCGCAAAGGAACATCGTCTCGCCGCCGCCGGTGGCGAGCCATCCGTTCGGGATCTCCTCGATACGGGTCCGGGCCCGGGCGTAGTCGAACCGCGGCGACCACACGGCCGTCACCTCCACGGTGCCCTCTTCGCAGTCGAGGATACGGAGGATCACGGGCGGTGCCTGTGACCTGCCGCGGCCGGTGATCTCCCCCGAAAGCGGCATCAGGTCGGTCACGGCAAGCTGCCCGGACCCGGTCCGGAACCGGGTGACGATGACGTTGGTGTCCGTGATGTATTCCTGCTCGCCGTACTCTTCGCCCGTGACCGAGACCGAGAACCGTCCGCCGCGCCCGGCATCGAGGATGGCGGCAAAGGTGCTCGGACTGTCGAGGTGCGGGAGGCAGCACCAGTCGATGGAGCCGTTCCGGCCCACGAGTGCCGTCGTCCTGAGATTGCCGATGATCCCGTACCCGGAGATGGGCAGATAACTACCCGGATGGGGGTCTCCCGGAGTGCGCATAGGGGGAGACCGGTCGCCAACCTATAAAAATCCGGCAGTGGCCTGTGCGGACCCCTTCTCCCGGCGTATCAGGCGTGGATCATCGTCAGCATCATCTTGAACTGCGTGACGGCGTGGACCGCGTGGGGGATGGTTGCCGGCATGATGATCAGGTTGCCGGCCTTCACGGGGAATTCCTTGCCCGCGATGGTGACGAGAGCCTCCCCGTCGAGGACCTGGAGGACGGCGTCGTAAGGCGCGGTGTGTTCCGAGAGGCCTTCGCCCGCGTCGAAGGCAAAGACCGTGATGGTGCCGGACTTCGTGTAGACGAGCATCCGGCTGACGATCGAGCCCGACTGGTAGGCGACGAGGTCGCGGGGGTCGATGACCTGTTCGGCAAGGTTCTCCTTCTTTGCTTCAGGCATAGGAGTCAGTTCTCCCTCGAGAGTATTCTGTCTTGCGCCTCTGGTCGACAGAACGGCACACAGCATCCCGGTCCTCAAGGGTAAGTCCGGCCGGGATCCGCCTGACCGATCACTACCCGGTCCCTGTGAAAAGAATATTATAACGCGTGCATGAACTGTTAGTGATCGAAGGTGACGTGATTGACAAAGATACGGCTGACCATCCTGATCTGGGAAGAGGAGGGGACGTACGTCTCAAAGTGTCAGGAACTCGAGGTCGCCAGTTGTGGCGATACGCCAGAGGAAGCGCTGGACAACATCCGCGAAGCGATCGAACTCTACCTTGAGAATGCACGAGAACTTGGGATACTGCAGGACATCGAGCCGATTTTGACGTCACGGCATAAGTTCACCTCGGTCATCGAGGTCGAGGCATGACGAAGCTCCCTCTGATCTCTTCCGACAACGTCATAACAAAGCTGAGGGCAGCCGGGTTCGATTATGCTCCTCATCGCGGAAAGGGGAGCCATGTAGCTCTTTATAAAATCGAGAACGACGGAACCAAACTGCTTGTCATTGTCCCCCGGCGCGATCCCATTCCCCGAGGGACACTTCTCTCGATCCTGAAGCAGGCCCGCCTGACAAAGGAAGAGTTTCTCAAGTTGTGAGTAGTCCGTTATCGGCGGGCCATCTAAACGTCGGCAAGGCCATACAAAGTATCCAGATAATAAAGCAGGAAAGCAACAGAAAGGGGCCCGCATCCTCACCTTTTTCCCGCCCCGTCCCCAAATAATGAGAGACCACCCGTGTATTATCATCTCATCCTGACCGACAACTGCAACCTCTGCTGCACCTACTGCCGGGGGAAGGCCTTCACCGTCGACCCGCCCGATACCTGCGAGATCGCCGTCGACGAGGACCTCCCGGTGGACCTCGACATCGATCTCGCCGACCTCTACCGGTTCCTTGCGAAGGACCCGGAGCCCGTGTTGACGTTCTACGGCGGGGAGCCCCTCCTCGCCGTCGACCGC
>JAEWMO010000019.1 GCA_023457135.1 Methanobacteriota archaeon | reverse complement strand
GCTTGCGCCTCGCATCGCCGACATCCCCTGGCCCGGAACCGAGTTCGAGGAAGGGCATGCCGTCGTGAGCGTCTTCGGGTGCGGCAGGACCGAAGCGGCGGCGTTCGAGAGCCTGGAGCAGAACACCGCGGCTGTCCGGCGGCTTATCGGGGCGTGAGCGCCCCGCCTCACCCCCTCCGGGGTGAGGCTGCCTCTCCACCGGGGACGGGAAAGAAAATTATATATTGAGCACCCAGTATGCTGGGTATCGTATCGAACTCTATTATACAATATTACCCACGGGGAAGATTTGAGCATGGTAACCGTCACCGAACTGTTAAACGATCCGGCAATCTACGCCTATATCCTGCGGATGATCGGGGAGGACGGCATCGAACTTCTCAGGCGGTTCCCCGAGGAAGGGGAGCACAGCGACGAGGAACTCGCCGAGAAGACCGGGGTCAACCTCAACACCGTCCGCCACACCCTCTACACCCTTTACGAGAAGCGGCTCGCCGAGTACCGGCGCCTGAAGAACACCGAGACCGGCTGGCTCACCTATCTGTGGCACCTCCGCCTGGACCGCGTCCATGACGTGCTCGAGGAGGAGATCCGTGACGCGCTCGAGCACCTCGACGCGCGGCTCTCCTACGAGGAGAGGAACGACTTCTACATGTGCAAAAACTGCAGCGTCATCTACACCTTCACGGACGCGGCAAACTGGAACTTCGAGTGCCCGAACTGCGAGGTGATGCTCGAGCACTTCGACAACGAGCTCATCGCGAACGCCCTCAAGAGAAGAGTCAACAAGATCAAGGAGAGCCTCGGGAGTGCGTGAGCAGGACTGCATCGACCTCCTCCGGCGCGCCGGGTGCTCGGAGGGGGTCATCGCGCATTGCCGGGCGGTGCGCGACCTTGCCCTCACCTACGCCTCCGACAGCACCGTCGACCGCGACCTGGTCGCGGCCGGCGCTCTTCTCCATGATATCGGCCGGGGCGTGACGCACGAGATCCGCCACGCCGAGGTTGGCGGCGCGCTATGCCGCTCGTTTGGCCTCGACGAGGCGATCGTCGCCATCGTCGAGCGGCACATCGGTGCCGGGCTGACGGCCGACGAGTGCTCGCTTCTCGGCCTTCTGCCGCGCGACTGTATGCCGCAGACGATTGAAGAAAAGATCGTCGCCCACGCGGATAACCTAGTGAAGGGGACCCGCGCGATCACGATGGAGGAGCGGCTCGAGCACGCGATCGCCCTGCCCCGGCGGCAACGGAAGCGGATCTGCAGGCTCGGCCTTGAGATGGAACTCTTCAGATGATCAGCTGTTTTACCTGCGGGAGCGCCCGCAGTTCCTCGTAGACCGATGCCGGCACCCGCGGCTCGTCGACGATCATGACGAGTCTGGGGTCCTCTGCGAGATAGGGGTCCGTGACGAAGATCTGGCGGATGGAGAGGTCGTGGTCGACCAGAACCTTGACCGCCGCGCCGACGATCCCTTTCTGGTGCGCGTCCTTCGGGAAGAGCGTGATGACCGAGAGGCCGAGAGCCTCGGCGACCCTCGAGAGGTCCGGCGAAGCGCGCATCCGGAGGAAGACCTCCCGCAGGTCGGGGTTCTCGAGGATGCGGCGGGCTGTGGCGTCCACGACCCGGCGATCGGTCTCGATCGCCCTCCCAATATGCGTTGCGGGGATCTCGATGCCGTTGCAGACGATCCGTCCCTCTTCGTTGATGCCGAACCCGTTCTCGAGCAGAAAGCGGACCACCCGGCCCTGGGACGGGGAATCAGCGAATTCCCGTGAGATGTCGGCCCACATGCAGAAACATTGGCGTGGAGCAGATAAATATACACCGAAGCCGGTGGTGGAGCACCGGGGTGCGGGTCTGTCTCCGGGGATACGCGGGTACCCGGAGAGCAACTTATTTTAGGGTGTACAGCGTTGTATATAGAAGAACAGGGCGAGGGTTGCCAAGCCAGGTCAAAGGCGCTAGGTTGAGGGCCTAGTCTCGTAGGAGTTCGAGCGTTCGAATCGCTCCCCTCGCATTCTATCTTTTCATGCGATTTTCGTGCGTATTTTTGTGTCCTGCAGGATCCGGTCACGCATAACTGCATCTCTCGCGCCGTCGGAAGAGATAATTGGGGACCGGAACCGGTTCGGAAAAAATAACCGGGAGCATTCCGATACTGTACCGGAATACACATGGACCTAGCGACCGAGAGACGAGACGGGATCCTGACATTTGTGATGCATGGAAGGCTTGACGGCTACGGTGCGGGGCAACTCTCCGATGCCGTGCAGGCGTCGCTGCAGGCTGACGACCGTTCCGTCGTCTTCGACCTCACCGGAATAAGTTACCTGAGCAGCGCAGGCATCCGGGTTCTCCTTGCCGTAAAGAAGCGACTGAAAGAGCGCAGCGGCATCCTGGCCCTTGCCGGGATACAGGAGTACCCCAGAAGCGTTCTCGATATGGCCGGCGTGACGCCGGTATTCTCCCTCTACCCCACGGTCGGGGAGGCCGTCCTTGCCTGCAGAAAACCGCAGGACAGCCTCTCGGTCATCAACGAGCTGGCCCGGACCCCGGTCACGCGGGACGGCGTGGCCTATACCGTCGAGCCGGCCTCTGCACGGAGTGCGTCGCTCCGGGTCACCGGCAGCCTGGATAAGATGCTGCGCGCCTGCCTGACCGAAGGAGATATCCGTGCAATACCGTTCTCGGATCTCCATTACTCACTCGGTATCGGCGCGCTCGGAGAGGGCGTTGCGGAGACGCTCCCGCTCCTTGGGGAGATGATCACCCTGCACGGCTCGGTCGTATGGCTGCCGACCGACGGGAACGCCACACCGGACTTCTTCACGCCGGTGAAGGACACCGGGGAACTCCGCATCTACTCCGGGTATAACGTAGCGCTCGACGGGCCGTTTCACGAGATCGTCACCGTCGACGCCGGGGACGAGGGCAGCATCACGCTCTCCGACGTATACCGCACCATCTTTGACTTTGCCCGGGAGCAGAGGCGCGAGTTTACCGGGATCGTCGCACTTGCCATGTGGGCCGTTGTCGATGGGGTCTGCAGTCTTGGGGTGAAGAGAGCGCCTATCGCTGCATCGTCCCCGGCAAACGGCCTTCCCATCAACGCTGAAGAGAACGCGAAAGATTGGCTCGAAGAGAACAATGAGCCGAAGTACCGCGGGGACACGATGGTCAGCTTCGGGTTCGGGATAGACTATTCGGCCTGCAGCAACGAGAATCTCTCAGCCCTTACCGACCGGAATCGTCCGAAAACGCAGCAACTGCAGCTCCACAACCACGGCGTCATCTTCCGGGGAGTGCCGTGGGATGCGACACTTGATCTCTCCCGGCAGATCGAGCGGATCGTGACCGGGGCCGAGTTCGTCGATATGCGGCACCTCCAGGAGAGCACCCGGATCCGGCGGGCGAAGGTGGGCGTGGCCTACATCTCGGAGATCGCGGTCGAGGAGTGAGCCGGGTTCCATCAGGGATGGCCGGCAGGGTGCGCCGGAACCTGCTCCGACCCCTTTTCTGCAGGGTTGCGGACAGAGCGGCGGCTCAGCAACCGGTCTTTGCCCCGGGCTCCGGGAAGGTTACAGCCCCAGATCGGAGAGTCCGGGATGATCGTCGGGGCGTCGTCCCAGCGGCCAGTGATACTTCCGTTCCCCCTCCTGGATCGGCAGATCGTTGATGCTCGCGTAGCGGCGGCGCATCAGACCGGACTCATCGAACTCCCAGTTCTCGTTCCCGTAGGAGCGGAACCAGTTGCCCGCATCATCATGCCATTCGTACGCGAACCGCACCGCGATACGTGCTTCATGAAACGCCCAGACCTCCTTTATCAGGCGGTAATCGAGCTCTTTTGCCCACTTTCGCTTCAGAAACGCTACAATCTCCTCGCGGCCGTTGATAAACTCCGCTCTGTTGCGCCATACGCTGTCGGCACTGTACGCGAGCGAGACCCTCTCCGGGTCACGGGAGTTCCAGGCATCTTCGGCCATACGGACCTTCTGTACCGCTGTTTCATATGTGAATGGCGGCAGCGGTGGACGACTCTTCTCTGCCATACATCCCCCCACGCCACGTGAGGTTATAAAGATGCGGTTGACATAAGTAACTCTGGGGCGCATATCTTCGGCAGAACAATGTGCACCGGCGGGCGGCACCGGGGACTTCACTGTCTTTGCGGAATCGTGCCTTCCTCCATAATATGCCCAATCTATGTATAAAATTTCGTAATCGACATGGGTTACACGATTATCATTCAGTATTGTATATTAGTTCGTTAAGGCTATTCACCAAATTATATATGGTTCCGGCTCCGTACAACTGGTTGGAGATCTAGCTTCGATCGCCGATACCACAATTCGCACGTATGATCCAGAGAAGCCAGCTTGACCTGAGAAAGTTCGTAGCCCCGGAGTTTATCTGCGGGCACGGGGCACTGCAGCTTGCAGGCAGGTATGCACGCAATTTCGGGATGAAGCAGGTGCTTCTGGTCACCGACCCCGGCGTCCGGGCTGCCGGCTGGACGGATGCCGTCGGCGAGAGCCTGACCGAAGCAGGTGTATCATTCACTATCTTTGATGCCGTCTCCGTAAATCCCCGCTCCAGGCAGGTGATGTCGGGCATGGAGGTATACAGGTCCGAGGAGTGCAACGGCATCGTCACCGTCGGCGGAGGAAGCCCAATGGACTGCGCCAAAGGGATCGGGATAGCAAGTTCCAATATGCAGGATATCCTCGCCTTCGAGGGCGTCGACCGGGTGCCGGTGCCCGCGCCGCCGCTCATCTGCATCCCGACAACCGCCGGGAGTTCTGCCGACGTCTCCCAGTTTGCCATCATAACGGATGAATCAAAAAAGCGTAAGATTGCCATTATATCAAAGACACTCGTTCCCGACATCTCCCTGCTCGATCCGGAACCGCTGACGACGATGTCCCCGGAACTGACCGTGGACACCGGCATGGACGCCCTCAGCCACGCGATCGAGGCATACGTCTCGAATGCCAGCTCGCCCATGACCGATGTCCACGCACTCGAGGCGATACGGCTCATCTCGAGCGCATTGCCTGCAGCCGTCAGAGAGCCCCGTAATCTGGACCTGCGGTTCTCGACCCTCCTCGCCAGCCTCCACGCCGGCCTCGCGTTCTCGAACGCCAGCCTCGGCGCCGTACACGCGATGGCGCACAGCCTCGGAGGCGCCTGCGATCTTGCGCACGGGAGATGCAACGCACTGCTCCTTGAGCACGTGATCGCGGCCAATTACGGGGCGGCACCGGACCGCTACGACCGGGTAGGAGCGATCCTCGGCGCAGGGGAGGGCGGACAGGGAACGCCGGCAGAGAATGTCGCGGCGTTCAGGAGATCGCTCGGCGTCACGGAGACCCTCGCCGCAGTCGGTGTCCGGGAGGACGCGATTCGCACCCTTGCGAGACGAGCCTATGCCGACCCCTGTATGGTGACGAACCCGCGCAGGCTGACCTGCGAAGACCTCGAAGAGATCTATGCGTATGCACTCTGACCCTCCAGACGACCGGGATGCGCTCCGGGAGAAGATCATCGGCCTTGGAGAGACCTCTCTGCACAAGAGTTACTATCCGGAGCTGCAGAGCCGGCTCGCCGAACTCGAACGGTTCAGGGCCCTGCTCGACCAGACGCACGACGCGATCTTCCTGATCCGGGCGGACACCGGGAGGCTTGCGGATGTCAACGCATCGGCAACGACGTATCTGGGCCGTTCAAAAGAAGAGCTCCTTGCGATACCGTTTGCGAGCCTGATCGCCCCGCACCAGAAGCCCGGGTTCCTTGAGACCGTCCGGAAGAGCAGCGGGTTTCCATCCGGCTCCCGGCAGACCTGCACCGCACACCTCGTGTCACGGGAGGGAAGGGAGATCCCGATGGAGATCACCGTCCGGTCCGTCACCTTCGGTGACGAGCAGTATATTGTGGCGATTGCCCGGGACATCACGGACAGGATCCTCACCGAGAAGGAGTTGAAGATCAAGGAGAGCGCTCTTGAATCCTCAACGAACGGCATCCTCATCGCCGATATCAGCGGGGCCATCATGTATGCCAACCCGGGCTTCGCCTCGATCTTCGGATACGAGCAGGACGGAGCGTTCATGGGAAAGAACCTGGAGGCGTTCTTTGCGACCCCCTCCGT
>JAEWMO010000018.1 GCA_023457135.1 Methanobacteriota archaeon | reverse complement strand
GCCGGCGGCAGCACGAAACGCAAAAGATACAAGCACCTCGATACCACACTATTCCCATGATAATTTACCTTGACGGCAGATACGTCCCGGAGGAGGAGGCGAAGGTCTCGGTCTTCGACCACGGGCTCCTCTACGGCGACGGCGTTTTCGAGGGGATACGCGCCTACAACGGAAGGGTCTTCCGTCTCGACGAGCACATCGCACGGCTCTATGACTCGGCGAAGGCGATCGACCTTGCCGTCCCGATCGCGAAGGAAGAGATGGCCGAGGCGATCAAGGAGACCCTGCGGAAGAACAACCTGCGGGACGCCTACATCCGCCCAATCGTGACGAGGGGCAAGGGCGACCTCGGTCTCGACCCCCGGAAGTGCGCGAAGCCGACCGTCATCGTCATCGCCGTCTCATGGGGCGCGATGTACGGCGACCTCTACGAGAAGGGCCTCCGGGCGGTCTGCGTCTCGGTCAGGCGGACCCCGCCGGAGTCGATGCCGCCGAACGTCAAGAGTCTCAATTACCTGAACAACATCCTCGCGAAGATCGAGGCGAACTACCGCGGCGTCGACGAGGCGATCTTCTTCGACACCAAGGGCTACATCGCCGAGGGCTCCGGGGACAACATCTTCGTCGTCAAGGACGGCGCCATCATCACCCCGCCGACCCTGAATAACCTGCGCGGCATCACGCGGGCGGTCGTGCTCGAGATCGCGGAGTCGATGGGCATCACCCTCCTCGAGCGGAACATGGGCTACTTCGACCTCTACACGGCCGACGAGGTCTTCGTCACGGGAACGGCGGCGGAAGTCGGCCCGATCCGCGAGATCGACGGCCGGGTCATCGGGAACGGCAAGCCCGGCCCCATCACCCGGCAGCTGATGGCGGCGTTCAAGGCCGTCACCCAGAAGGAAGGCTCCCCGATCGACGGGTGAGCGGAACGTGTCTCCGGGCCGGGAAGTTCCGGTCACCGGGCGGCCGGCCGGGGCCGTCCCGGCACAACTTTTTTATCTTCGGGCATCGAAGTTGTATGGCAACATTGCACCTGCTGCTATAGTGTAGGGGCCAATCATGTCGGCCTTTCACGCCGACGACTGGGGTTCAAATCCCCATAGCAGCATCTTGTTCTGAGATTTAGTGCCCTGCAGCCACGCATATAAGTACGCGACAAAAAGGCTGCTTTACTCCGTTAAAAACCTCTGGTAAACAGGTAAGGGGGCTCACTGATTTCCGGGGCTATAGGCGCATTACGCTCTGTTTCGGTGTTTTGGGTGACAGGACGCTCGATAAATTAGTAATACTGTCGAATGTAGGCATAGGCCCGATCGAAGAGCTCCTGGTCGGTATGAAGTTTGTACTTGAGTAGAGTACGGCGAAGTTCCTTCTGCACGAGTCGTTCGCCCTGTGAGGTATGCTGCCAGTCCGGGAAATGTACCTTCTGCACAATCCCATCGATATCGTTCACAATGCACTCGGCGATGATATGAGTTCCAGTGTTATTTGCCTCGTTGAAGAGTTCGGTGAGCGCTTCTTTGGCCTAATCGCGTTCTTTTTCCGGATCGACTTCCCGTTCGGCCTCGACCACATCCCTGGCCACCTCAAGAATCGCTTTCAGGAACTCAAGGCTGGTGAGAAAACTCTGTTCGTGGCGTTTCCTGATCTTCTCCAATCGCTCGCCCAGCGCGATGAATGCCGCAGTGCTGCTTCTCGTGCAGGCCGGACAGGATGGATCTGTATCAGGGGATGCTTTTCGGGTTTACGTACATATAGACTCTACCCCAAACTTTTTCCAGCCATTCAAGCCGTTTTCGCTCGAATTCTCCCCGGTTCTCTGGTCCTGAGCAGATGACCGCCTCGATATGCCGTGATTCCAGGACATGCCGGTCTTCCTCCGACAACCCTTTGCGGTACTCCTCAAGCCATCTCTCCGGCGACTGCTCGCCGATACCGTTCAGCACAATTGCCCTAATATTCGGATACTGCTTCAGGAGCCCGACGATGTCGTTGAACGCATAATCAACAATCGAGTGCCGCACTGTCCCGTCACAAACCGCCCAGGTGAGCAGGTCCCAGAGTGCGATGTAGTTGGAGCGGAGAGCAGCAAGCCGTTCTTCATATGTCGCGTCACTGGGGATCTTGCACAACTGTTCCATCACCTTCCAGAACATATTGTCAGGATCTGCGTAGTACTCCCTGTCAACCAGCGAAGATTTGCTTGGAAACGTCCCAATAACGAGGACAAGGGATTTTTCATCGACAACCGGCTCGAACGACTGTTTCTTTATTCCGGCATCTGGATCTCGGCTGTCCTCTATCAATCCAAAGTACGCCTCATCAAACAAGTATCGGTTTGTCCTCTGTATCCAGATCCAAGAATCAGAGTCATACTTATGGATGTGACCAACAAACTCCAGCGTCTCCTTTGAAACTTTTGACCGTGAGAAGAGCTCCAGATCGAAGAAATCCTCTCGAAGGAGAACATGGTTTATTTCCTCGATAAGGCATTCCATGAACCGGTAAGACGGCACCTTCTCTGGATCGTAATACTGCACCAGGTTTCTCATCCGGTTGGAAAACATCCGTTGCAGGTGATGTGACACCAAGTTCTTCGTGTTCCGCAGTTCCGTAAGGAAGCGGAGAGGGTCGCGAATTGCACTGTGGCAGAGACGGTTCTGAGAAGCTCCTCCATCATCACGAAATGAATACGTAACACTAACGGTATGGGACGGCTCCATCGAGGGCCGTCGATCGGGCGACAATTTCCGCGTCGAGAAGTGGTAATCGAAACAGAGATCATAGCCGTCAGTCAGGCACAGGACGAGCAGGGCCCCCTTCTTCTGCGACGTGCTGCCTGGAAGGCCAGAACGGACGAAGGCATCTTCGACCATGCTTGATCGCGGGATCTCCATTGTTCGGGATATGTCCGCGACAGCAAGTGCGACCAGCGAAAAGAGCAGGTTGCAGGGAACTCCACTGCCCCAAGGCGGAGTGATAATGATGCCATATGCATATCGTATATCAAACGACTCCCAGGTGCCGCAAACGAATTCGCAGAGTGCCGACGGTGATATCCGGATGAGCGCGAGAATGGGTGTCAAGAGGCGCTTCGTGAGAAAGTCCCCATACGGCTGATCAAACCCGCTCCGGAACTTCACAAGGTCGGGATTCTCATCGAAGAAATCTCTATTCCTCTCCTGAACCCTGAGAAATCGCTCGGCAGGTGACAATCCAGTGGGGACGATGGGAAAGGATAATACATAGACCGGCTGGAGCAGGAATGACGAAAAATCAGATGAACGAGCCTCCGCCTGTGCGATCTCTCCTCGCGCAAACTCCTCATGATTGATGGCCTGCAAGGTTTCCCCGTTGATGTAGTCGCAGGTGGCGGCGATGCCAGGCACCTCCCGCGGATCCCAGTCCAGTATGTCGATTGAACGGGTGATGGACACACCCTTCTCTGCCAAGATATTGTTGACCAGCGCGAGATCGATCTGGTGCCCGACATATGCGAGGTCCATGAATGCAATCTGCTCCGGCAGGCTGTAGAAGTCACGCATGCCGAGGACAAGCAGCCGGATGCACGGCAGAGAAAGCTTCGGGTGAAGTGCGTAATGGGTGGTGCGCTGATGATCTGACCATTCCTCTGTCGATTCAAAAAATCCGTAATCTCTTAATTTTTCACAGATGTCCCTGGCACCGACGCGACTGATACCGAGTTCCTGCTCGATCCTGTACGCGATCGTCTTGAACCGGCGGAGGGGCGCCCCCTCCTTGCAGGCACCCATGCACGCACTTTCCTGCTCGATGAAATACTTCAGAATAGACCATTGTTTTTTGCTCAATTTCGCCCCGGTATTCATGCAATGCCCGCCGATAAGCCTATAATAATATTCTACCCCTCTTGAAGGGTAAAGTTTTGTGTATTGCGCTTTACCGGTAAAGTGCAAAAAGCCGCAATTTACACTCAGATTTAACTTATATCTCTCTAAAGGGGACGTTATAGTGTAACAAAGGAGATGAGAAAGACATGACAGAAAAGTCAATGACACCGAAAGCAGCAAGCCGGATTCAGGCGCATGCGGACAAAACCGGGACGAACCAGGAATTTAAAGCACGTGCTCAGGCAGCAGCGTCGAAAAATTCAAAGAGCAAGTAAAGGGGTGGTTCAAACCCCTTTTACTAGGCTCCATGATCTACAGAGAAGCAAAAAATGAACTTTACTCACTGAACTCATTCTCAGAATGTGAATTCAACGTTATCACAGATCCACTGGAACCATCGTTTAACAGTTGAAGCCCTTCTGCGTAGCGTCTTCCCGGATAGCGTAGTGTTCGCCTCAATAACATCTGCAATGTGAGCGAGGCTCAATCTTTCAAGGTTGCAATTTAGTTGGATAAGATCATGGAGTAATGTATTGAAGGTGGGTTTTGCCAGAACCTGCTTGAGTAATAACAGATTCCTCTGATTCCGGTTGTTGTAGCGTCGTAATGTTTCGCCAAGAGGAGTGAGTTCAAATGTGTTTCCCCTGTCATCGTCACGTTTCAAGAATCCAAGATAGATAGCAGCATTGGCATAGTAATCCCCCTGCCTTTCATCGAAGTCAAAGAAAGTAGAAATGGATTCCTTTGTATTGAGGATATCCTCTTCAAAATTGGTCACGAGGTCTATGACTTTGTCAAGGTCATTTGCCTGAGGATATGGAACACCTTGAGGCTCTTCGCTAGCGACCGAGACCGTTCTGACGAGCTCACTGAGATTAATGATCTGCTTAGCAGGTTCGTTAACTACAAATCCCTGAGACCGAACAACTTCCAAATCCCCAAATTCATCACCAAACCTAAATTCGGTCAGATAAAAAGTTCCATTGGTATAAATAAAGAATATTGGAACAACCTCTTTGCCTGTCCGGATGGACCAGTCTCGATACGGGTAGTAGAGCTGTCGGATATGGAAGTCATCCCGCCTCCCGATTTTGGCCTCCAGGATATATATCTTATTCTGGCTCTCGAAACCAGCATCAACCTCAATCTGAACTCCTGATACATCGACACGATGGTCGTACCCGGGCAGACGGAAATTGAACTCGTTTGAACGTAATCTCCCACGAATAGTCAAAAATAACTCTGATTCACGGGTAAACGTCTTCAATAGGGATACAAGATAGGCGTAATCGATTGCTTGGGATTCGCTTGAAATCGTACTTAACTGAAGCGTCTTAAAATTCTGAATTTCAGCCCTAGGGACGTATTCTGTGATTAAGGCACTATCCAGCGAAGCGCCGCACGAATAGTAACTTTGCTGGGTGTCGTCTTTGAAAATGATGTACCTGCCGTTGTCGACAGGAAAAATAGAGAGATCATGCTTTTTAAAAATCGTAGGCCGTAAACTCAGGGAATCCTGCTTTGCCATCAGCCGGGGTTCACGATGACTGCCACTGTTCTCTTTCAGTTCATCAGCTGTAACATAGACAAACCCATTATTATTGATTTTTTCCAGAAGTTTGAGATTATCAAAGACGTTTTGCCATGCCTCGTCGTTTTTTCCCATCAAAGCACCGGAAGATCGTTTCTTCCAGTTTTGTAATTGGTTATTATCAATTCATTGATTTCGCCCCGCCTCTCACCATTACAATTAATTGCACGACGAGCCGAAACCCGATCAATGTGATAGTCTAAATAGAGATCTTCGAAGAAATGATCGGATGGATCTTCATTTTTAGGATCCGAGTTGCTTAGCATCAACTTCGCTCCTCTTGAATCCAGAGTATGGAAAAACTCAGCAAGGCGTCTCTGGTCATCATCTCCGAAACCATCCTTGGAGTAGGAGGTGAAACTCGAAGTCTGATTCAGAGGTCTGTAGGGTGGATCAAAGTAAACGAACGTGCTCTCATCGACATACTGAGCACATGTCGAGAAGTCACCAAGATGTATGTTCGTATTTTCGAGGAGAACCGAATCGCTCTGGAGCACTTCTTTATGCAGTATTTTTGGGTTTTTATACCGACCAAAAGGCACGTTGAACTCGCCTTTCGAATTGACCCGGAATAGGCCATTGAAGCAAGTTTTATTGAGAAATATGAGATCTGCCGCTCTCTGGACCCACGCTCTACTGTATCTCTGCCACTGAATAGAGGCCTTAAACTCGTTGAATTTGTTACGGACTTCGTAAAACAACTCTTGTCTCTTATCAGGATCTAATTTCAGATATGCCGTTTCCATATCTTTCAGTAGTTCAATGAGTTCGTCAACATCATTCTTGACAACAGTATAAGCCAGCACAAGCTCTTCGTTTACGTCAAAAATATGACACTCATCAAAGGTGTAATTGTTGTTTATATAGAAGTAGACCGCTCCTCCACCTACAAACGGCTCAACATACGTATCTACAAGGCCCTCTTTCACTTCTAGGGGAAATCGAGTCTCAAATTCCTCTAACAACTGGCCTTTTCCACCAGCCCACTTCAAAAACGGCTTGGCATTCTGAACCTTCATCCTGTTGAACCTCTTTAGCAACCCCTAGATGTCTTACAATCTGTATGATCAATAGAAGTATTTGAGTGTAATTTTCGTGGTCTGAAGCAAAAAAGAATGCGAATGTCCCGAGACGAGTACACGACTATAATGGGAGTACTGTAATTCAGTCTACTCTGTTCTCAAACCAGACAACTCTATCTCAAAGAACCTTAAAGAGATCAAAAAGATCCAACAAGCCCAGTAAGGCAAAAAAAAGGATTTCAAAGCAGTTAAATATTGATGCACCGCATCCCCTGTTATAGAACCATGGAGATGGGCAGGTGGGAATTCCAAAAAGCATTACGCGTGAGCATGTGCTTCAGACACTTGCGGAGATCGAACCAGAGGCGATACTTTCCAAACGTGAAGCCACAAAGAGTGCACGCTACTGGAAGGTGGCCCCAGGTTGGAACGCAGTGCACTGGGATACCATATGGGTTCCTCAGGGCATCGCGAGTGTAAATTATACAGAACTTACAGAGTACTATTTCGAAAGACTCCAGAACGCTCCAGACCTTGAGTCATTTCGACAGGAAATGCAGAAAATCGCCAACGAGAACCTAACAAATCCTGATTATGATTACCTCCGAAAGCCGGGAGCCTTTCAAATACAGTCCGAAATGCTCTGGAACTTCACCCATGAAGTGAGGGTGGGTGATTATATCGTTGCGAATAAGGGCATGAAGAAGATCCTTGGTATCGGCATCGTGAAGTCGCCTGTAAAAATTAACACACAATTAGAACAACCATTTTACCGCGACGTAGGCTGGATAATTACCGGCGATGAAGTAAACAAACCCGCATCAGCGAAAGGGAACTGGCAAAAAACTATCATTGAACTTTCCAAAGACGATTTTGAGACTATATATCAGCTCATGTCAAATGGAGTAAGAGAAGTGATCAATCCGCATTTTGAACGACTGGAATCGTTATTAAAAAGGAAAAATCAGATCATCCTCTACGGTCCTCCGGGAACAGGGAAGACATGGGCAGTTAAGGAATTTGTTCAGCAGCACAATACAACAACAGTCAAGAAAAAAAACATTCTGGAAGACACGCAATTCTTCTGGCTCACTATTAACCCCGAAAAATGGGATCCAGAGAATCTCTGGAACGAAGAGACAGAACTCTGGCCCGGGAAATACAGAAGTGCATTTGAAGAGATTCAACAGGATGATATTATCTTCGTCTACGCCGGAAAGAAATATCACAAAGTCTATGCAATCGCTCAATGCGTTCGAAAAGAGCCTGGGACTGACGGCTACCCGAAAGTCTCCATTAGAGGCATTAAGCGAGTCGAAGGCCCCGACTGGCAGACAATAAAAACCGATGCTCTCCTCTCGGACGCAGCGCCGATCAGGGTAAACCTTCGTGGAACGCTCTTTCCCCTCGATTATAATGAAGCACTCCAATTGCTCTCTCTCGCACATGTCAATCCCGATGAGTTGCACCTGACGTTTACTGAGGAAGACGAGACAATCAAACCCTATGAATTCGTCACTTTTCATCAGTCCTTCTCATATGAAGAGTTCATCGAGGGGCTCCGGCCGGTCAACACAGACGAAGGGCAGATTCAGTACGTGATCCAGGAGGGGATCTTCAAGCGGCTCTGTCGGGAGGCCTTCAATGCCCTTATGCAAAAGGCCGGGATACAGAAGGACTGGTACGAGAAAGGAAAGATGCCGACACTGCATCCTGACGAGGAACAGGAAGCAAGAAAGCACATTGACGCCGTCCCGTTTTACCTGATGATAGACGAGATCAACCGGGGGGACATCTCTCGTATCTTCGGAGAGTTGATCACACTTCTCGAGGCTGACAAACGGTTGTTCGCAAAGAACCAGATGGTCACGACGCTGCCGTATTCAAAGACCTCCTTTGGCATCCCACCGAACCTCTATATCCTCGGCACCATGAACACGGCAGACAAGAGTATTGCCCTCATCGATGTCGCTCTCCGCCGGCGGTTCGGGTTCATCGAGTTGATGCCGGATTACGGAGCGCTTAAACAAAATCTCACGAGTGAAGATGCAGATCTGCAAGAGATTTACTCACTCTCGATCGATCTCCTCTCCTACATCAACCAGCAGATAACCACACTCTATGATAGAGATCATCAGATCGGACACAGTTATCTCATGCGTATGAGTGAGGCAACGAATGTGGACGAGGCAACAGAATCGCTTGCCTTCACCTGGTATCACGAGATTCTCCCACTGCTTCAGGAGTACTTCTACGACGCTCCTGCAAAACTCGAGAAGATCCTCGGCAAAGAGTTCGTGGAGGTCGATGGTCGGTCGTTCAAATTCAGGGAACCGCTTTTTGGTGACGACTTCATTCGGGCATGCTCCCAGCTCACTGAGAAGACCAAAACAGAATCAACTGGTGGACTGCTGTGAGCAAGACGGTTGCGACACTCTTTGAGTACGTCTCCTACCAGTACAACCTGGCTCAGGAGACCGACTCATTCTCCGCAACAGAGAACGTGCTGTACTTGACGGAGGAAACCCTCCAGGAGTTCGAGCAGCTCAACAAGACAAAACATTTTCTTGAAATCGGCCGGAAAACACTCAAACCTCTGAATTACATCGGCGTAGTCAGGGTTGGAGATCTTACAATCCAAATTCTTCCCAAACTCTTCAAGAACGACGGGTATGAAGCCCATAAGTCTATCATCGCTGGCAACGTCCTCAAGATGCTCTCCTACACAGAATCGCTCCCGATCACCGAGATTGATACGGCGGATCTCGATACCGAGGAGTTTGAATTCTTTGAAGTCTTTGTCTGGCTGTTCGCGAAGAACCTCGCTGAACTCATCAAATCAAATCAGGTCAGGGAGTATGTTGGAAGAAGCGAAGAACTACATTTCGTCCGGGAACGGATCGACACACGATGTTATACAAATCCTGCCAGGCATCACATTATCCCCTGTACCTTTCATGAGTTTGCGAGCACCATACAGAACTCTTTCGACACTGTCGAAAAAATTGATAGCAGAATACGGGCCCGGATACAGCCAGCCGAATCTGACCCGGATGATTCGTTTTGCGGCGCTGTTCCCATCCGAAGAAATTGTTTCGACAGTGTCGAAAGAATTGAGCGGGTCCCATTTCGTAGAACTTCTCCAGGTCGAGGACACCATTGCCCGTGAATTCTATGTTCAGATGCTCCGGGAGCTCGAGCGGTTCCTGCTGGAGCTCGGAGCCGGGTTTGCATTTATCGCGCGTCAGAAGCGGATCACCATCGATGGGGAGGATTACTACATCGACCTGCTCTTCTACCACCGTGGGTTGCGCCGGCTGGTGGCGATCGATCTCAAGATCGGGAGGTTTCAGGCAGCCGATAAAGGTCAGATGGAACTCTACCTGCGCTGGCTTGATCGATATGAGCGGCGGCCGGAAGAAGAGTCCCCGATGGGCTTGATCCTATGCGCCGGAAAGTCCGCGGAGCACATCGAGCTGCTCCAGCTCGGCAGAAGCGGGATCCATGTAGCGGAGTACCTGACCGAACTGCCGCCCAGAGCCGTGTTGGAGGAGAGGCTGAAGGCAGCAATCTCTGTTGCGCGGGAACAGTTGAAGATACGATATGACGTAAACGCGGGGGAATCGCCGAAGATGGGAGAAGAATAGCCGGCGACAGGGGCCGTAGATGCGACAGCGTCACGAATCTCCTCAAGATACAACATCTACCGGTGGGAGCGAGAAGGGCTACTCGCGGAGCGGATGATCCCCGGCACTATGCCGATGAGAATCTCGACCAGAAACATCTCGCCGCCGATACCACCCCGGATACCAGCCGGTAGCGCGTCTTCTACCGGTACTCCGAGTACCCCGGAGTTCTCTCACTAAACCCTCCTCTTCGTTCCAGATCCGGAGAATGATGAGGCACGGGGAGGAACACGAAGAGCGCCCAGAAGGGTCCGAGGGCGAGCGGCGTTGCGAGAAACATCAGGCTCGTTCCCGGGTGCGTGGGATGGCGGATGACGAAGTAGTCGCCGGCATCGATGGTTCCCCGGAGGAGGACGGCCGCTCCCCAGAGATAGGATTCGAGCTGCTGCTGCGTGATGCGGGCGGTCACGGCGTCTCCCTCCCGGCAAGCAGGGCGCGACCCATATCCGTGATACGGTACTTCTGATTGCTGCTTTGAGGCTTTTCCGGGATGGTCATCTCGATCAGTCCAGTCTGCATTAACGGTTTCAGTGCAGAGTTTCCGAACGTGGTCCGACTCGTCCTGCCGACAATGTCCATGAGGTCGAAGATGGGCCTCTCCGTCACGCAGCACAACAACCTGATCCCCACTTAGTCCCCACATGGTCCCCGGGTTCAAGATCCTTTCACTCCGGTGCATGGCCGGAGCGATGGCTGTCCAAACGCCCGGCTACTCGGGCTGGGGGATGGGCTCGGCCAGCGAACCACCTGTCAGCCTCGCGGATGCCAGCCAGGTGCACCGTGAAGAACGTGGGCGCCTCGTGATCTACCGGGCCGCGATGGAGAGCCCGCTCCTCCGCGAAGTGATGGTCTGGGCCACGCTCATCGAACTCAACCCGCTGGTCCTCCGCTCATCAGATCTTCTCCGGGGCCAGGCCGCAAAGACCTCTTCCGGCACAGGACTTTTAATGTGGATAGAAATCCCCTCGATCACGCCCCAGGCCACAGCAAGCGCACCGATCCGGCCGAGAGGCACCCAAACACCCCCATTCGCCCGCTCCTGAAGTAACATTTATCATTTCCAATGCCGAGCTCTTATTCGCTCTCTCGCGAAAACCAGGACACAGCATGGACCAGATCTCATTATTCCTTCAGTCCGTCGCTATCTTCTTCGTACTGGTCCTGTTCATCCAGGTCCTGAAATGGCAGGGGATCTTCAAAGACAGCCATCAGCCGGTATTCAACCGGCTCATCACCGAACTCATCCTCCCGGCAACGATCTTCTCTACCGTGGCGGCCAGCACCATCCGGGCGGAGCAGATCATCGGCGCCGGCATCATGCTGGGCTCGGTCCTTACCTGCTGCTTCCTCGCCTACCTGGCCTGCCACGCCCTCCGGTTCTCGTCCCGGCTGACCGGCTCCGTCGTGCTGCTCTCCGGGTTCGGGAGCACGTCCACCATGGCCTATCCCCTGATGAGCCAGACCTTCGGCCCGGGCAGCGAAGGGATGATCTTCGGCATCATGGTCGGAGAACTCGGTGTCTGCATCCCGGGCCTCACGATCGGCGTGCTGATTGCCGCGTACTTCGGGAGCAGGGACGAGAAGAAACGGCCGGACCTCCTGCAGATCGTCAAAAATTTCCTCCACTCGCCCCTCTTCATCGCCCTTATCCTCGGTCTCGCCGTCTCCCAGATCCCGCCGGCGTCGGCCCTGATGCAGACGTGGTTCGCCGAGACACTCTTTGGCTACTTCGCCCACGGGCTCGAGATACTGGTGGCGATATCCGTCGGCCTCATGCTCCGGCCGGTGCAGATCCGCCTTCTCCTGCCGGTCTTCGCCGTCATCGTGTCCCTGAAGATGCTCCTCCAGCCGGCCCTCGTCCTCCTGGGAGCCGGCATCGCGGGGTTTCCGGATCTTTACACCATGATCCTCGTCATCGAGGCGTCCATGCCCTCCGGAGCGGTTGCAACGATCGTCGCCAACAGGTACGGGTGCGACGGTGCGACCGCATCGACCATGGTCATCGCCACCTACCTGATCGGCCTCGTGACTATCCCCTTCATCTCCCTCGTGATGATATGACCGCCGAACGATCCCCGAACGGAACAACAACGCAGAAGAGAAAGACCACGGAGAGCACAGCGGGAGCGACGGGTCGTTCACGGAGGGTCCGACCATGATGCAGCTTGTCTCCTACCACATCCAGCTCGTCGTGATCTTTCTCATCATCGTCGCCGTCGTCCAGCTCCTCAGGCGAAAGGGGCTGTTCAAGGACGAGTTCCAGGAGGTCTTCGACCGCCTGGTCACCGAATTCGCACTGCCCGTGGTCATCTTCTCAAGCCTCGTGGCCATGACCTTCCGGGTCGAATGGATCTTCCATACCGCCATCTTTCTCTCGGCGCTCACGATCTGTGCTCTCGTTATCTACGCATGCTGCAGGCTTCTCCGGCTGCCGCGGAAGACGACAGGCGCCCTGATCCTCGTCGGCACGTTCGGGAGCACGTCGACGCTTGGAGCGCCGCTCATCAGCGCAGTGTACGGTGCCGAGAGCATGGCGATGACCGAAGGGCTGGTGGAGGGGCTGCTCGCAATAGCCATACCCATCTCGACGGCAGGCATCCTCGTCGCGGCGTACTTCGGCGCGGATGAGGGCGCCGCAGGCGTCGGTCTCCCGGCCGCCGTGAGGAAATTCCTGTTCACGCCCATATTCGTTGCTTTCGCCATCGGCTTCGCTCTCTCGCTCCTGTTGTCCTCCTTCCATCTCGGAGGTGCGGAGATCTTTGCCGGCGTGTTCCAGGGGTTCTTCGAGGTACTCCAGCAGTCTCTCGAACTGCTGGTCTGGATCGCCGTCGGCCTCATGCTCCGGCCTCCGAAGGCAAAGACGTTCCTCCCGCTGCTCGGGCTCGTCGTGCTGGTCAAGATGGTCCTGCAGCCGGTCCTCGTCCTGACCGGAGCCTCCGCAGCAGGACTCCCGGACCTCTCGCAGGACATCCTTCTCATCGAGGCTGCGGTGCCGTCGGGAGCCATCGCCGCCGTCATCGCCGACAGGTACGGGTGCGACGGCAGGATCGCCGCAGCCCTGGTCGTTGCGACCTACCTGGTCAGCCTGGTGACCTTCCCCCTGATCGCTTTCCTTATCGGGTAAAGACGAAAGGGCAGGGGAGAGGCCCTCCCTGTCACCGGCACCACTACTTCCTGAATACCCCGCAGGAGTAGTAGATGTGCAGCACCAGCACGATCAGGAACGGGCCCCAGAGAAGGAAGTGGATCTGCTGGGAGAGCGCCTTATCGAGAAGCCCGAACGTCAGGGACCGCACGAGCACCGGTTCCGTGATCCCGAAGCCGCTGATCAGGAAGAGGAGCGTAAGTGCGAGGAGGGTCCGGGAGACCAGTCTCCGGCAGGTGAACCGCGCCATCCCTCCTCCCTATCCCCGGTCGAAGAAGGACCGGTCGAGACTCCCGTTGTTCGAATACCCCCGGCTCTCCCAGTAGCCGCGGTAGTCCGCATCGCCGGAGACCTCGATCCGGGTCACCCACTTCACCCACTTGTAGCCCCAGCGGTCCTCGGCCACCACCTGGAAGGGGAATCCCCGATCCGCCGGCAGGGTGACGTTGTTCATGGTATAGGCGAGCAGGATGTCCTCATCCTCGATATAGTCGAGGGGAAGCGAGGAGGAGTAGCCGTCCTCCGCGTAGAAGATGACCGTGTTCGCCCCCGGCCTCACCCCCGCCTCCTCCAGGAGGTCCCCCACCCGTATGCCCTCCCAGAGGATGGTGACGTCCCAGCCTTCCACGCAGGAGAGGGTAACGGCCTTGCGGTAGTGAGGGAACCGTTCTACGAGCGCGTCGTAGGAGTACTCCTTTCTGTTCTCGACCAGCCCGTCGACGGTGAGCGTATACGTGCTTGCATTCACGTACTGCGGGCCGCGGATCGAGTTCTCGCGGAAGTCCGCAATCGAGGAGAGCCGCTCCCCCCGGTACTCCCGCACCTCCGCGGGTTCAAGGTCCGTCGCCTCCTGCCCGTCCCCCGCCAGATCGAGGGCATAGAGGACGGCGATGGCGCCGATCAGCAGTAAGACCACGATCTGACCCGTGCGCATGAACGTTCCCCCATATATTCCTGGGTCTGCTGGTGTGTGGCACCAGCCGGTATAAAATAACCGCAGCCGTCCCGCGAGAAGATCCGCAGGCCGGGTGCTTCCGGCGACGTGCGCCCTCATCCCGGCAGTCCACCCCCCGCCTTCGCCTCAATCCCCGGACCGCTGAAAGGCATGGAGAGGTACGTCCCCGGGGGTCCAGCGGGGAGAAGATCATCAACGAACGTCGAACGGAAGAAGGAGAGACTCGCATAGAGTTCCCGCATGAT
>JAEWMO010000017.1 GCA_023457135.1 Methanobacteriota archaeon | reverse complement strand
GCTCGGCCTGTCGCTGAACATGGCGTGCGCGTAGGCCGGCAGGAACGCGGACGCACAGAGGCCCATGAACATTGCCGTTGCCCGTGCGATGATGCTGCCGGGCATGACGAGGGCGAGGATGATGCTTGCGACGATCATGACGATGGTCGCCGTCTGGATCCTCTTCATCGAGCCACCCCGAGCACCGGTGCGCCGCACCATGTCAAACCCGAGCGATGTTCCCATGACGTGGAGGAGGGAGCTGAGCGTGGACATCGCGGCGGCAAGGAGCGTCAGCATGAAGATGATGATGAAGAGGTCCGGCATCGACGCGTTGATGAAGTTGGGTATGATCGTGTCGATGTTGCCGGCGGTGGCGGCTGCGAGAGCGATCGTGCCCTGGGTCCGGTAGAAGTAGACGTTGGTGAGCGCGCCGACCGTGAAGGCGACCCCCGTCATCATGAGGATGAACGGCCCCCCGACGAAGACCGCACGGTTCAGCGACCTGCTGTCACTGACGGTCATGAACCGGACAACAAGCTGGGGCTGCGCCAGCACCCCGATACCCACTCCGAGAACGAGCGTCGTCACCATGGTGAGCCAGATAGAGGATCCGAACGCCGGCATGGAGGCCCACCCGGTCATCCCTCCGGCGGCGAGCGCCTGGGGGACGAGATCCGACATCGCGGCAAGGGCGGCATGTGCTTCAATGACGCCTCCAAGGTGGATATACGTGAGCACCAGAAGGATGGTCATGCCGACGAGCATGATCCCGCCCTGCAGCGCGTCCGTGTACATGACAGCGATGAGCCCGCCCAGCACCACGTAGAGGGCGACGATCACGGCAAACCCGATGAGCGCGGTGGTGTACGGGATCTGCAGCGTGCTTGTGATGAACTGGGCTCCGCCGATCAGGATCGCCGCCGTATACAGCGGCATGGCGACGACGATGACAAGTCCTGTTGCATACTGCATGAACGGTGATTGGTAGCACTTCCCCATCAGGTCGGGGAAGGTCACGGCATGAAGCCTGCTTCCGATCCGGCGGGTTCTCTTCCCGAAGATGACGAATGCGATGAAGATCCCGAGCCCGATATTCAGGACGGTCAGCCAGATCATCCCCATGCCGAGCTGCGCCGCAGCCCCGCCGAAACCGACGATAGCCGACGTGCTGATGAATGTCGCTCCATAGGAGAGGGCAAGGATCACGGGGTGGACTTTCCTGCCGGCGACCATATAGTCGTCGTCCTCTTTCGTCTGACGGTAGCCGAGATAGCCAAGGCCTATGGTGACAGCGAGGTAGATCAGCGTCACGATGACGAAGAGCCCTGTGTCAACTGCCATCCCGTTGTTCCTCCACGCCGGAGTTCCAGTTCAACAGACCGTACACTAAGCATGCGAGCGTGAGTCCGAGCGCAAGCAGATAGCCAATCCAGATCGAGGGATCACTGATTCCAAACATAACAAATCACCTGCCGGTAACGGAAAAACCGTCACATTACACGGGAACGCGGCAAAATGGCCGGTTCCCTAACTAAATATAAAGAAGAATGCGTTCTGCACGAGCGTGCAACGGTAGGGCTCCGATCCGTTACCAATCATTGAGTGCCCACATATCATCCAGAACGATTTTATTTAAATTATTCGATCCCGTTCTCTTCCCGGTTGTACGAGATACCGTCGCTGCCGAATAATCTCCCGGTTAAAGCCCGGACCGTGCAACGGATAACTGTAACAGCAGCAAGGGCCCTGACGCGCAAGAGTGGCGACGGCAGGGGTTGGAGGAAGTATAGAGATGCACCCGGATCTCCTGTCCGGATATAACTCCAGACCGGAGAGCATTTCTATCCGGGTCTGGCATACTCCCCGTACGTATGGACCTGCGCCTCATCCGAGACTTTGGCACCGGTGATATCGAGACCATTGGGCTCTCCCCGGCAGTACTGATGGTAGAGGTTGCCCCGGAGAAGAGCGAGGACGTGGAAGCGGTGCTTCGTATGCATTCAGTCCGCGGAAGATTCACCTGCACCGCCGAGCCGCCTGGGGGCAGGTTCCTGGTTGCAATCGACGACTCAAGCGACCTCGATAGCCTCAGAGAGGCGCTCGGAAGGGTCGAGGGGATCGAGTGCGGCGGCCTGTCCGGCTGCCGCCGCGACGCCTATGCCATCCGGGATCTCGTCGAGGAACTGCACCGGCGGCGGGAGGACGCGCTCGCAAGGAAAGACCTCGATACCCTCGAAGACGAGATCGCACTGGGGCTTTACGGCGACGAGGACTGGTGACAGGGAGGCCGGACCTGCGGTAGAACGGCAGCGGCGGGGCTCTGCGACGCACGAGGCGGTGCGCGGGTGAGGAGGGGGCACGCTGGAAACTACCGCCCTAGCGGGCAGGCTCAGGACTCTATTCGAGGGTGGATCCTGCCGCATGAAGTCGAATAGAGAAGATCGACTCTTTAGAAAGAGATGACAAAAATCAGAACGCCCCGGCCGGGATTTGAACCCGGGTCGAAAGCTCCGGAGGCTTTCAGGATGTCCACTACCCTACCGGGACTGCCATAATAGGTTGTCCGGCCTGGTATAAAAGGTCAGCGGAGGGGAGAGTCTCAGGCTCTCCGTGATTCATACAGATGCCAGATTTTACACGCCCCTTCGTGGCTGACCATGCAGGGACCGACCGGGGTGCGCGGGGTGCAGACTTTCCCGAAGAGCCGGCAGTCGGAGGGCCGGGCGACGCCGCGCAGCACTTTATCGCAGATACAGGCCGAATGCTTATCCACGTGCCGGATCTCGATACCGAACTTCTTCTGCGCGTCGTAGCCCTCGAACTCCGGCTTTAAGCGGAGGCCCGATGCCGGGATAACGGGAAAGCCGCGCCACTCGACGTCGAACGGCTCAAAGACCTCGAACATCAGGCGTTTCGCCTTGACATTCCCCTCGCGGGTGACCACGCGCGGGTAGGCGTTCTCCACCCGGTGCACTCCATCGCGGACCTGCTGCACCGCCATCAGGAGGCCGAGGAGGACATCCTCCGGCTCGAACCCCGCGACCACCTGCGGGACGGGGAAGCGCTCGTACTCCTCGTAGCCCATCACCGCGCAGACGTGACCCGGGAGGATGAACCCGTCAAGCGATGCCTCTCCCTGGCCGAGGAGCCATGCCATCGCAGGCGGGACGAGCCGGTGGCACGAGAGGATCGAGAAGTTCTCAGGCGGACGTGAGAGGATCGTGGCGGCGACCGTCGGCGCGGTCGTCTCGAACCCGACCGATATGAAGACGACCTCCCGGTCCGGCTCTCGCCGCGCGATCTCCACCGCCTTGTGGACGCCCTGCACCACCCGGACGTCCCCGCCGCTCGCCTCCAGCGACCCCTTCGAACCGGGCACACGCAGCAGGTCGCCGTAGGTCGCGATGGTGCAGTCCCGTTCCACCAGATCGAGCGCGGCATCGATCTCGCCCTGCGGTGTGATGCAGACCGGGCAGCCCGGCCCCATCACGATCTTGAGTTTTGAGGGGAGGACACTCCGGAGCCCGGCGCGTGCGATCGCCGCCTCGTGAGTGCCGCAGATATGCATAAGCGTGATCTCCCGGTCGACGAGAGCGTGCAGCGCATCGAGAATCTCCTTACCAACCACCATGAATTCTCATACTCTGTTTCACCCGGCAACACATATTAGTACCGACATGGGCAGCGG
>JAEWMO010000016.1 GCA_023457135.1 Methanobacteriota archaeon | reverse complement strand
CGCAGAAGGCCTCCGAGGACGACGAACGGGATGGTCGCAAGGACGAGTTCGTCGTCGACGGCTATCGCATACCGCCGGAGCCCCCGATACACGAGATAGACCGCAACGATGAGGATCAGGGCGTAGGTCAGCGTGTCGACAAGCGTATACGCCTCACCGTAACGGATGGGATCGATGTAGTATTTGTAGAGGAACTCCCTAATCATTACTGATCTGAATGAGCGCAGATGGCATAAACCTACTCAGAACCAAGGTCTTCGACAAATCGAAGTGGATGCAGCTCCCCCGGGACGTCGTCATCGGCCACGACGTCATCGAGCAGCTCCCTGCAGTCTGCGAAGATCTGGCTCTCGGCGACTCTGTGCTCATCATCACCGGCGATACGACACGGGATATTGCCGGGAAGAGGGTCGAGGCCCTTCTTGCCGGCTCGTACGATGTTGCGACGTTTGCCGCCGGCGGCGACCCGCTTGAATCGATCCGGAAGGCCGAAGCCGCTGCGGCAAAAGTCGGTTTCGTCATCGGCGTCGGCGGCGGCCGGGTTATCGATACGGCGAAGATCGCCTCCTACAACACCGACCGCCACTTCATCAGCGTCCCGACCGCCGCATCGCACGACGGCATCGCCTCGTCGAGGGCCTCGGTCCCGACCCCCGAAGGGAACGTCTCGCTCGCGGCGGAACCGCCGGTCGCCGTCGTCGCCGATACCGCCGTCATCGCATCGGCGCCCCACCGCCTGCTCGCGTCCGGGTGTGCGGACATCATGGCCAACTACACCGCAATCCTCGACTGGGAACTCTCCAACCGCCTCAGGGGAGAACCGCTCTCGGAGTATGCGCTGACACTCTCGCGGATGACCGCCGAGATCCTCTTTAAGAATGCCGACCTCATTAAACCGCACTCCGAGGAGAGCGCCTGGATCGTGACGAAAGCCCTGGTCTCCTCGGGCGTCGCGATGAGCATCGCGGGGTCGTCCCGGCCGGGAAGCGGCGGCGAGCACAAGTTCTCCCACGCTCTCGACCGGCTCAGCCCCGGGAAGGGCCTGCACGGCGAAAAATGTGGTATCGGGGCGATCATCACGATGTACCTGCACGGCGGTGACTGGCAGGGGATCCGGAGCTCGTTAAAGAAGGTCGGGGCCCCGACCACCCCTGCCGAGATCGGCGTCGATGACGAGACAGCTGTGGAGGCGCTGCTCGCCGCCCGGACAATCAGGCCGGAGCGGTTCACGATCCTCGATATGGGGCTGACGAGGGAATCGGCACGGGACCTCGTGAAGATGCTCTACCGGGAGTGAGACGAAATGGCAAAAGAGAAGACGAAGGTGACGCTGATCGGGGCGACGATCGCGCGGGAGGAGCTTGAGTTTGTCTACGAGGGCATTACCTGCGCGGAATGCGAGAACTGCAAGGTGCGCAAGGTCTGCCACAACCTGCAGCAGGGTAAGAAATACCGGATCGTCGCGATCCGCTCGAATACCCGGCACGACTGCCCGATCCATCACGAGGCGGTGGTCGCGATCGACGTGATGGAGGCCCCCATCGTCGCGCTGATCAGTGCCGATATGGCGATCGCGAACTCAAGGGTCAGTTACGAGTTCTCGTGCCCCCGGACAGGCTGCCGGAGTTACCGCCTCTGCCGTCCCGACGGCATCATCGAGGGAGGGAAGTACGTCGTCGGGGAGGTCCTCGGCAACGCTCCCGACGTCTGCGAGCGGGGCCGGCCGCTGAAACTGGTGGAACTGCGGCCGGTCTGAGGCCGCTGTACCGGACTCCCCTCGTTCCGGGATACCATTTTTTGCAGTAATTACGGCCTGCTCGCCCGAGCGAGCCGCCGGGCACGGTCGATGAGTTCCTCCCGGTCCAGGAGCTCCGCAAGCCATCCGGCCGGGATCGCCTCATACCCGAACCGCGCCCCGGCAAGTCCGCCGGCGATCGCCCCGACGGTATCGGCGTCGCCCCCGAGGTTGATCGCCCCGACCACGGCATCGCGAAACGACGCGGCCTCCATAAAGACGCTGACGGCGCAGTGGGTGGCGAGGACGGCGTCAAGCGACGGCTCCGGCGGGTGCGCCCGGTAGTCGCCGAGCAACTCCCGGAGTTCCGGGTCACGGCACGCGGCGAGTGCCCGGCAGAACGCCGTCCCTGTCTCCTCCCCCCGGCAGAGCCCGCTGACCATCCGGTTGACGAAGGCCGAGGCCTCGCCTGCGGCGGGGTCGAAGTGGGTGACGCGCGATGCGGCAAGGCTTACCTCGCGCACCTCCTCCGGCGGGTAGAAGATCCCGACCGGGATCCCGCGCATCACGCTCCCGTTGCTCCTGCTCCCGCCCTTCGCCTCGTGCACCATTCTCGCAGCGGCCGCAGGCGCGACGCCCCCTTCGATCAGGTCGAAGACCGCCCGCGACGTCGGTCCGAAGAACTGCGGGGCGGTGTGGTATGCGCGGACCAGCCGCCGGGAAAAATCGTTCGGGTCGAATCCGCCGCACCTGATGAGGGTCTCCGCGAGGGCCGACGCCTGCAGGGTGTCGTCTGTGTAGGTTCCCGGGCGGGTGTCATGAACCCCGCCACCGGACATCTCCGTTACGGCAACCGGCCGTGGAAAAAAGCCTTCCAGGGGCGCGCCCATGGCATCCCCGATAGCAAGCCCGATAAACGCTCCGACTGCCCGGACCTCGTGCATATAAAAAAGATCACCAACAAATTATATTTACCCGCGGACAGTAGTATTCTTTCGAGGAAAGGTGATATTGTGCAAAAAGAAGAGCTGCTCCATCTACACATGCTATTAGTCCATATTAGAAAGTACTACGAAAGCACAACTGGAGAGGACGTGCCGACCGACCAGTACAATGCCCTCCGCATCTCACCCGTCCACATCCACAAAAATAAGGTGACGCACAAAAAAGCCATCCTGACGCTCGGAAGCGAGATCGTCCAGCATATCCATGAGAACCATAACCCCTACATCGAATATCGCGCCGATTTTCAGTCAGAACAGATTGCAACCGAACATTAAGCGATGAACGATACCGATACTCTCCGGGAGATCATCTCCCGCCTTCTTTCTACGAGGCCGGACCCTGCCGGCGTCCAGAAGATCAAACTTGAGACCTGCCGGGCGTACAGCACAAATATGCCCAAAAACTCGGCCCTCCTCGCCGCCGCCACGCCGGAAGAGCGCACGCTCCTCCGGCCGCTTCTCCTCGTCAAGCCCACCCGGACCATCTCCGGGGTGGCGCCCGTCGCGGTGATGACCTCACCCCACCCCTGCCCGCACGGGAAGTGCCTCCCCTGCCCCGGCGGGCCGGAGCACCCGTTTGCGTCTCCCCAGAGTTACACGGGAGAGGAGCCGGCGGCGCTCCGGGCCCGCGAACACGCGTTCGACCCCTACGCCCAGGTGCAGGCACGGCTCGCCCAGTTCGAGATGCTCGGTCATCACGTCGATAAGGCGGAGCTGATCGTCATGGGCGGGACGATGACCGCCCGGCCGGTCGAGTACCAGGAGTGGTTCGTCGGGGCCGCCGTCCAGGCGATGAACGATTACCCGCGTGCGGGTCTCCCGCAGGAGAGACCCGATCTCGACGCGGTCTTTGCCGCAAACGAGGCATCGAGGGTCAGGTGCGTCGCCACCACCTTCGAGACGAGGCCGGACTGGTGCCGCGAGGAGCATATCAACCGGATGCTCGCGATGGGCGTGACGAAGGTCGAGCTCGGCGTTCAGCACGTGGACGACCGGATCCTCGACTACAACCGGCGGGGCCATACCGTCGCGGACTCCGCCGCGGCAAACTGCCTTCTCCGGGATGCCGGGCTGAAGGTGGGGTTCCATATCATGCCGAACCTCCCCGGAGCAAGCATCGCAGACGACCGGCGGATGTTCGAGGAACTCTTCGGCAATCCACGGTTCCGGCCCGACTTCCTGAAGATCTACCCGACCCTGGTGACGCCGGCATCAGAGATCGAGAGCCTCTGGGAGCGGGGGGAGTACCGGCCCTACACCGAGGAGGAGCTCATCGATCTTGTGGCCTACGGGAAATCGCTCCTTCCGGAGTACGTCCGTCTCCAGCGGATCCAGCGCGATATCCCGGCAAAACTGATCGTCGCGGGCTCGCGCCACAGCAACTTCCGTCAGCTTGCAGAGGAGCGGCTCCGCGAACAGGGGCTCCGGTGCCGGTGCATCCGGTGCCGCGAGGTGGGAAGATCGGTCGCGCCGGAGGAGGCGACGATCTCGACCCTGGCGTATGAAGCCTGCGGCGGGGAGGAGCGGTTCATCCAGGCGGGTTCCCGGGACGTTCTCGTCGGGTTCGCCCGCCTCCGGTTCCCCTGCCGGCCCGTCCGTGACGAGCTCTTTGACGCCGCGCTCCTGCGCGAGCTCCATGTCTACGGGAGCGTGGTCCCCATCAGCACCGGGGCAGGGGCCGACGAGTGGCAGCACCGCAGTTTCGGCGCAAGACTCCTTTCCGCCGCCGAGGAAGAGGCCCTTGAGCAGGGTTACCAGCGGCTCGCGGTGATGAGCGGTGTCGGGGTGCGGCCCTACTACAGGAAACAGGGATATGAACGAGTGGGCCCATATATGATCAAGACGTTCCCATGAGGCCCGCGACGCTCGAGTTTGTGAAGCAGAGGTTCACCGAGTACTACCGGAAGCAGAATCTCCCCGCTCCGTCCTCCCTTGAGCAGCGCGAATGGGGGTTCATCTTCCTTGACGCCTCAGACGAGGTCAGGATGCGGCGGCACATGGCGTTTGCCGACCGCGAGGAACTTGCCGCCTATGTGAGGAACATGGTCCCCGCCCACGTCTACTACTCGACGGCCTACTACCAGACGCCGTCGGCCCCGACGATGAACGAGAAACACTGGGCCGGCGCCGACCTCATCTTCGACCTCGACGCCGACCAGATCGTCCGCGGCCCCTACGCGACGATGCTTGCGCGGGTGCGGGAGGAGACCGAGAAACTCGTCGGGATGCTGATCGACGAGCTCGGCTTTTCACGGAACCATATCCGGATCGCCTTCTCCGGGGGCCGCGGCTACCACATCCACATCACCGACATCGCCGTGCGGGGGTGGGGGAGCCCGGAACGGCGCGAGGTCGTCGACTACATCTGCGGCATCGGGCTCGATCCGGCCGTGATGCTCGCACCGGGTCCCCGGACCGGGTGGCGGCGGCGCTACGCCGAGACGCTCCGGGCCCA
>JAEWMO010000015.1 GCA_023457135.1 Methanobacteriota archaeon | reverse complement strand
TGCCGGCACCCGGACCAGGACCGACCGGTTGCTCGCGCTCCAGCTGATGTAGCAGGGGGCCTCGTAGCCGGGGACGAGCCGTTTGTAGGAGTTGACCGTTGGGTTCGCGACCCGGGTGATGGCCGGGGCGTGTTTCAGCAGCCCGGCGATGAAGTGCATGCAGGTCTCCGAGAGTTGGAGGGGCGCGTCGGGGTCATAGAACGCGTTCTTCCCGTCCTTTGCGAGTGAGCAGTTCACGTGCATCCCGCTCCCGCAGATGCCGTAGATCGGCTTTGCCATGAACGAGGCGTGCAGGCCACGCATCAGCGCCATCGTCTTGACCGCGAACTTGAAGGTGATGACGCTGTCGGCGGTGTTGAGGGCGTCGCTGTACTTGAAGTCAATCTCGTGCTGGCTCTCGGCGACCTCGTGGTGGGAGGCCTCGATATCAAACCCCATATCGATGAGGCCGAGGATGATCTCGCGGCGCACGTCCTCAGCAAGGTCGGTGGGGGCGAGGTCGAAGTAACCCCCGACGTCCTGGAACCGGGTGGTCGGCCGGCCCTCAAGCATCCGGAAGAGGAAGAACTCCAGCTCCGGCCCGGTGTTGAATACGTAGCCGTCCTTTGCGGCATCTTGCAGGACCTGCCGGAGCACGTAACGCGGGTCGCCCTCAAACGGCTTCCCGTTGGCCATGTAGACGTCACAGACGAAGCGTGCCTCTGCACATTCCCGGGGCTGCCAGGGCAGGAGGGTGTAGGTGGAGGGGTCGGGCCTGAGGATCATGTCGGACTCCTCGATCCGGACGAACCCCTCGATCGACGAGCCGTCAAACCCGATCCCGGCGGTCAGGGCCTTTTCCGCCTGCTTGGCCGGGATGGCGACATTTTTTGGCATGCCGAGGAGGTCGGTAAACTGCAATCGGAGGAATCGGACGTTGTCCTGTTCGATACGCTCAAGCATCGCAGAAGTGGGATCAGGGGACATGTGGAAATCTACTTCTATCCGATGAAATAAATACCTATTGTCACAAATATACCCAGGCAGCATTTCAGAAATGGGCAACGAAACGTTGCCCGACAGAGGTTACTATGTGCGGCATTTTTGGAGTAATGGATAAGAGGCGCCAGATGATGGATGGTTCCGGCATCCGTCAGGCCCTCTCTATCATGAACGAGCGCGGTAGCGGTGAGGGCGCGGGGTATGTCGCCTACGGCATCTACCCCGAATACCGGGACTGCTACGCGCTTCACGTCTTCTTCGACAGGGCCTGTGAGAACAAAATGGCCGTCGACGCAACACTGGAGCAGTGGGGAGCGATCGAGCATGACGAGGCAATTCCCACCTGCGACCAGCCGCGCCTCCGGGTAAACTGCACCCCCTGGCGCTACTTCTTCAAGCCCGATGAATCTCTCGGGGCCGAGAAGGATGTCATCACGAACCTCGTGATGCAGATCAACGCGGGATCAAGCGGAGCCCAGATCGTCTCGTCCGGCAAGAACGTCGGCGTCTTCAAGGCCAACGGCTGGCCGGAGGACGTGGCGGACTACTTCCGGATAGAGGATTACGAGGGTTACCTCTGGCTCGCGCACAACCGTTATGCGACGAGCAACCCTGAACTGTGGGAGCGGCCCGACCCGTTCAACCTGCACGACTGGAGCGTCGTGGAGAACGGCAAGACCACTACCTACGGGACCAACCGGCGCTACATCGAGAGTTACGGATACAACTGCTCGACATCCACCGACAGCGAGGTCATCGCTTACTTAATGGACCTCCTGGTGCGGAAGCACGGCCTCGACGTCAATCTCGCCATCAAGGCGCTTTCCCCGCCCTACTGGGACGAGATCGACCGGATGCCTGAAGCGGAGCAGAAACTGAACCGCGCTCTCCGGTTCGCCTACGGTTCCGCGACGATGAACGGTCCGTTCACCGTCGTGGCCGCGAACCCCGATATGATGGTCGGGTTCACCGACCGGGGCAAACTCCGGCCGATGGTCGTCGGCGAATGCGGCGACCGTCTCTATATCTCAAGCGAAGAAGTGGCTATCCGGGCAATGGAACCCTGCGTAGAGTCGATCGTGCGGCCTGCTGCAGGCGAAACGGTGATCGGGAGGGTTGCCCCATGAGCAGCAACTTCGGCAGCATGCCGCTCCGCTACCGGATCACGATCGACCGCGAGCAGTGCATGGAGTGCGGACGCTGTGTCGATAACTGTTCCTACGGTGTCTTCCGGCAGGACGGGGAGAAGATCCTGATCAACTCCCGGAAGTGCACCGCCTGTCACCGGTGCCTCACCTACTGCCCGCGGGATGCCATCATGCTCGAGGAGCAGCCCTGCGACTACCGGAGCCACCCGGTCTGGACCAGGGCGGTCAGGGAGTCGATCTACAACCAGTCCCGGACGGGGAAGATCATCCTCGCCGGCATGGGCAGCGTCTCGAACCTCCCGATCATCTTCGATCACCTGATGCTGGACGCCTGCCAGGTCACGACACCCCCGACCGACCCGCTCCGCGAGCCCGTCGAGCTCCGGACCTACCTCGGCAAGAAGCCGGCGAAGCTTGACTTCCGACAGAAGGCAAACGGGGACGTTGAACTCTCCACGGAACTCGCCCCGAACCTCATGGTCGAGACCCCGATCCTCCTCGGCCACATGAGTTTCGGTGCAATCAGCCTGAACGCCCATATCTCCATGGCCCGCGCGGCACAGGAGACCGGCACCTACATGGGTACCGGGGAGGGCGGTCTGCACCCGGGCCTCTACCCCTACCAGGACCGGATGATCGTCCAGGTCGCCTCCGGGCGGTTCGGTGTGAACATCGACTACCTTGAGCGCGGCGCCGCGATCGAACTCAAACTCGGCCAGGGCGCAAAGCCCGGCATCGGCGGACACCTCCCCGGCGAGAAGGTCAGCAAGGACGTCTCAAAGACGAGGATGATCCCGGAGGGGAGCGACGCAATCAGCCCCGCACCGCACCACGACATCTACGGCATTGAGGACCTCCCCCAGCTCGTCCGGTCCGTCAGGGAAGCGACGGGCGGGAAGAAGCCGATCTTTGCGAAGATCGCGGCCGTCAACAACAACGCCGAGAACGTGGCGGCCGTCGCCCGTTCCGGTGTGGACGCCATCGCCATCGACGGGTTCAGGGGCGGCACCGGTGCCGCGCCGCGGGTCTTCCGCGACCACGTGGGCATACCGATCGAGGTCGCTATCGCGACCGCCGATAAGGAGCTCCGCAGGCAGGGGCTCAGGAACGAGGTCTCCCTCATCGCCTGCGGCAGCATCCGCGAGAGCGCAGACGTCATGAAGTCGATCGCCCTCGGCGCCGATGCAGTCTACATCGCCACCGCGGCGCTCGCAGCGATGGGTTGCCGCGTCTGCGGAAACTGTTACCAGGGCCTCTGCCCCTGGGGTATCGCCACCCAGCGTCCGGACCTTGTCGAGCGCCTGAACCCCGACGTGGCCTCAAAGCAGGTTGCAAACCTGATCCACGCCTGGACACTCGAGATCACCGAACTGATAGGTGCGGCCGGTATCAACAGCATCGAGAGCCTGCGCGGCAACCGCGACCGGCTCCGCGGGTATATGCTGGATGAGGGCCTCCTCAATATCCTCGACGTGAAATCGGTGGGAGCGTGAGCAAAATGGCAAAACAGGTCACGATCGATGCAAAGGGAGTGCACTACACTCCCTTAAACCAGCAGGTTCGGAAGGCTATTGAGGACGGTGCGAGCGAGATCATCATCAACAACGTTCTCGGGCAGCGGTTCATCGGCAACGGTCTCCGGGGCAACGCCACGATCAAGGTCAACGGCGTCGCGGGCGGCGACCTCGCCATGTTCATGAGCGGACCGACCGTCGTCGTCCACGGCAACGCGGAGCACGCGCCCGGCAACACGATGGACTCCGGGAAGGTCGTCATCCACGGGAGCGCCGGCGATGCGGTGGCGCACAGCATGCGGGGCGGCAAGGTCTTCGTTCGCGGAGACATCGGCTACCGCGGCGGCATCCACATGAAGCAGTACGAGACGCAGCGCCCCATACTGGTCGTCGGAGGGTCTGCCCAGACGTTCCTCGGCGAGTACATGGCGGGCGGCCTCCTGATCGTCCTCGGTCTCGACGGGGCCATGAAGGCCCGGGAGATCGGGAGCGGGATCCACGGCGGAGAGATCGTCATCCGCGGTGATGTCGATGAGGCGTGCCTTGCTGCGGGAGCAAAGAAGGTCCCGCTCAGCGACGAGGACCGCGCACGGATCGCCCCGGTTATCCGGGAGTTTGCAGGCGACTTCGGGCTTGACGCAGAGCCGCTCGTGAACGCGGAGTACACCCGGATCATCCCTGCGAGCGCACGGCCCTTCGCCGGGAAGTATACGTGGGAGTGATAGGCATGGAGACGAAGACATACAGGAACCTGGAATCCGAGGTCTGGAACACAGAACTCTGTTCCGGGTGCGGGGCGTGCGTGGCGGTCTGCCCGGCGGATGCCCTCCGGTTCGAGCCGGAGAACACCGA
>JAEWMO010000014.1 GCA_023457135.1 Methanobacteriota archaeon | reverse complement strand
CGCCGTACCGGGGGATCCTCTACGGCCAGTTCATGAACACCCGCGACGGCCCGAAGGTCATCGAGTTCAACGCCCGGTTCGGGGATCCCGAGGCGATGAACGTTCTCTCGCTTCTGGAGTCGGACTTCTCCGAGATCGTTTCTCACGTTGCGGAGGGGGACCTCTCGTCATCGCATGCCCGGTTCACCCGTAAGGCAACAGTCTGCAAGTACCTCGTTCCCGAAGGCTATCCCGATGCTCCGGTGACAGGGGCTCCTCTTGCCCTCGGCGACTACGGCGACGCCCTGCTCTACTATGCAAGCGTCGAAGAACGGGACGGGACGCTCTACACCCGGACGTCGCGGACGCTCGCATTTGTCGGTATGGGCGAGACGCTCGAAGAGGCTGAGGCTATCGCCGAGACAGCGGCGTCCTCGGTCCGGGGACGTGTCTTCCACCGCAGGGATATCGGCACCAGGGCGATCCTCGACAAACGATGCCGGCACATGAAGGAGATTGCATGAAGAAGGATTTTCTCTCGATCAGCGATATCGACGAGTACGAACTTGAGAGCATCGTTGCCGACGCGGTACGTCTTAAGCGGCTGAAATACGCGGGAACCACACACGAATATCTCAGGGGAAAGAGCCTTGCGATGATCTTTGAGAAGGCCTCCACCCGCACCCGGGTCTCCTTCGAGGTCGGGATGAGCGATCTCGGCGGCCATGCACTCTTCCTGAACCCCCAGGACATGCAGCTCGGCCGGGGCGAGGAGATCCGCGATACCGCACGCGTGCTTGCCCGCTACGTCGACGCGGTGATGATCCGCGCCTACCGGCATGACGCCGTCGAGGAGTTTGCCCGCTACTCGACAGTCCCGGTCATCAACGGGTTATCGGACCGGCTCCATCCCTGCCAGGTGCTCGCCGACATCATGACCCTGAGCGAACGGTTCAGCGATCTTCGTGACCTGAAACTCGCCTGGATAGGGGACGGCAACAACGTCTGCAACTCCTGGCTCCTCTCCTCGGCCCTGACCGGGATGGAGATTACGGTCGCAAGCCCAGCACCCTACCAGCCGAATGACGCGATCGTCACCAGGGCCCGTGAGGCCGGCGGCAGGATCAGCGTCACCACAGACCCTGCAGAAGCGGTCAGGGATGCCGACATCCTCTACACCGACATCTGGGTCTCGATGGGCGACGAACAGCAGCGTGCCGAACGCCTCCGGGCTCTCAAGGGGTATACGATAGACGCTCGCCTCCTTGCCCGGGCGCCTCCCGACGCTCTCGTCATGCACTGCCTCCCCGCCCACCGTGGAGAGGAGATCGCCGACGAGGTGATCGAGGGACCGCAGAGCATCGTCTGGGACCAGGCCGAGAACCGGCTCCACGCGCAGAAAGCCCTGCTCGTGCAGCTTATCGGTACCGACATCCCGGTGGAATGACGGCGAAAATATCTTTTTTTGATCGCCTGGAAGAGTTGTCAGGGCTCCGCCTCATGCCGGCAGGCCCCCAAAAACAGTGAAAAAGGAGTGGTCTACTCCGCGACAAACTCTTTTAGCTGCGCAAAGAGGTAATTCTGCACCTCTTCGACAACCTCTCTCCTGCCCCGAAACGCAATCAGTTCCCGCATATCCCCATCCATGTTTGCAAACGACATCTTCTGCGGCCGCCGGACGACCTCCACGTCGTACTTCTCGACGACGTCGTAGATCATCTTCCGCGGTACGCCCGGGGGGACAAGCAGATCAAACAGTTCTTCTTCAGCCATTGGTTACCAATCCTACTTCCCTATTTTGATCCGACGGGACATAATACATGGCCCTCCCCGGACCCCGCCGAGCGGGCTCCTGGGTTTTCCGAGCGAATTCATGCACCGCCCCATCAGTGCCGCACCCCGGGCAAGACCGTCGTCCACGAAGACCAGGTGGTCGTTTGGTGTGTCGTAGAGGTTCCGTTCGGTGATACCCGCGAGGATGTACTCGGGCTTCCTGCCCGATATCGCCGCCCGCCCGGTGAATCCGATCGACGAGTTCGGCGGGACCATTCCCCGCTCGATGGCGACGTCGATGAGCCGGAGCGCCATTCTCGCGCAGACCCGGTCGACGACCTCGGTCAGCACGCCCATACCGTGCTTCTCGTGGATCTCGCGCCCGATCTCTTCGAGCGCGGGCATCTCGCTCCCGTTGACGCCGCAGTCGCACCCGATGAGGGCGACGCCCGACTTATCGGCAACGTCGGCGCAGACCGGGACCCGCCCGAATCTCGTCCGGTCGGGAGGGACGATCCGGATGTCGATATGCTCGTGGCACCGGTTGACATAATCCTCAACGACGGAGCGCTTCCGCCCCCCGAACGCACCTTTGATGCTGTGGTCGCCGAAGAGGTCGAGAGCCGTTCCCGTCCGGTCCTTCACGAGCCCGGTTCCCCGGACGATCGAGTCCGGGATAGCGCCTGCAAGCCCGCAGAAATTTCCGATCGTCTGGGCGAACGGATTCGGGTTGTCCGGGGCGACATCACTCGTGATCCGGCCGTCAAGCGTCGTCCCGAAGTCGATGGAGATACAGGGGTTCCGGAAGTCGACCTCTGTCCACTTGGCACCCTCCTTGATGCCCGCCATCGCAAGCTCCCCCTCCATCTCGTTTGCAACCATCTCGACGCCGGTACACCCGATCGGCGGCACGACACCGGCCACCGCACCCACAAAGACCAGCCGGTCGGCAAACGAGAACTGCCGGAGCTTCGGGGGGAGATTGTCGATCGACATCGGCGGTGTCATCTTCCGCGGGGGAACCCCGGCCTCGAGACAGCCGTTCGCAAGCGCGATGATGAAGTCCCCCACCTGGTCGGGAGAGTCCATCGCCGCGACGACGCCGGTGCTCCTGACGACGAAGTCGAGATCGTCCTTGATACTCAGGTGGGCTTCGTTGTGGCACTGGATCAGGGTGTCGCGGACCAGCTCCGTGACCGACTCCCGCGTCAG
>JAEWMO010000013.1 GCA_023457135.1 Methanobacteriota archaeon | reverse complement strand
GCCCAGAAGAGGCAGGCAAAGAGCAGGGTGAACCCGAAGATCATCAGGTCGTAGAGGCCGGGGGCAACGAAACTGATCCCGATGCTGAAGAGCCCGATGACGACGACGAGAGCCCGGGTGAACCGGAGCACAGCCTTATCGTCCCTGATGTGGTCGGAGACCGAACCGTGGACGATCGTCGTCGAGATCACGGCGGCCGACGCGAAGATCGCCGAACTCGCCGTCGACATGATCGCCGCCATCAGGGAACCGACGAAGATGGCCATCATCCAGGGCGAGAGGAGGGTCTTTGCGAGGAAGGGAACGATCAGTTCGGGGTCTTCGGCGAGGACGGCGCCGTCGATCATGCCGGTGCCGACCATCACAATCCCGAGCAGCCCAAGGAAGATCGGACCGAGGCCGGCGACCCAGTACAGCCCGGCACCGAGGAAGAGTCCCTGCTTCGCTGTCCGGTCGTCGCGGGCGCAGAAGACCCGCTGCGAGATGTCGAGCGACGCGAGACTGCCAAGCCCCATCCCACACCACGCGGCAAACCAGGCCATGATGCCGGTGAGGGTCCACCCGATCCCGCTCGGGGAAGCGTCGCTCGGGAGGATCGACCAGAAGTCCGTCGGGGTGTTCTCCAGGACGACATCCATCCCGCCGACGTACGCGATGCCCGTCGGTATGAGGAGCGCAAGGCCGAGGAGGATGAGCACCATCTGGATGTTGTCGGTGATGATGACGGCGAGCATACCGCCGAGATAGGTGTAGACGATCACGATCAGCCCCGCGAGAACGGCGCTCTCGACGCCGGGAAGGCCGATGAGGACGTTGAGGATCTTGCCGATGGCGAGGATCTGCACCGACGTCCAGAAGAGGAGCGTGGGAAGGGAGAGGATAGAGGCGATCAGCGCGCCCCGCGTTCCGTAGCGCAGGTAGTACATCTCGCCGAGGGACGCGATCTTCATCTTTCGCAGGATGACCACGAAGAAGGTCGCCATCAGCACGAGCGTGACGCCCGATGCCCAGGGGTCCGCGATGGTCGCGAGCATGTGGCCCCCGTAGGCCGCGCCGGCACCCCCGAGCAGGGTGCCGCCGCCCCAGAACGTGGCAAAGAGCGTTCCACCGATGAGGATGGGACCGATGTTTCTGTTGGCGACCAGGTACCCCTTCGACGTCTCGACGCCGCCCCGGCGCTGGACGATAAAGCCGATGGCAAGCATCGCTGCGAGGTACAGCAGGATAATCAGGATCTCAAGGGTCATCCGGAAACCAGTATAGGTTTTCCTCTCGTGGTTTGAGGATTTCGGAATGAACCGCCGCGGGTTACGATAAATATCCAGAAAGGTCCTATGAAATGGGGCATTACACGAATTCAGGAGCCGGATCGGGCAATCGGATCGATACCACAGAGGAGCAGGAAAGACCGCCTGTGCAGAACCGGGACCCCGCTGCAATCCTCCCCGGTGAGCCAGGGCGAACAGAAGGAGTGCCCGCCGTACAGGAGCGTATCAGAAAAAAGAGGGTATTATGCGGTATTGTCCCGGTGCAGGGTCAGGGCCCCGGCCATCGTTGCCGTATTATCGCCCGGGTTCGTCCAGGCGATGAAGAGGGTGTCCGGAGCGGCCAGAGACCCCGTCGCCCATCCTCCCGGCCCGTCGATGAACGATATGGTCTCTCTGTCCGGGTTGAATATGCCTACAAACGTCTGATTCTCCACCGTTCCGTCCGGCCGGGAGAACGTCTTGAACCCGCTGATGACCCGGTCGTCCTGCGCGGTGACCACCCACGTGTTCTTGCCGGCGGGCACTTTCTCGATCGTATCGTTCAGGAAGTACACGGCTCCGCCGTCCGCTCTCCAGGTCCCGATCATCTCCGGATAACCGGCGAGGGCCGCCGCAGGCAGGTCGAAGGATCCCGTGTATATTCCGGACCCCAGCCACCAGTCCTCGTCAATCTGCACCCCATACGCCAGTTTCGACTCGAGCATCCGGTCGCGCGTGGGGTTGATGTATGCGATCCGGTGGAAACCGTCCCCGTTCCTGACCGCATCGTTCATCTCCGCAAGGAAGATCCCCACGCCATCCTCGGTCTCGTTCAGGCGATTGACGCCGACCTTCTCCGGGTTGACCGGGTGGGCGAGGGTGGTGCCGTTGAAGTCATACGCGTAGATATAGAGTTCGTCCCGGACAAACGATCCGTTCGGGTCGTTGAACTCGGCAAGGGCGGCCTCCTTACCGTTCTCTTTCACGTAGGCAACCGCGCTCTCGACGAAGGCGACGAGTGTCTCGTTCGAGGTATACTGCGCCTGTGATGCGATGGTACTCTCTGTTGTCGAGACAGTCACACCGGACCCGCTCTGCATGCAGCCGGCCGAGATCAAAGCCAGGCCGAGAAGAAGCAGGAGAGTGAATGAAATCGCGAAGGGTCTCATTCTACCAGATTGGTCTTACCTGCAGATAGGGTTTGCCGGCAGGGAAGGGCCTGCTAGCCGCAGGGGCCGCGTCCCGACCGCCTGCTCCTCCGGGGGCGCCGGGGCGGCGAGCCCGCGGATCTACCTTCCCCCCGCCCCGGCGGCAGCCCGCTCCGTCAGCCACGTGTAGAACTTCCGGTGCCAGAACGGAACGTCCGTCTGCCGGGAGAGCGACTGCCAGGCTGCCCAGACCAACCGATCGGACATACTCTGCCACTCGCCCGCCCGCTTGACCATATCGTCCGCGGGCTGCCCGATTGCGTGGAGGATCTCGTGCCAGATGCGGAGGATGAGCGCCTCGTCATCCGTATCCTCCCGCGTGACCCGGATGCTCGCGCGGTTCTGCATCCCGCCCCCGAGGGCACGGGCGGGGATCGCGTCATCGAAGACGTAGACGGTTTTATCGGGGACCGGGAAGGGGAACCCCTTCCACATCGGGTCTTTCTGGTCGAAGTAGCGGACCTCCGGCGTCCCGGTCCGGACGGTGAACTGGAAGAACGGCGGGATGAGCCGGAGGTGGGGCTCAAGCCGCTGCCGCAGTTCCTCGGTCTTGAAGAAGAGGTCGAAATGAGGCATCGGGGCCGCATGCGCGGTACGTCGTGATAAACCTTCAGCCCGGCCGGGGAGAGGGACGGTGCCGGCCCCCAATCCGGTGCAACCGGGTGCGGCCGCCGGGAACCGGTGTTTCGGGCACTCCCCGCCGCCCTCCTATCGTTTAGCCGCGGTGCGCGGGATCACCTCACGAAGCGCCGCCTGCTGCTCGTTGATCCAGGCCCGGGTCCAGACCCGGAGATCGTGGACGGTGGCGGAGCCCTGCCGGGCACGCATCGCCTGCAGGTGGCCCTCAAGCTCGTCGGCAATCCCGAAGATCAGGCTCTCGGAATCCTCTTCCGATAACGGTCCGGCCAACCTCAGTCGAGCGGCGCCAAGGTTGAGGAAGTGCTGCAACTCACCCGTCACCTCAAGAACCCTGGTGAGATTCAGTCTGACAGTAGACCCCATGAAGAGGGGATTGACGCAGGCAGTACATAACACCATCTATTTAAATCTGAGCATTTTACCGGCGCCATAAACCAAAAAAGACCCCACGATCGCTCAAAACGCGCAGAAGGAGGCTCCTCCCGGCTCCCGGATCTCCGGCCGGCGGGGAGAGGGCGGAGGTCCCGGGCCACCCGGTGCAAAACCATTTTAAGGACTCCCGGCACTCACTGCACCCCCCCGCCCGAGAGGGCATATCCTGCCTTCCCTCCGGGGGACGATGGAGATGAAGAAGATGCAGGAGCGATCGGATGTAATCCTGGAACGCAGGACGCGGACGGCCGGCGAAGAGTGGTTCATGTCGGCCGACGACATCCTGGATAAGAACGTCATCAACCAGCAGGGAGATGACCTTGGAGAGATCTCGGATATGCGGATCTCCTTCCCCGATGGCCGGGTGCACTACCTGGTGCTCAGGTACGGGGGCGCGCTCGGTCTCGGGGCAAAGCGGTTCGCCATCCCGCCCGAGGCCGTGATCTACCGTCCCGGAGACGACAGTTTTGTCGTGAACATCGACAAGCAGCGGCTGGATGACGAGCGTGGCTTCGACGAGGACAACTGGCCGCGGGAGGCGGACTACGGCCTGATCCAGTCGGCAGGGACCACGACGCCCCCGACCCGGGAGGAGGCTGAGGCCATGAGGAGGGAGGCGCCCCCGCCGACGGAAGTCGTGAGGACCGAGACAGTCGAGACGCGGCCCCGGCGCAGGTGATCCGGAACCAGAACTCCTTTTTTGGCTGCACGGCCCGTCTCCCCGGTGCCGGGGGCCGACCGCAAGGAAGACTGCCGGGGGAATAGGAGAGGATGGAGCGGCGGATCTCGTAGACGGTCGGTCCTTATGAAGGTCGGTTTTCCCTGGAGCGATCCCGGTCACAGAGAGTCGGAAGAAGCGCCGGCAGCTCCTGGGGAGGGAGGAGAGGGAGGGAGCCCTAAGCCCCTCCCTCCAGGCTTCCCGGCCGGACCGGGACGACATAGGGCGCCGCAAGATCCCGTTTGACAACCGCCTTGATGCCGTAGACACGCTCGAGCATCTCCCCGGTGAGGACCTCTTCCGGCGTTCCGTGACTGTAGACCGACCCGCCCGAGAGCACGAGCAGGCGGTGGCAGTAGGTCGCCGCCAGGTTCAGGTCGTGGAGCGCGATCACGACGGAAAGCCCTTTTTTGCTGGCGAGGCTGGAAAGAACCTCCATCACCGCCATCTGGTGGCAGATATCCAGGTTGCTCGTCGGTTCGTCGAGAAGGATCACCCCGGTCTCCTGCACGACCGCCCGGGCGATCATCACCCGCTGGCGCTCCCCGCCGGAGAGCTCGCCAACCCGGCGGAGCGCGAGGTCCCGGAGATCGAGGAGGTCGAGCGCCTCCGCCACCTTCTCCTCGTCCTCCGGGCTCACCGTCCAGTTCAGGTACGGCCGCCTCCCCATCAGGACCGTCTCAAAGACCGTCGATGCGGTATGGTTCCCGGCCGACTGCGGCACGTAGGCCATCGCCCGGGCGACCTCGCGGCGGTGCATCGTCCGGATCTCCCGGCCGGAAAGCAGCACTCTTCCCCCCCGCGGGGTGAGCATGCCGTCGATGCACCGGATGAGGGTCGTCTTCCCGCACCCGTTCGGCCCGACGAGGCCGAGGACCTCGCCGGCGGCGACCTCAAACGTGATCCCCCTGAGCACCTCCCGGTCACGGTAGGCGAACGAGAGGTCTTCGACCGAGAGTTGCATCGTCATTTACGCACCCCTCCGCCGGAGGAAGAGGTAGATGAAGAACGGTACGCCGAGGAACGCGGTCACGATCCCGACGGGGAGGACCTGCGGTGCAATGACGCTCCGCGCGATGCTGTCGGCGGAGAGAAGGAGGAGCGCTCCCACGAGGCCGGAGGCGGGGAGGAGGGTGCGAAAGTCTCCGCCGATGACCATCCGGGTGATGTGGGGAGCGACGAGCCCGATGAACCCGATCGTCCCGGTGAAGCAGATGATGACCGCGGTGAGGAGGGAGGCGATCATCATGAAGAGGATCATCGACCGCTCCACGGGGACCCCGAGACTGGCCGCCACCTCGTCGCCTTCGGCGAGGGCGTTGAGGTCCCAGGCACGGTAGAGAAGGTAGGGGACGGTGCAGGCGAGGACAAAGCTCACGATCGCGAGTTTCGGCCAGGTGGACTTGTCGACCGAGCCGAACGTCCAGAAGACCACCGCCTGGAGCTGTTCGGCGCTGCCGACGTACTGGAGGAGCGATGTCACTGCCGAGAAGAGGTACATGACGGCGATACCGGCAAGGACCATCGTCTCCGAACCGATCCCCCGGTAGCGGGCCATACCGTAGATGGCGAGCGCCGCGAGCAGGGCGAAGAGGAAGGCGTTGCCGATGACGAGGTACTCCCCGCCCGCGACGCCGGCACCGAGGACGATCGCGATCGAGGCGCCGGTGGTGGCGGCCGAGGCGATCCCGAGCGTGAACGGGCTCGCAAGCGGGTTTCTGAGGATGCCCTGCATCACCGAGCCCGCTATCGCGAGCCCGAACCCGGCACAGACTGCAAAGAGCACCCGGTGGAGCCGGAGGTCCCAGACGATGGTCGTCGCGAGATCCGGGGCGCTGAAGGCCCCTGGGAAGAGCCCTGCCAGGATCGCGAGGTAGGACTCGCCCACGGTGAAGCTCGCTGAGCCGAGCGTGACCGCGACGCCGATGAGGATGACGAGGGCGGCGAGGAGGCCGCTGATGAAGAGGGCCCGGGTCTTCTTTAACCGGGTATATCCCTTCTGGATGACGACGTTCTGTTCCATCGCGGCACCGGTCACGGGTAGACGAACGTTCCTTCAGAAGCGAGGTCGAAGTCGATCCCCTGGAACTCGCTGAGGTACCGCTGGTGGACGGCGTGCGGGTCGAGGTCGGCGAACCGGTCCGGGTAGAACCACTTCGCGAGGTAGGCGGTCCCGATGAAGTGCTGGGCACCGCCGAGGATGTCGGAGTGGATGACGTGGACGCGGTCGTTCTTCACCGCGGAGATCCCCGGCCACCCGGGCCGGGCGAGCATGCCCGCCCGGGTGGCATCGAGCGCTGCGATGTCGTGCCCGGCATACCCGCCGGCGGCCAGACCCTGCCCGGCCAGTTTGACGACGACCTGGGGGTCCGCGACGAGGATCGCCTCGGGGTCGACAACCGGGTACTCGGCGGTCCCGGTGGCGAAGGGGTTCACCCCGCCGGCGATCAGGGTCTTCTCGTTGTATCCCGCACTGGCCGCAACGGTCGTGTAATCGAACCAGTACTCGAAGTAGACCCGGATCTTCTCATCGTCCGGGATACCGGCCGTGCCGTCCCGGATCCGGTCCATCGTCGACTCGTAGAAGGACGCGAACGCTTCGCCTTCATCCTCGCGACCGGCGATCGAGGCGATCGTCCGCACCTCGCCCGCATAGGTGGCGGGCTTGAAGCAGTCGAACCGGAGGACCCGGATGCCAGGAGCGCTCGCCTCGAGCCGTTTCTGGATGTCGTCGCACGCCGCGGTGCTGATCGTCGCGTAGAGGAAGACGGCGTCCGGCCGGACAGAGAGGACCTGCTCCATGTCGGGAGACCAGATCGACCCGACGTTGGCCTTATCCTGGCACTCCGGGAAGAAGGTGTCCTTCTCGTGGCTGTACTTGTCGATGGCGACGACGTTTGCCATATCAAACCCTATCGAGCGCAGGGTCTCGAGAGCCTCGCCATTGAAGGTCACGACCCGGCGCAGGGGACGGTAGAGCGTCACCGTCCGGCCGGACGAGTCGGTGATCTCGCATGGCCGGCCGTCCCAGTGGGTGTAGACCCAGGCGGCGTCCCGGATATCGGCCTGGCCAGGGCCCCCGGTCCCACCCATACGGGCCGAATCAAGGTAGGCGAGGACCGCGCCGGTATACTCGGCGGAGGTGAGAAGATTGTCGCCGTCGGCGTCGCCGGGAATACCCTCTGCCGCCGATGCCGGGGCGGCGACGAGCAGGAGGAAGGCGAGGGCGAGAAGGGGCCAGTGTCTCATTGCCGACCACCCCGGCCTGCTGCAACGAGGAGGACAGCGACCGCCGCGAGAACCGCAAACGGCGAGGCGGCCTCCTGTGCCGCCGGGAGGGAATCCGCCCCGGCGTTCGCCGTGACGGTCTCGATGCCATCCACCGCGACGTGCGAGGGGGCGACGGCGCCTTCAGACCCGGCAAGGAAGTCCTCCCAGGTCCCGGTGATATCCCCGCTCCCGGTTGCCGGGGCCCGGACAGAGTAGGTGATCCGGGTCTCGTTCATCACGGCAAATCCGGCCTGCTGCCCCCGGACGAGGACCCGGTCCTCCGGGTGGTCGGTCCCGGCGAAGGTGTAGCCGACGGGGAGGGTCTCGACCACCGCGCCGAGCGCCACCCCTTCAAGCGAGAGCGAGACGGTGAAGACCTCGCCTGCCCCCGGTTCGGCCGTGGAGAGCGTCCGGGCGACCGGTGTGCCGGTTGCGGCTGCCGGAACGACCAGGAGCAGGAGGACGATGCAGACGAGACGGTTCGCCGGGATACTCAACATGGGTTTTCTGTTGTCGATCGGGTAATATGAATGTTTCTTATTTTGCTAACAAGTCTGAAAATCAGGCGTTCTGAAGCACGCAGGGCTATCCCCCCGGCCGGGAGGTTCGAGGTGGAACGCCTTGAAGACCCCCCTTACAGCAACGTTCCCCTCTCCTCACCGGCCGGCACCTTCCCCAACGATGCGGCGCATCTCCGCTTCGGTGTACCCGGAGAACTTCCCGGTCAGTGTCTCGACGTCGACGCGGATCACGGCCACCCCCCGGAGCGCCGTCTCGGGGTAGGACCACGCGCCGGGTCCGGCGTACTTCGCCATGAAGAGGTCAAAGACCCGGCTCTTCTCCGCGGAGTCCTCAACGAACGACGCGGTGCCGGTCCCGATGACGGAGACGTACCGTGCCCCGAAGTCACACGCTCTCTCGCTCCGCACGAGTTCCACGCCGGCCTCGGCCTCGAAGCAGACCCGGTTGTTCCGCTTCAGGATCTCGATCTTCTTCCCCTCGCATGCGGAGTGCAGGTAGAGGCACCCGCCGGAGCAGACGAAGTTCACCGGCACCACGTAAGGCTCGCCGTCCCCGGCAAGGCCGAGCCTGCAGACAAACGCCCCACCAAGAATCGCGGAGAGCAGCGCCGGGTCGGCGATCTCCTTATCCTTCCGCCTCATTGCCTACACCATCCCCTGCTGCCCCAGCATGACGAGAAGCATCGCCGACGCCGCCGAGAGCGAGAAGATCGTCACCGCCCAGACCACCAGGAACGCGACGATCATGAGCGGGCTCGTCTCCCGGTAGGGGACGAGGCCCTCGTTCATTCCTTTCGCCGTCCGGTAGGCATCGTAGCCGCCCCAGAGCCAGACCGCCACGCCCGGCACGATCAGGAGGAAGAGGCCGAGGAGGCTCCCGAGCAGCACCGCGACGCCCCGTAGGAACTGCCCGTTGTAGGCCTGACCGAGGCCGTTGAAGAGGAGCGAGAGTGCCGCGGCCACCGCCGGGTACTTCTTCCGCTCCCGGCGAGAGACCTCTGCGGCCGCAATAGCCTCCCTGATCGAGACCGGTTCCGCCGTTTCATCACGCATGATTTCCGGTACGCCGGATAAGACCTTCAGCCTTTCCCGACTCCGGGCAGGGATTTTGCGTGCAGCACCTGCTATATACGGAGAAGAACTGTATACCCGCAGGGTCCCGGAATCGCGGGGCCGGCCGGGGGTGACGGTATGGATACGGCGGCAGGGAAGGCGAAGATGCGCGAGATCGTCTACCTCCTCCTCCCGGACGGCCTGATGATCTTCCTCGGCCTGCTGATGGCGCCGATCGTCATCGTACCTCTCCTCTTCCCGCCGCTGCCGCAGCCGGTAGCGGGGTTCTTCAATATGGCCGATACCACGATCATCGCGATCTTCGTCCTCGAATACGTCCTCAAACTGGTCCTCGCGGAGGACCCGGTGAGCCACTTCCTGGACCGCTGGCACCTCCTTGACCTCGTCATCATCACGCTCCCGTTCCTTGAGGTGGTGCCGGTCGCCGGGTCGACCATCGCCCGGTCGTCCCCCACGCTCCGGCTTCTGCGGGTGGTGCGGGTGGCGGCGGCCGGCGGGAGGTCCGTGGAACGGCGGATCGAGCCGGAAACGACCATCCCCGGGCCTGCGACACCGGCGATCTCGACGATGCGGATTCGAGGGTGGGTGGAGGAGGACGGGGCCGGCAGGAGGGAGTTCTCCCCCGCCGAGGTGAAGGGATACCTCGCGGATCCCGCGGTCGAGGCCTGGTTTGACATCTCCGGTGTTTCGCGGCCGGACTTCCCGGTGCTCGCCGATATCCTCGGTCTTCCCGCCGCCTACTTCGAGAGCAGGCTGATGAAAGCCTCGCATCCGGGGGTAACGGTCACCGGCACGACCCGGCTCATCTTCGTGCAGCAGCCGGAGCAGACGCTCCGGATCAGGAAAGGGGTCCGGGTCCCGGTCGTGACAACCACCGGGCTCGTCATCGTGGACCGCGAAAAGACGATCGTCACGGTCTCAAAGGCAGAAGACCGGGTCTTTGAGCCGATCATGGCGAATCTCGCCGGGAACGCCACCACCGGAGAACCCCTGGCCGCCAGGGTGCTCTACGGGCTCCTCGACCGGATCAACGAGGCATACGCCCGGATACTCTCGGAGATGGAGGCAGAGATGATGCACCTTGAAGGCACACCCAACAACGAGATGCCGGAGAACTTCCTCGACTCCGTCTTCCAGCTCAAGCGGGTGAGCAGCGTCCTCGTAACGAGCCTCTTTCACCAGAAAACGGTGGTGGCGATGGTTGCACGGAGCATCCCTCCAGCGGGGCCGTGGGCGGCCCAGAAGAGCATCTTCGACGCGCTTGCCGACGAGACGGTCTACCTGCACGAGACCGCTGGGAACGTCCGTGAAGGCCTCCTCTCCTTAATCGACGTCCATATCAACACCGTCTCCTACGAGATGAACCGGGCGATGCGGATGATCGCCGTCCTCTCGGCCCTCGTGCTGATCCCGACCCTGATCGGGCAGGTGCTCGGGATGAACATCCTCGAGACCCCGTTTGAACTCTACCTCTGGGAGGTGACCGCCTGGACCATCATATCGATGCTCGTGGTCGGGTGGATCTTCTACAGGCTGGGATGGCTGAGGTGAGCACCGGAACATCCGCCGCCGGATCCGGGTTGGCCCGGTCCGGGCCGATTGTGACAGAGTGTTCAGGGAGACCTGCAAGGCCGGGCGTCGGGAACCGCTACCGATCGAACACCTTCTCGATCCGGACGCGCCGTCCGAGCACCGTCTCGTACCACTCCTGCTGCTTTAAGGCCTGCTTTATGCTCCGGATCCGGTGCCGGACCCGGGTCCCGGTCTCCACGTCGATCAGTACCAACTTCGGCACCTCAACCATCCCCGTCGATGGATGGGATTTGATCCCCGGGGTCAGGAAGGTTTGGTTTTGTAGCGGTGACGGGATGGCTCCGCCGGATCCGGCTGCTGCAGTTCAGCCAACCCCCACGGCGCCGTCTCCGGGTTCATCGGGAGAACGCCTGAGACCGGATCCAGGGGAACGGTCTTCCGAGGCTTCTAGAAAAGTTTATCGTCAGACATACCATCTCTACCTCGAGGTGAGGTCATATGCCGGAATCTGTGTATTGTGGACACTGCGGGCGAGCATTCCTGGTGGAAGAGCGAAACACGCGCGAAGGCGTGCCTTTCTGCAGCGCAGAGTGTCGGATGGCGGCCGAGAAGCAGGACGCCGGCCAACAGGAGCGCCAGCCGGAGAGGCTCCTGGTCTCGGGTCGGTCCCCCTGGGCCAGGTAATCCCGCCGGACGAACGAAACTTCTCGATAAGGGTATGCGAGCGCTGAAGAGCGGAGACTCCGGTACACCCGCCAGCGCCGACGTATACCCTGTACTCTACAAGTGACACATAGAGCCGCAACCGTAACGGAATCCTGAATCGTCCGGACCGGCGCTGAGCCCCATGCCGGTCAGGCAGACGCCGGGAGAGCCCGGAGCGGGTGGAAGAACGCCCTGATCTCCCGGGCCATCAGCTCCGGGACCTCCATCGGCGCGAAGTGGCCGCCACGCTCGAGCACCGCCCACCGCCGGATATCCTTTAAGTTGCGCTCCGCGTATTCCCGGGGCGGAAGGGGGTCGATATCCTTCGGGGGGAGCGCAAGCCCTACCGGGACGTCGATCCGTTGGTCCGGCGCAAGCGAACCCGAAACCCATTCCTCGCGGTAGCTGAGCGCCCTGACCGAAGGGCCGCCCGTCCAGTAGAGCATGACGTTCGTCAGCAGTTCGTCCTTCGTATAGACCGTCTCCAGGTCGCCGTCGCAGTCGCTCCAGGTGCGAAACTTCTCGATGATCCAGGCGGCGTAGCCGGCGGGGGAGTCGTTTAACCCGTAGGCGAGCGTCTGCGGTTTCGTGCCCTGGAGCACCGCATACGCACCCTCTTCAAAACCCCGCGCCTGTGATCTCGCGAGATACTCCCGCTCCGCATCGGAAAGGTCCGTGAAGTTCGCCATCAGTATGGCAAAGCCGATGTCGGTGAGGTGGAGGCCGATGATCGACTCCGGGTGGCGGACGCCGAGGATCTGCGAGATCGGGCTCCCCCCGTCCCCGCCGCCGGCGCCGTAGCGGCGGTAGCCGAGCTCTTCGGTCATCAGCCGGTGCGCCAGCTCCGCGATCGTTGCAAGCGGCCGTTCTGTATCCGATCGCGACATGCCGGGATCGCCGATCAGCGAGGGCACGACGACGTCGAACGAGTCGGCGGGATCGCCGCCGAACCGGGCGGGATCGGTGAGCATCGGGATCAG
>JAEWMO010000012.1 GCA_023457135.1 Methanobacteriota archaeon | reverse complement strand
TCTTCAAACCGATGTTCGGGAACGCCGAGAGCGCATACTCCTGCTCCTCGCGGACTGAGCGGTAGGACTTCTTCGGGTGCACCTTCCTCTCTCCCCGCTCGCTCCCCTCGCGCTGGGCAAGGACGTAGAGAACCTCGGCGGTGTCGTCCGCATCTCTGGTGCGGAGCAACGCGATCCCCATATCGACCGTGATGGCGGCAAGCGTGCCACGGACGGCGTTCGGGTGGATGTTCCTCACCGCGTAGAGATCGTCTTCCCCCTCGATGATCAGAACCGGCCGCAATGCCGCATCGGCCATGGCCCTGAGCTGCCCGAAGAGGTCCCGCTCGACCAGGGTGTTCATGAAGTCCTGAACGGTCTTCCTCTCCACGAGGATGCGGTCGCCGATGGCGTAATCGCCGAACTCGAGACGCTCGAGCGTGATCGATGCACCAAGTTCGTGCAGGCGCCCGGCGACCCGTGACGACGTCTCCCGGTCGTCGACGGTGATCGCCGGACCTGCGGGGGTAAAGTCCTGGAAGCTCACCTGTTTTGTCGCCGCCGGGATGGGTGGGACGGTCGGGACAGGGGGTACGAAAACGGGCTCGGGGTCAGGAGCGGGTGCAGGGTCAGGTTCCGCAACCGGCTCGAGGCCTAAAGCAGGCGGGGTGCTCATGCTCCTTATCCCCGTCACCATGGCCCGCTCCCGGTTCTGGCTCACGTAGCGGAACGTCTCATCAGAGGTGCCTTTCGTCACCAGCACGATGATCGTGCCGCTGCCGCTCCTCCCGGTCCGGCCCTTCCGCTGGATGCTCCGGATCTCCGAGGGGACGGCCTCATAAAAGATCACCATGTCGGTCGAGGGGACGTCGAGCCCTTCCTCGCCGACCGAGGTCGCGATCAGGCACTTGAACTCCCCCTCGCGGAACCGGGCGAGGCTTGCGATCTGCTCCTTCTGCGAGAGCCCCTTCTCCGCGTCCCTGGAGGCCTGGCCGACGAACCGTTCGCAGGCGATCCCGCCCGCAGTGAGCGTATCGACGAGCGTCTGGACGGTGTCGCGGTAGGTGGCAAAGACGATGATCCGGCTCTCGGGATGCGCTGCAAGCTGTGCCTTCACGAGCTCGCGGACGATTGCGGCCTTGGGGTGGAGTTCCTCCTTCCAGCCCCCGGCGACCTCGACGAGGTGCTGGTAGACAGGGTCGTTAACAAGGCGCTTGCTCGCCTTGCTCCCCGAACTCGAGGCGCCTTCCGCGCCGAGGCGGGCGAGGTAGAGTTTGAGCGCCTCGCTCCCTTGAGTCTCGGCGAGCGATATGGCGTGGCGGAGCTTCATGCACTCGGCGTGCAGCGACGCCGCGATGAACGCCGAGGGGTCCCGCGTCCGTATCCGCTGCTGAATCTGGGCGTTGAGGGCGTTCAAGGCCTTCATCGAGAGTTTGTCCGGTTTCGGGACCCGGAAGTTGAGGCTCGCGAGCCGGTCAAGGCGCGACCCGACAAGTCCCCGGAGGGCGACGAGCGCCGCCTGCAGTTCTTCAGGAAGGTAGACGTCGAGATACTGGATGTCGCGCTCGTGGATGTAGGGGCGGACGTCCTCGTCCGTCTCCACCCGTGTCTCGACCGCCTCGATATGAAGGTTCGCGCAGACCTCCTGGACCTTCGCCTGGTCGCCCCCGGGCGAGGCGGTCATCGCGAGGAGGAGGGGCCTTTTCGCCGTGGTGCAGTAGTGCTGCGCGAGGAAGACATAGGCATAGTTCCCCACCCCCCGGTGACACTCGTCCACGACCATCAGGACGACATCGGCAAGGCTGTACCTGCCTCCCAGGCAGTCGTTCTTGATCACCTGCGGGGTGGCAAAACAGATCCGGCAGGCCTCCCAGGCTCTCGCCCGCTCCTCCGGGGGGGTCTCCCCGGTGAACATGGCAAAATCGGAGTCCTCCGGCTCGGTACCTGCCTCAAAGAGCAGGAACTTCTTGAAAAAACGGAGGTGCTGCTCGACCAGGGGTTTTGTGGGCGCGAGCACGAGCACCTTTCCCTGGTGGGAGCGGAGGCGGGACGCCGCGACGAGGAGCGCGACGGCCGTCTTCCCGAGCCCCGTCGGGAGGACGACCATTGTGTTCGCGTCGAGCGCCCGGAGAGCGATCGCGAGCTGGTATCGCCGCTCCTCAATGCACTCCGGCCGGATCAGCGGGTGGGAGACGCAGGTCATGCCCTGATTTCGCGGAACGTAGTGGTGCCGGAGATGAGTGCGGAGAGGATCTCCGGCAGCCGCTCGACCGGCACGCGGACCTGCTCCATGCTGTCGCGGTCCCTGACGGTCACGGTATTGTCTTCAAGCGTATCGTAGTCGACGGTGACGGCAAACGGCGTTCCGATCTCGTCCTGCCTCCGGTAACGCCGGCCGATGGCGCCGGAGTCGTCGTACTGGGCGAGGATGCGGCACCGGGTGAGCCGGTCCGTGATCGTCTGCGCGATGGTATCGAGGCCGTCGCGGCTCATCAGCGGGAAGACCGCAACCTGGACCGGTGCGACCGCCGGCGGGAGCCGGAGCACCTTCCGGACCTCGCCCTCGACCTCCTCCTCGGCGTAGCTGTGCTCGAGCGCGACGTAGAGCATCCGGTCAATGCCGTATGACGGCTCGATGACGTGGGGCATCACCTCTTCACCGCGGACCTCCACCTCCTCCTCGCGGACCTGGTAGAGGTCGCCGGGGATGAAGAACTCCTCACCGTCGACGGTGACGCGCGCACCGTCATCTCCCGGTTCGGATGCGGCGAGAGCATCCGCGATCGCCTTCGCTTTGCCGCGGTAACGGGGACCGAGCACACCCATGTCGGCGGTGATCCTCTTCTTCATGACCTTCTTCGGCTCGTCGTAGGGCATGAAGACCGTCATCGAGGTCCCGGACTGCCCGGCGTGCGAGCGCAGGTCGTAGTTGGTCCGGTCGGCGATCCCGACGATCTCCACCCAGCCGAAACGGCCGGAGTAGACCTCGGCGTCCCAGCAGTCGGCCGCATAGTGCGCCCGTTCGTCGATCAGGTGCTGGCGGAACCGGAGCTTTGCCGGGTCGACGCCGATGGCGGTCAGGATCTGGTGCGTGAGCGCGATGTAGTAGGCGACGTACTCGTTTGCAACCAGGCCCTCGTCGACGGCGGCGCGCATCGTGATCGGAGCCGGCTCCTGATCGTCAACCTGGCGCGCTATGGTGAGGAGGGGGACCCGGTAGTCCGCGTAGCGGTGGAAGGCGGGGTGGTTCTTCTCGTTCGGGTGGACGAAGATCTCGGCCTCCGCCTGGGAGAACTCCCGCAGCCGGATCATGCCCTGGCGGGGGGAGATCTCGTTCCGGTAGGATTTCCCGATCTGGACGGCGCCGAAGGGGAGCTTGTCCCGGTAGAAGCGCAGGAGCCGGGCAAAGTCCGTGAAGATACCCTGCGCGGTCTCGGGGCGGAGGTAACCCTTCCGCTGCGATCCGGGGCCGATGGTCGTCTCGAACATCAGGTTGAACGCAAAGATGCCCGCTTCGCCCAGAGGCTTCTCGCACGCGGGGCAGGGCAGTTCGTAGAGCACCGCCTGGAGTTCCGCGGCTGGAAGCGTACCGGCGTTCTCGATGCCGTTCTCTGCCGCGATATGGTCGGCGCGGAGGTATTCACCGCAGTGCGGGCACTGCACCATCTTGTCGGCAAACTCTTTCACATGACCGGATGCGACGAAGATTGCTTCGGTCCCGACGGTAGGGCATTCGATCTCGTAGTAGCCTTCCTGGAAGACGTAAAAGGAGCGCCAGAGATTCTCGACGTTCCTCTTCATCATCGCTCCGAGCGGGCCGTAATCGATGAAACCGGCGATCGACCCGTATATCTCGGATGACGGCCAGACAAAACCGCGTCTTCTGGCCACTTCCATGACTTTTTCGTAAATATCGCTCGTCTCGGCCATAGTCCTGCAGTACACTTGAGCGCCGGTGCTAATAAAGAATGGTTCTCTGCTCGCACGAGATCACAATTCTTCGAAAAACAGGCACGAGAAAAGGAGTTTTTCTTTCAGGGTTGCCGGTATTCCGGAAGAGATAGTTACATCCGCGGAAAAGATCCCGTTCTTTTGACGGTTTATATGGCAAGTATTAAATGTTAAAAGTTGTAATGTAGGGAACGTTACGCCCCGGTTGGGGGATAGTTATATATATACGGGGTCATCATGGGTGACCTTCAGAGTCAGACGGTGGAATGCAGACAGAGAGACACGGACATGGCAGAAGATACCCGCAAGCAGCAGCTCCTTGAGCTGTTCACGACCATCACGAACAAGAAGACGATCGTTGAGCCGATGAGGAAGGTTCACGGTACGCTCCGGGATCGCGACGCTGTTGAGCGCGAGATTGCCCTGATCATGCGCGAAGTCCTCGATCAGGGATACTTCAAGACCAAACTCGCTCCAAGGCAGCTCGCACGACTCGTGGTTGCGTATTACGACGGCAAGAACGATACAGAGATTGCGAGGGCGCTCGGCGATGAGAAGCTGAGCAAGACCGTGGCACGTGCGCGGGTCCGCCTCAAACTCTTCAGGGAACTGGACTTCAAGATGCCGTTCGATCGCGAGACGATGTCGGAACTTCTTGATTCGGGGAAGACCATGAAGGAGATCAGCGAGGAACTCGATGTGAGCCCCTCCACACTTCGTGAGTACCGCCACGTGATCGAGCAGGAGAGGGACACCACTCTCGACCCGTACCTCGAACGGATCCGGGATGTTATGGAGGACCGTGATCTCTCCGAACAGATGACGCGCGGTGTCGCGAACGACGGTCTCTCCGAGGCCATCGATATCACCGAAGCGATCGATATGGGGGAGTTCTGAACTCCCGGTCCACCCTCTGCTTTTCCTGAACATTTTTTAGTGGGCGAGATCGATCTCTTCTCCATGAGGTTGACCTGGCTTGGCCACGCATGTTTCTCGCTCGTCGGATCGCGAAAGATCCTCATCGACCCGTTCATCCCGGAGGGCTCCCTCTCCGAGGAGCCGGACATCGTCGCCGTGACGCACGCCCACGCGGACCACATGGGCATTACGGTGCAGCTTGGGAAGAAGACAGTCGCCGTCAACGAGGTGGCGAAGTACCTGAAAACGAAAGGTGTCCCTGTCGAGGCGATGAACATCGGGGGCAGCATCTCCGTCGACGGCGTCCGGTTCACGATGACGCCCGCGCTCCACTCGTCATGGCTGGAGGACGAGGGCATGGGCTATTACGGCGGCGTCGCGGCAGGGTTCGTCATCACGATGGACGGCACCACCGTCTACCACGCCGGCGATACGGCACTCTTCTCCGACATGCAGCTCATCCGGGACCTCTACCGGCCGGACGTGGCCCTCCTCCCCGTCGGGGGGCGCTTCACGATGGGGCCCGAGGAGGCGATGATCGCCGCCCGGTACACCGGGGCGCGGCTGGTGATCCCGATGCACTACGACACCTTCCCCGCCATCTGCCAGGACCTGGAGAACTTCAAGCAGGCGATCGAGCGGACGACGTCGAGCAAGGTCAGGATCCTCTCGCCGGGAGAGAGCATCGACCTGGGGCCGGAAGGGGCCGGGGAGTGAGAGAGACCATTCCCCTGAAATGATATTCAACGCGCTGAAAGCGCACTGTCCTTCACACCATCAGGACCTCGCCTCCACCGGATCCTGCACAAGATATATGTGGTCTCAAGCCCGCTGTGAGGCCAGGCTCACTGGCTTCCAGTGAGAGTACCACGTATGAGGTGATGGGAATGGACGAGAAGATGTTTACCTCCGGCGGCATGGAGCGCATGCAGGCGATGAGCGACCGTCAGAACGCTCCCTACCCCCGGGGTGACGGGAAGGTCAAACTGGTGACCACGGACTGGCTTGCCGACCACATAAGCGACGCCGACCTGAGGATCATCGACGTGCAGCCGGACGTGCACGACTACATCCAGGAGCACATCCCCGGTGCCGTCTACCTGACCGAAGGAGTTCTCCGGGTCTCGAACCGGGGCTTCCCGACGGCGTACAACTCGACCGGCTGCATCCAGGAGTCGTTCCGGCGCGCGGGCATCGAGGCGGACTCGCCGGTCGTCGTCTACACCGGAAAAGGCGCGTTCTCCGGCCGGGGCGATGGGCTCGGCCAGACGATGATGGCCTACTCGCTCGTGAAATACGGCCACAACATGGTATACGTCCTCGATGGAGGGATCGATCAATGGAAGAGCGAAGGCCGCGAACTCTCGCAGGACTTCCCCACTGTTGAACCGTCCTCGTTCAACGTCGAGGTTCGCGAGGAGTACGCTATCGGGTATGATGAGTTCCGGCAGATCAAGGACAACGAGGATGTGGTCGTGCTCGATGCACGTCCGGCGAAGGTGTACGAAGGGCAGGGGCCCTGGCGGATGCGGGGGCACATTCCCGGCGCGATCAGCCTCCCCTGGAGAAGTCTGATGGACGACGAGAACCCGGCCCTCCTCAAACCGAACGCAGACCTCGATATCGCCCTCGAGGACCACGGCGTCGACAGGACCAGGACCGTCATCTGCTCGTGCGGGACCGGCCGGGAAGCCACGAACGAGTTCATCCTCCTGAAGTGGTTCTACCTCTATCCCAACGTCCGGATCTATGAGGGGTCGTTCACCGAGTGGTCCTCATATCCGGACAACCCGACCGTAGAGGGACCTGAAGCGCGAGAGCGGCGAGCTGAGGCGGCTTTCACACGGTAGACCGCAAACGCCCGGGCAACCGGGCAAAACCTTTATTTTTCATTTATTAAAAACGGAAATTATTAAATATCGCTACGATCTAAATAGACCTAGAGAGATTTGGATCCGCACAAGACACTTCCCCCCTTGACGTCGTCTTTTTGTGCATCCTCTTCTCTCAAAACCGCATTTCTTCAGGCATCCCTCCGATGTTGCAGGGTGTCCTGTCCGTTGTCGTCTCTCTCCTCCCGCATGCTAAAGAAAGCTTAATTTTACCTGCTGCATTACACTGCTCGCGGTCGACCACGATCTTCTTCTCTACCTGTGTGCCGCCGCGTTGCTGAGCCTCGCTTCCCCGGAACGGCACGGCGAGGCGGAGACCGTGGCAGAGAACGGATCGGGGGCTCTGCAGCCGCCGGGTACCCCCTTACCGGTCCTGCACGATCCCGTTACCGGCACAGATGCGTTGCGTGAATTATGAAGAAGGTCATCATACACGTACGTGAAGACGGTCATACACGGGTAGAGGAGGTCCTCAAGGGCCTCCGCTATACGGTATCACTCGTGCAGGATATTTACCAGATCATCGTATACACGCCGGACGAGAACCTCGACGACCTTATCGAGAAGATCCGGGATGTGCTGGACCTCGAGCATCACGAGAACATGATAGAGGTCTCGTCTCCGGACTTCGTCGTCTCCTCGCTTCTCGAACGCTTCGAGAAGGAGGCCGAAGAGAAGGAGGAGAAGACCCCGGTCGAAAAGCTGCTCGATACCGTCAAAGATTATGAGACCCTCGATCTCACCAAACTGGCGTTGACGTCTATCGCCGGGCTGATCGCCCTCTCCGGGCTGTTGCTCAACAACGAGACGATCATCCTCGGGGCGATGTTGCTCTCCCCGATCATGGGCCCGATCTACGGGTTCGCCGTTTACGCCGCTCTGGGCATGATCCAGGACGCCCTGCGTTGCATCGGCGTGCTGGCGACACTGCTTATCAGCGTCTTCGTCCTCGCCGCCGTCGCCACCTTCCTGATCAGTCTCGTCATACCGATTGGACCGACCGAAGAGGTCGTCACGCGCCTCGTGTTAAACCCCATCTACACGCTGATGGCGGTGCTTCTCGGCTTCGCGGCGGCGGTGGCGTTCAACAAGGGCACGACGGAAGTGATCGCCGGCGTCGCCATCGCCGCCGCCATCATCCCGCCGACCGTGGTAGCCGGGATTGTTCTGGTAACCGATCCCATCGTCCTTTTCTCCGCTGCGGTGCTGGTGGCCGGGCAGATCGTCGGGCTGATAGCAGGCACACTCGTCGCCGTGGTCCTGCTGAAGATAGAGCCCCGGGATATCCACGACAAGGCCGTCGCACGGCGATACTGGAAAGGGTCAATCGTTACGACAATAATCCTCTTTGCCCTGCTCCTCTGGCTCACAACGTTCCTGTGGACATAGCGCTCCGAGGGCAAGCGACCCCTCCCCGTATGCACGGGGCACCGCGCTGATCGCATCCTCCGAGACGCTGACGATCGTGGGAAGCGCCATGATGCCGAGCAGGATGGAGCCGGCAAGCCAGGTCTCCCCGGACGCGACGATGAAGGAGACACGGATCCAGTCGGTCAGCACGATCAGACCGAAGAATCCGTACACCACCGAAGGTATCCCCGCCAGGAGTTCAACGGCAGGTTTTACTACCGCGCGAACCCGGGGCGGTGCAGGTTCGGCGATGAAGACGGCGACGGCGATCCCGAACGAGATGGCAAGCGCCATCGCACCAGGCGTAACCAGGAGCGGGCCGGCGATGAGGGGAGAGATACAACAGGCCGGAGCGGTTCCCGCCGGGTCCCGGACGTCGCCGGCAAGGAAGTTCCAGACCCCGGCCTCCGCGAAGATCGAGTAGCCGTTCCCGGCCGGGAAGAAGAGACGGCAACGACGACAGGAACAGCCATGCAGAACCAGAGCGCTCTCGTGGCCCCCTCGCAGATATGCCGGTTATTTCCCGGGACAGGCAGTTCTGCGAGCCCCCGTGCGATCCCCGTCGGAATGCAGGCTGCCGGCCGGATAGGCCTTCCCGAATGAGACTATATGAGTATATGTACCCTCAATAATAAATGGCGACATATATATTACCCAGCATGTATATATCGCCACGGCGCCAACGCGTACCGGTCCATGGAGATCAGAAAGGTTCAGATCACCGGCGGTTCGTCATATATCGTGTCCCTGCCCAAACAGTGGATAAGATCCGCGAATATCCAGAAGAACGACCCGGTAGGGCTCATCGTGCAGCCCGACGGATCGCTCCTGATCACCCCCAAGATCAGCGGGGAGGCGGTTCGCCGGACCAAAGTCTTTGAGGTCGGTGCCACGACGGACCACACCTACCTGCTCCGCCTTCTTGTCGGGGCTTACATCGCCGGATTCACGGCCATCCGTCTCGAGTCGAAAGGCCGGCTGCCGCCGTTCGTCCTGCAGCTCGTCAGGGAGTTCACGCAGATGGCGATAGGCCAGGAGGTCGTCGGGGAGACGGACTCCTCGATAACGATCAAGGATCTCCTCAACCCCGCAGAGATGCCGTTTGAGAATACCGTCAGGAGGATGCACGTGCTGGCGCGGGGCATGCAGCAGGATGCGGTGGCCTCTCTACGGGGACGCGATACGGCCCTCGCCCGGAGCGTCATCGAACGGGACACGGAGGTGGACCGGCTGCACTGGCTCGTTGCCCGGCAGAACAACCTTATCCTGACCGACGTCACGCTCTCGCGCCGGATGGGGATCGCGGTGAACCAGGCGGCATACTACTTCCAGGTGAGCAGGATCATCGAACGGATAGCCGATCACGCCACACGGGTAGCATACAACGCTCTCAACCTGGTCGAACACGCTCCCGATCCGGAGACACTCGATCTCATCGACGCGGCAAGCGCACTCGCTCTTGAGATCTTCGCGTGGAGCATGGAGGCGTTTCATACGGGCGATATCAAGAGAGCAAACGCGACGCTTCAGAGGGTGCGCGACCTCGAGGAGAAGACCCACGAGATCAACACCCGGGCGCTCCGGTCCGAGGCGGTTGTGGCGATCCCCGCAGGGCAGATCGCAGAGAGCGTCCGGCGGATTGGAGACTACTCCGGGGACATCTGCGAGAGCGTCATCAACCAGATCATCGGGCAGGAGGCCTGAGGGCCACAGGACCCCCTGTGATCTCTTTTTTCAGCGAGACAGCAAACCTTCAGTCAGCATATTTCTCCCATCACCGGTGGTAGCGTGGGCAGCCTCATCCCGATCGTCGTCCTCATCGTCGTCTTCCTCCTGATCGCTCTCCGCAAAGTCGGGAGCATCAACTTCCGGATCTGGCAGGTGATGGTTATCGGGGCCGGCGTGGTCCTCGTGACCGGAGCGATCACGCCCGGGGATGCGCTCGCGTCGATCAACCTCGACGTGATGCTCTTCCTCTTCTTCATGTTCGTGATCGGGGAGGCGCTTGCGGCAAGCGGTTACCTCTACCACCTCTCCTATCGCCTCTTTGCCCGGGCCGGGTCGGTGAAGAGCCTCGTCGTTTCGATCCTCATCGGCGCCGGGGTGCTCTCGGCGCTCCTGATGAACGATACGCTTGCGGTCGTGGGCACTCCCCTGATGATCTACTTTGCCCGGCGGCACGGGATATCCACAAAACTTTTGCTCCTCGCACTCGCGTTCGCCATCACGACGGGAAGCGTCGTAAGCCCCATCGGCAACCCGCAAAACCTCCTTGTCGCGCTATCGGACGGGATCAAGTATCCGTTCATCACGTTCCCTCTTTACCTCGCCGTGCCGACGGCAATCTCGCTCCTGCTCGCCTACATCTTCCTTGCCCGGGCGTTCCCGGACGAGTTCCACACAGCCCCCCTGGTCCACCGCGAAGAGGCGATCTGCGACCCCGCGCTCGCAGGTCTTGCCCGCCTCTCGCTCGTCCTGCTCGTCCTCCTGATCGGCGCCAGGGTCGCCATGGCCGTTCTCGCCCCGGACATCGAGGTCAGGCTGACCTGGATCGCGGTCCTCGCAGCGATCCCGGTCCTTGCCGGGAGCAGGCGGCGCCTTGAGATCGTGCGCCGGATCGACTGGCCGACCCTGGCCTTCTTCGCCGCCCTCTTCGTCCTCATGGCGAGCGTCTGGCAGTCGGGGTTCTTCCAGCCGCTCATCGACGGAAGTTCGCTCGATCTCGCCGCCGTCCCGGTCATCGTCGTGACAAGCGTCGTCGTCTCCCAGTTCGTCTCGAACGTTCCCTTCGTCGCCCTCTCCCTCCCGGTTCTCGAGCACCTCGGCGCCTCCACAGTCGGAATGATGGCGCTTGCGGCCGGCAGCACCATCGCCGGGAACATGCTGATCCTGGGTGCCGCAAGCAACGTCATCATCATCCAGGGCGCGGAGAAAGAGGGCGAGACGCTGACGTTTGGGGAGTTTGCCCGGATCGGGGTTCCGCTCACCATCGCGCAGACGGCGGTCTACGTGCTCTTCCTCTCGCTTCTCCCGGTGTAAAGCGAAGGGCTCAGGGGCGGAAGGACTCCATTGAGCCAGGCTCCGCATCGAAGTCGAGAGAGAGCGAGCCGAACCGGATCGACGCGACGGCGGCACCGTCGAAAGGCGGGGTCAGAACTTCAATCATGCGCTCTCCGGGGTGCAGCTCCCGGACGATGCCGAGGGCGAGGCTGAAGTTCTCCGGGTCGTTGAAGGAGACGAGCCTGCCCCTGGCCCCGCAGGGATTCCTCAGGTCGGGAACCCGCCCCTGGAGGGCAGGTCCCCGGAGGGAGACCGCCTGCGGCCGGGCATCGGCAAAGTAAGTCCTGAAACGTTCTTCACGATAGCGCCGCCGCCCGATTGCGGTCCGGGTGACGACCGCCGGCGATACCGGGAGCCGGCGGATCGCAACTTCGGGGTGCCGGGCAAAGTTCGCGAGCAGCCGTTCAAGTTCCCGCCCACGCTGGAGGGCGACAAGCTGCGTGGGGCGGAGCAGGTCGATCATCTGGAACTGGAACTCGGTGCCCACCCCCCCGGCGATGAGGCCGGGCGAATCGATGATGACGGCGCCGGCCGAGAGTTCGGCGGCCTTCTCGACGAGACGCTTTGCGGCCGTCAGCGTCTGGACGAAGTGGCCGCCGGGGGATGTCGAGCCGACGAACCGGAGATACGGCGTGCCGGAGCAGATGGCCATCCCCTCGGTCGTCGGCGGGCCGAGCCGGGACTGTCCGGTGTCGCAGTCGACGTACGCGGTCCGCACATGGGCCGATACCGCATCGGTGAGGTAGCGGCAGAGCGTCGTCTTGCCGCTGTCCGTCGATCCGACGACGTATACGCGCTCCGGGCCCTCACCCGCAGCGAGCGCTGAGGCGAGGTCCTCCCATCCTTCCCCGATCCGGATCATATGCCTCCTGACGGAGGTATTGCGGCTCATAGGTATAGTGCCTGACGGAATGCTCCTGCAGCGCCATGCCGGTGAGAGGATTTATCAGGGAGGCACCCCACCCGCAGGCCATGCACGGAACGGCAGCAACCACTGAGCCGGTGCCCGCGGCTCTCGGGAGGACATTTCCCACCCTCCTCGCCACGTCGCTCACCGGCCGGGTCGTCACCCTCCCCGACGACGCGGAAGGCGAAGTCTCGCTCATCGTCCTCGTCTTCCTTGAATCCGCCTCGCCGATGGAGGAGTCATGGAGCGGCCCCTTCACCGGGGCGTTCACCACAAATCCCCGGGTGAAGACCTATTTCATATCGGTCATCGAAGACAGCCTCATCGGCAGGTCCCTGGCCGATCGCGTCAGCCGCGGGTTGCGCGGCGGCGTCCCTCCGGCGCAGCATGATATGGTACTGACTATACCCGGGGACATCGAGCGGTGCCGGCGGGCGTATGCGGTCGACGACCCGTCGCTCGCCTACATCTATCTCCTCGACGGACGCGGCGTCATCCGCTGGATGGAGAAGGGGACCGCCACGCCGGAAGGGCTCGATACCCTGGTGGATACGGCCCGCACGATGCTTGAAACGCTCATCGAGTGATACGGCGGCGCGCCGGCATGAGAGCGGCGGCGAAGGCAAGGAGAGGACCGATCACGAGCCCCGCCCAGACGAACAGGCCGAGGACGCCGAGCACCGCCATGGCGGCACGCTCTCCCGCCCCGACTCGCTCCCGCAGGGCGATCAGGATGGCGAGGATGCCCAGGATAACGGGAATGAGCGCGAGCGCGAGGGTCAGGAGGACGGCGGCGCCGGGGTCCGTCCCGATAGCCGCGATGACCGTCTGCGAGAGCGTCATGGCGCCGCCCCCGATGAAGAGGAGGCCTGCGGCCGAACCGGTCAGCGCAAAGAGGGAGAGCGGCCGCCGCCGCCGGAGCAGCAGCACGGCGCCGGCAGCGAGAACTGCGATCATCGGGGCGAGTATCAGGACGAGGGGCTGCCCTTCGTGGCGGTGGATACGGACAAGGTCGACCGGGATACGGACCCACTCTGCGAGGGTATACGACTCGACAGAGCCGAGAGCGAGCGCGTAGTTCCCGCCCTCGCCGGACGTGTAGACCGCAAGAGTATAGTCACCGGTTGCCGGAGCCGTGATATCTATCCGGGCAAGCGGGTAGAGTTTCGACGGCGTAAACGGCTCATATTCAGGCTGTTCGAGGAGCCTTCCTGGCGCTGCCGCCGCACCGGCGCCTTCCGGAACCTCGACGTATGGTGGGACCGGCCCGGAACCCTCGACTTCCGGCCCCGCAAGCACCATGCCGGGGATGAATCCCCCCACCCGCGGGACCTGGAGCGTCGCATAGATCCGTTCCCCCTCCTCCACCCGGAACCGGTAGTACCGGGCAGCGGGACCGTCAGGCAGCGTGCCGTAGATCACCCACGACTTTGTCGGGTTCTCGACGGTGATCGCCGACTGCTCATCGCCGGGAAAGAAGGGCGCATGAGCGAGAGCCGGGGTTACGGCAATGAGCAGGGCGAGAAGAGCGGCCGCCGCAAAACGGGATCCGGACACCACAGGTATGCCATACCTGCCGGACCTATAATGGTTCCGCGCCCGGAAAAATTAGGTTATAGGTTCTTCAGTGCTACAATATCGGTTACGCCGGTAAGTTTCCAGATGTTTGAGCGTTCTTCGGAAGCAATGGCCTCAAGCGGCTCTTCGGGCTTGTGACCGAGCGCGGCAAGGATATTCTGCGAGAGGTTACGCTCACGGATCATGCTGACGAACTTCTCCCGGACGATCTTCTTCTCGATGGCGTCCTCAAGCTGCACCAGATAGCCCTGCATCGTCACGAACGTATAACACGAGAGATCGCTCGAATACTTCTCTATCTCGACCGAAACGTAGGGGTGCTGCCGGAAAAGGTCGTTCTTCCTGCCGTACTTGGTCGCGAGGAAGTAGAGAAACTTTCCGTCAAAGACATACAGGAACGGAGCGATATAGGGGTATTTACCACCCTGAAACGCGATACGACTGAGAAAACCCTCTGCAATGAGTTTGTCGTACTCAGCTTTATCCATACTCGGGATCTTCACGATCTCCATCAGGCATCCTCTTATCCCGGTAACCTGTAAGAGTACATATAGGTTTCCCCGGAAAGGCTTACCTTCATCCGGCTCGGAGAAAATGCCGACCGGTTACAGTTCTGACGGAAAAATCTCCCGCCCACCGCTTCCACCCGGCTTACCGGGATCCTCTCCTCCCCGGAGGGCAGGGTTGCCCCGTCCGCTTCCGGGCAGTCCCGCCGCAACCCGGGACCGTTCCGATAACCCACCTCCCCCGGCTTACGGCAGGTGGATATCAATCGATGCAGGAAACAGTTTCTTCTCCGGGGCCTTTTTTTCAATCAGAAAATATAATAAAATATATATAATACAACCTAAAGAAAAATGCGCATGAGCAAGCACCATGCGAGCGCTCTAATTCTCTTAGGAATCGCCGTCTGCGCGGGGTTCCTTCTCACCGTGCCGGCCGTTGCCGGTTCCGGCCAGGGGCTTCAGGCGCTGGAGTCCGGGGAGCTGTTTCTGTCCCCGTTCACCAGCCTCTCCGGGACTGGAAACGGATCAGAGCCTTCGGGCTCTCCGGCGCCCACGGTAGAAGAGGAGACCTACACTGCAGATGCAGAGACGGCGATGCCCGCCGATCCGGATTACGTCAGCATGTACGCTGACCCGGTTCCCATGGCCGGGACCACGCCCGGCGGGACAGGCGAGTACGACGACGAGCGGCTGGCGAGACTGATCAACACCGCCGGCATCAGCCTGATGCGGCTCTCGATGGAGCATGCCCATGCCCTCTACCTGCAGGATACAGACGCTGCCTCCGTGGCCGCAGACGACCTGCACGCGCTCTCCATCAGGCTGCTTGGCGAGGTGCAGCCGCTCCAGGTCTCCCCGGAACAGCAGCCCGTCAAGGACGAGTTCATCAGGTCGCTCTCGGCATACTCCACGGCAAGCGAGAGGCTTCTTTACACAAACGATACCGGTGAGGATGCCGTTCCGGCGGCTCTCAGCGATCTGGCCACAGCATCCCAGGGCATCGAAGCGGTCAGCCAGCAGGCAGTCGAGGTGCAGCCGGCGAACCACGGTGTGCCGGTCTCGTATGCCTCAACCGTCATGACAGCGGATGCGGAGACACCAGCAGATGTCGAGACACCCGTGGTCCGGACCGCACCGCCTGCGGCATTCCTCCCCGTCGGGGAACGGTTCACCTACGACGATCAGCAGGGCGAGAACATGATCTCGCTGCTCGCGGACTCAACCAGGACCATAACGTCCTACGAGACGACCGATGCCAACGAATCGACGGTGAAGAACGAAGCGGGCGCCGGGCGCACATTCCTCCTCGTCGTCGTCAAGTCGACAAACCTCGGGCACAAGGGCGACTCCGACCTCTACACCATCGAGACACCCGGCCGGGACGCATTCACCCTTGAGTGCCAGGGGACGACGTACAAGCCCCTTGAATCTCCATCGTTCACATCGCTCGGCGAGTCATTCGACAGAAAGCCGCTCGAACGCTACGATTCACTGAAAGGCTACCTCTATTTCGATATCCCTGAAACCCTGGACGTCTCCGAAGCGACGCTCAGGGTGGACCTCGGCTATGCCGGCACGCCCGTCTGGGATCTCGGCAAAGAGCCCGCCGCTGTGGATGCGGCATAACCCGCACCACGCTTTTTTACCAGCCCCAATCAGAGGGAGAGCAGTTCCACATCACGGCTCGATGTGTCGATCACGGCGATCGTCGGCTTTCCGGTCAGGTAACCACAGGCTTCCCCGGGGTTGACGACGAGTGTCGCGCCGAACTCCCTGACCTCCACCTTGTGGGTGTGGCCGTGAACAATGACGTCGAAGGCCTTCCGCCCGATGAGCGCCTGAAGGAGCTCCCTGTCATCGCCGTGGAGCAACCCGATACACATGCCGCCCGCAGTGACGGTGGCAAAACCGCCCCGCAGGCTGAGCCCTTCGTGCTCGGCAAACCGTGCCGCAAGGAGCTGATGGTCGCCGTCGTTGTTCCCGACAACGCCGATCATGGGCGAGTGCAGGTTCGCGAGCCGGGGGATGACGAACGGCGAGACATAGTCCCCTGCATGGAGGACCAGGTCCACCCGCTCCCGGTTGAGCTGCCCCACGGCCGTATCCACCATGCCGAGATTGTCGTGTGTGTCGGAGAGGATCCCGATACGCATGGATTCACTCCTGACCGCTGTCACGATATAGATGACGGCTGCCTCCCCGGCACGGACGGTCCCGGGAGAGAGCAGGACGGAGCATCGACTGCGGCCGCCTGCCCCGGCAGCCCGTGCCCCCCACGAAAATGCGGGACATCCCGGTCCCGTTCCTGCCGCCCATGCGCCACCGCGCACAAAAACCCCAACAAATCCCGAATAGCCGTATAATTACTGGCCCTTCGCACCGGTAAGTCTTTATCAGGCTATTGTCTGATACTGGAATGGGAGCATGCTCCGGTATGCCGGAGCCCTGGACAAATGGATTCATGGAGGTACAGCATGTGGGCATATGTCAAGTATCCTGACGGCAGAACAGAGGAACGGGAGTTCCCCGCAGGGGTGTACATCGAACTCGGCGACATCCTCGAGGATGGCGCGGTCGTCATCGACCTCCCGTACTCCGACGACATCGACGACGATGCAGAAGTACCGACTATCTACGACGACTGAGGCCTGCCGCTGTCCCGGGCTCGCCTCCTGAACGGACCGGCAGTACGGCGCATCGGTTGCACGTTTGCTCCCTCCATCTCGCCGAGGGCAAACGCAAACCTCGCCCGGATGGTCGGCGGGAGGTCACTCTCGGGTATTGGAACAAACCCGTACATCCCGTAGAACTCAACAAGGTTCAGGACCGAGTGCATGTACAGGGTATCGTACTGGCACGCCTCGACGAGTGCATCCATCACCCGTCGGGCGTACCCTCTTCCCCGGAACCGGACCGGCGTGAAGACCCCGTCGACCTCATAGCCGCCGGGGTGCCGCCGGCACCGGGCGACGGAGACGAGGGTGCCGTCCGCAAAGACCCCGAACACCCGGTCAGTCTCCGGGTCTGCTTTTAACTGGTGGTAGTCAGTCCAGATCTCCGCGGCGAGTGCAAACTCCTCGCTCCTGAGTTCCCGGGTCTCAATCTTGCAGGCTGACCGGGATTGCCAGCACCAGGATTGGTCGTCTGACACATTCAACGACGGCGCCCGTGGCGCTCCCTGCGGCATCACGCTTCCCTATGCGCGGGATAACGACCGCGGAAGCACCGATCTCATCTGCCACGGCGCAGATGGTGCGAGCCGGGTTCCCGGTCCGCACCAGAACGCGGACCTCACCCCCACGGGATACAAGGCTCTCTCTGAGGTGAGTAAGCCGGGCGCCCGCCTCCTGCTCTGTCCGGCCCTGTTCAACCACATGCAGGAGCACCGCCGCCCCGTCGCCGGCAGGAGTCTCGATGAGAGAGCGGACCTCCGGCGCCGGCACCGAGAGATCGGTCGGCACCAGCAGCCGCGCAAAGAGCGGCGGACGCTCCGCCCCGTCGGACTGCGGAACGATCAGGATATGCACCCGGGCGCCCCGGAGCACGGCGCCCGCAACGTTCCCGGAGAAGAGGCTCCTGAGCAGGCCCTGGTTCCGGACGCCCATCGCGATCAGGCCGGCACCCGTCCCGGCCACGGCGCTGAGTATCCTATCCGGGATATGTCTCCGGGCTTTAAAATGGATATGATCGGCAGGAAAGCGTTCTCTGCGGCTGAGGATCCCCGTGAACCCTCAGCCGGGAAGACGGAAGGCATGAAAAGGCATATGCCCTCTATTCCGCCATAACTGATCGGAATTACCCGGGAGAAACCATGAAGATCTCACTCCTCCAGGTGAACACAGTTGTCGGTGATCTGGCCGGCAACGCCGACCGGATAGCAGCGGGCGTCGGGGAGGCGTCACGCTTTCGGCCGGACCTGATAGTAACCCCCGAACTCGCCCTGCCCGGCTGCCCGTCCCGGGACCTGCTCCTCCAGAACGGGTTCATCGAGCGGGGCCTCGCCGTCCTGGAGGACCTCGCAGCCAGACTTGCCGGTGCCCCGCCGGTCCTCGTCGGTTTCGCGAAGCCGAACCTCTCCGGGAGCGGCCGACCGCTCTTCAACGCCGCCGCACTCCTCCGTGGCGGGGCGGTCGAGGAGACGTTCCAGAAGAGCCGCATCCTGCCCGGCATCCTCGATGAACCCCGCTACTTTGAGCCGGCGGCCCCGTCTTCGGGGCTTCTTGCCCTCGGCGGGAAGAGGGTCGGGATCGTTATCGGCGAGGTCCATACTTCCGGTCTTCCCGCCGGAGCGGAGGTGATCGTGAACCTCGCCGCGTCGCCGTTTGCCGCCGGCGCTCCCGCCCGGCGGGAGGAGGCGCTCTCCAGCATCGCGAGGGAGAACGGAGTCGCGATCGCCTCGGCAAACCTCGTCGGCGGCAACGACGACCTCATCTTCGCCGGCCGGAGTTCTGCCTTCAGCGCCGGCGGAACCCTCCTCGCCCGCGGTGCGGCCTTCGCCGGGGCCGTCGTGAACGTCGATCTCGCCCTTCCCGCCCCGCAGACGGTCGCTCCAGTCGACCCGGCGCCGGAATCCGAGATCCGGCAGGCGCTGGTGCTCGGCACCCGCGACTACGTCCACAAGTGCGGCTTTACCGCGGTCCACCTCGGCCTCTCCGGAGGGATCGACTCCTCGCTCGTGGCCGCAATCGCCGTCGAGGCGCTCGGCCCCGAGAACGTCCTCGGCGTGCTCCTCCCCTCCCCCTACACCTCCGCGGCAAGCAGCGAGGACGCCCGGGAACTCGCGGCGAACCTCAGCATCCGGGTGGAGGTCATCCCGATCGCCCCGATGATGGAGGCGTTCGACGGGGCCCTTCACGGGGTCTTTGCCGGCAGGCCCCGCGACATCACCGAGGAGAACCTGCAGGCGAGGATCCGGGGGACCGTCCTGATGGCCCTCTCGAACAAGTTCGGCTCCATGCTCCTCTCCACCGGGAACAAGTCGGAGGCTGCGGTCGGCTACTGCACCCTCTACGGCGATACGGCGGGAGGGCTCTCCGTCATCGCCGACGTCCCGAAGGGGATGGTCTACCGGCTTGCCCGACACCTGAACAGGGAGCGTCCCGTCATCCCCGTCCGGGTGCTCGAGAAACCCCCCTCCGCCGAGCTCCGGCCCGGCCAGACCGACCAGGAGAGCCTCCCCCCCTACGAACTCCTCGACGCAATCCTTCACCGCCACATCGACTGCTTCGAGTCGCCCGAGGAGATCGTCGCCGCGGGATACCCGGCAGCGACCGTCTATCAGGTCTTTCGGATGATCCGGCAGACGGAGTTCAAGCGCCGGCAGGCAGCACCCGGACTCAGGGTGACCGGGCGGGCGTTCAGCACCGACTGGCATATGCCGATCGCCGCGAAGCCCTGGTGGCGGGAGGATGCCCGTTGATGGCGGTGGCTCTCGACGACGACCTGCTCGCGATCTACGGCGCCCTCTCGGCCGCCTTCAGCCACCGGCACTGGTGGCCGGCAGAGACACCGTTCGAGACGATGATCGGGGCGATCCTCACCCAGAACGTCTCCTGGACAAACGCGGCGCAGGCCATCCGCAACCTGGAGGGCGCCGGGATGCTCGACCCCTACCTTCTCGCCGCGGCCGATGCCGGTGAGATCGCTCGCCTGATCGTCCCGTCCCGGTTCTACAACCAGAAGGCCGGGCGGATCCGGGAGTTCGCCCGGGTCTACGCCGCAGAGTTCCAGGCGGACCCGACGATGATGGCCGCGGTGGAGACCGGCACCCTGCGCGAGCGCCTGCTCGCGATCAAGGGGCTCGGGAAGGAGACCGTGGACTCAATCCTGCTGTATGCCTGCGGAAAGCCGGTTTTCGTCGTCGATGCCTATACACGGCGAATCTTCTCGCGTTACGGCCTCATCCCCGAGGATGCCTCCTACGACCTGATGCAACGCCTCTTTACAGAGAACCTCGCGCCCAATGTGGAGCTCTTCAACGACTACCACGCCCAGATCGTGTATCTGGGGAACACCGTCTGCAGGAAGTCGCCGCTCTGCGACCGCTGCCCCATTCGGATACTCGGGGGAGCGCTCCGATGCGCCGGCGCACGGGAGTGAGGGGGCCGGGCGGGTTGATAGATGCTTCAAAGCCGGATGGCTTCTCGTGCTCCGGCCCTTCGGCCCGTCATTTCTGTGTGTTCAATCTCGCTTACGCTCCACTTCGCGCGAAACTTCTCCCGCCTGCGGTTGTGGGCTTACCCGAAACTGCGAAGCGTGAAACTTGAGCGCCACCCGGTGGCAGGGAAAGTTCAACGTCTGCTCACTTCTTCCGGTAGATGTTTAAACCGATCTTGATATCCTCGTGGTCCGGAATAGAGACGTTGCCCTCGGTGGAGGCGATCGTGATCGACTTCCCGCTCTTTGATTCGCCGAACTCTTTTGCAAGGTCCACACGTATGGTGAGCGTGTTCCCCTCGATTGTCATATCGACGTTCTTCATGCTCATCCGTCATACGCCCGGACAGATATGCACTTTGATTGGTCAGGCCGGAGCGGTGCGAGTATCGAGGGCGATTGCCCAGGAGCTGCCGGACTATAGCTTCTGCGCCTCGTCCAGGATGCGCCCGGCGAGCGAGCATACCAAACCTGGCAACTGCACCGGGTTCAGCCATCAGAGAGGGGGATTCTGGCATCTGCGGGTTCACTGACTTCTATTAACCCCGCAGAGAATATCAATAATTATATACGTTGCTTTCCTTTCCCTATTTCTGGAAAAGGAAGTTTTTAATCATGGTTGGTCAGATCAAGCGCATGATAGACACGATAATCGAAAAACGGTCGAACGGAAACGAAGTATTGAAGAATACTACCCGTACAAAGTTGATCATCAAGGGATACAACCCGGATCGCTGGACGTTGCAGTCCGAGGACGACCCGGAAAAGGTTACAGAACTCAGGCAGATCGCCCGGGATATGGGCGTCGAGATTTAGGAGGTTTTTCATGAGCGTTACTACCGCATCCACAACGGCATCATCGATCGAGCAGGCCGTCGAAGAGATCAGAGAACAGTGCAACAAAATCTCCCCACGGCTGGTGCTCTTCTTCGCATCCTCTCGATATGACCCGGCATCAATCAGCAGAGCGATGCACGAAGCGTTTCCGGATGCACAGGTTATCGGCTGCTCGACCGCCGGAGAGATCGCCAGCGGCCGGGTCATGAAAGACTCGATCGTGGCCATGGCGTTTGACGGGGATACCATCGAAGACGTCGCATGCAGCGTCGCCACCGACGCCGCCTCGCCCGATTCGCTCGTGGATGCCGTCCAGGGTCTTGAAGGGGAGATCGGCACGCCGCTCCGCGAGCTCGACTTCCAGAAGTACGTGGGGGTCATCCTGATCGACGGGTTGAGTGGTGCCGAAGAGCGGGTGATGGACCGGCTCGGAGACCTGACCGACGTGACGTTCATCGGCGGCTCTGCAGGTGACGACCTCAAATTCCAGTCAACCTACGTTTACCTGAACGGGGCGGCATATACCAACGCCGCCGTGCTCGCGCTCCTGAAACCCGCCAGTGGGTTTGACATCATCAAGACCCAGAGTTTCCGGACCCTGGATACCGTCCTCGTGCCGACGAAGGTGAACGAGAAGCGGCGCGAGGTCATCGAGTTCAACAACATGCCCGCGGTCCTCACGTATGCGAGGGCGCTCGGTGTCCCCGTCGAGGAGGCGCCGAAGAAGTTCATGCACAACCCGGTCGGACTCGTGACCGGCGACGACTTTTTTGTCAGGAGTCCCCGGCAGATCGAAGGCGGCAGCATCCTCTTCTACTGTATGGTCAAAGAAGGAATGGAACTCGCGCTGCTGGAATCGGCGGATATCGTCGCGGATACCCGCAGGGCCGTCGACGAGAAGGTCCGGCAGCTGGGTGGAGCATCTGCCCTCATCAACTTCCACTGCATCCTGCGGGCGCTGGAACTTGAGGAGAAATGCCAGGAAGAGGCGTATGGATCGATCTTCACCGATATCCCGACGATAGGGTTCTCCACCTACGGCGAGGAGTACATCGGGCATATCAACCAGACCTCGACAATGCTCATCTTCAAATAACCCCTTTTTTCCGGCCAAAAACAGCAAACGCTATCCCGGCCCCGGTCTAACGTTACCGGCAAACCGGACAGCGTGGCGCAATGGATACAAAATACAGCGTTCTTGAGAAATACTTCGGATACACATCATTTCTCCCCCACCAGGAGGAGATTGTCGACGCCGTGCTCGCTGGAAGGGATGTCCTCGCCGTCATGGCGACCGGGGGCGGCAAATCCCTCTGCTACCAGCTCCCGGCGCTCGTCTTTGGGGGGCTGACGGTCGTCGTCTCACCGCTCATTGCCCTGATGAAGGACCAGGTCGACGGCCTGCGGGCAAACGGCGTAACGGCTGCGACGCTCAACAGCTCGCTCGGGTACGGGGAGCAGAAGATCATCGAGCGTGTGATTCTCGAAGGCCGCATTCGGATCCTCTACGTCTCGCCCGAACGGGCCGTGCAGCCGTTCTTCCTCTCGCTCCTTGCGAAAGCCGATCTCCGGCTCATCGCCATCGACGAGGCGCACTGCATATCCATGTGGGGCCACAACTTCCGGCCGGAGTACCGCCGGCTCAGGGTGCTCAAGGAGCGGTTCCCCGCGGTCCCGGTCATCGCCCTGACCGCGACCGCGATCCCCGCCGTCCAGAACGACATCGCCGCACAGCTCGCCTTGAAGAACCCGGCCCGGTTTGTCGGGAGTTTCAACCGCAAAAACCTCACCTACCGCGTGATGCCCAAGGCCCGCTACTTCCCTGCCCTCGTCGCCTACCTCAATGAGCACCGGGACGACGCCGGGATCGTCTATGCCGCAACGAGGGAGGGAGTCGAGACGCTCGCGACGAAACTCCGGAACAGGGGTTTTTCAGCGCTCCCCTACCATGCAGGTCTTCCTGAAGCCGTCCGAACGGAGCATCAGGAGGCCTTCTCCCACGGCGACGCCGCGATCATCTGCGCCACCATCGCCTTCGGGATGGGGATCGACAAACCCGACGTCCGGTTCGTCATCCACACCGACCTCCCCAAGGACCTCGAGTCCTATTACCAGGAGACCGGGCGGGCGGGGCGGGACGGAGACCCGGCCGACTGCATCCTCTTCTACAGCCGGGGCGACTACGGCATGATCCGATTCCTCATCGAGAAGGAATGCACCGACGCGGGCTTAAAAGACGTGGCCTACCGGAAAGCAGGAGCGATGCTCGACTACTGCGAGACCACCGGGTGCCGGAGGAAGTTCCTGCTCAACTACTTCGGCGAGGCCTACCCCGAAGAGCAGTGCGGTGGGTGCGACCGGTGCGAGACGCCGGTGAAGGTCTTTGACGGGACGGCCGCTGCATCGACGGTCATCACCGGTATTCACGAGACAGGAGAGCGGTTCGGGGCGGCCTACATCGCCGACCTCCTGATGGGGGCAAAGACCGCCAGAATCCGCGAGAACGGGCACGATACCCTCTCCGCCTACAGCTCGGGCAAGGGCTACACCCGCGACCAGTGGCTGCTCTTCATCCAGGAGATGGTCCGGAAAGGGTTTATCACGTCGACCGGCGGCCGTTACCCGGTCCTCACACTGAACGACCGGAGCCGGGCGGTGATGGAGGGCAGAGTCGCGGTGCCGCTCACGGAGCCGCGGGGCGAGGGGATCATGGTAACGGAGGCGGAGGAGGATTACGATAAGGTTCTCTTCACCAGGCTCCGCCGGCTCCGGAAGATCCTCGCCGACCTCGAGCACGTGCCGCCGTTCGTCATCCTCCATGACCGGAGCCTGCGGGAGATGGCAACGTGCTACCCGGCGACCGGCGTCGAGCTCCTCCGGATATACGGCTTCAGTGAGGCAAAACTGCAGCGTTACGGCAGGAGGTTCCTCGATGCCATCGATAAGCACTGCACCGAGCAGGGGATCGGGCCGGAGCGTCGCCGCGGGTGACGAAGATGGCGGCGAATAACCGGACGAAGGGTTGCAGCCACCCCATTCCCGACACTGCCGGAGAGAAGCAGGCTTCCTGAACGACGATTGGATCAGCCTCTGGACAGCAAATATAGTAATATTAATATATATTTCACAATATTATCCCTCCTTCACAGGCAGAAGGTGTATCAACCGCTCCATCGACTTCCAATGCTCAGATGATCAACTGACAATGCAACCATTCCAGGGCTCCTCTTACCATTCCAGAAGAGACCAGATGACCATTCGTAGCCGCTCCGACCACCCACACACCATGGCTCGAACGTTTTAGAGCCGCAGTCTCCCGACACACCCGCCTGCCAGGACTAACTGGTTAAGGAGTTGACGTGATGGGAAGGAAGAGCAAGATTCCGGCCTTCATACTGCTGGCCTGCGCACTGGTGGTCATCGCCGGTGCCGCCGCCGTGGATATCTCAGTGGTCTGGAATACAACATATGGAGAACCGGGTGCAAACGACTCTGCATACTCGATTATTCAGGCTTCCGGGGATGGAGGATACCTCTTCGCCGGCAGCACGGAGTCGTTTAATGCAGGAGAGACAGACGTCTGGCTGGTAAACCTGACCGGTTCTGGCGATGAACGATGGAACAGGACCTATGGCGGTCCGGAAAACGATACAGCCCGCGCACTGATCAACACCTCTGACGGGAATCTTCTCCTTGCGGGGACACTCACCTACGTCACCGAAGGGAACCGGAAGGATACCGACGCCTGGGTGATGAAACTCACTTCCCAGGGCGAGATCATCTGGAATGAGACCTTCGGCGGACCGGACGTCAATATCTCGACGTTCGCTGCTGCCGGAACATCTGACGGCGGCTACATCATCGCGGGCAAGACGGCATTGTGGGGCGAACCGGACACCGATGCCCTGGTGATCAAGATCAACAGTTCCGGATACGAGGAGTGGACCCGGACCTTCGGGGAACCGGGGTGGAATGATTCGGCCTGCGCTGTTGTTGAGACCGGGTCAGGTGATATCGGTGTTGCAGGAAGCACGGAGTCATTCGAGTCGTTCGGGGGGGATGCATTCGTCCTGAAGGTTGACTCCTCCGGGAATGAACTCTGGAACGCGACCTTCGGGGGGCCGGAGAACGATACCGCTCGTTCGCTCGTCCTTGCTCCGGACGGGGACTTCGTCTTCGCCGGGAGTTACATGAGCCGGCTCGCTCCCGACAGCACGGAAGACGACGCCCTGGTCGTCAAGATGGATCCCGACGGAGGGGTTGTCTGGAACTGGACCTACGGAAACACAGAGGAGAATGAGTCGGCCGAGGCGATCATCGCCACGCTCGACGGCGGGTACCTCTTCGCCGGCAGAAGCGGCGATTTTTCGCCCGATAACGATGCCTGGGTCGTGAAACTCGACAGTCGCGGGGCCGTTGAGGGCGACCTGACGCTTGGAGGTGTAAACCCCGGTGACCGGGCCGCATCGGTCATCCAGACGGCGGAGTCCGAGTACGCCGTTGCCGGGACCTTCAACAACACGGAGCTGAACGGCACGCAGGAGACCGATGCCTGGGTCGTGAAACTCGCAACGAGCGAGAAGACAGTGACGCAGCCGCCGGCAAAACCGCCGAAGCCGCCGAGAGTCTGCCCCGTGCAGTGTCCCACCCCGACACCGAAACCGAGACCCGCACCAGAGACCGGGTGCATCGGTAACCTCGTCTGGAACGATACCAACGCGAACGGCATCCAGGATAAGGGCGAGGTGGGGATAAAGGGAATTAACGTCACACTCCTCGATGGGCAGCAGCGGACGGTCGAAACCACGACCACCGGTGCCCGGGGATACTCCTTCAGCGGTCTCAAACCCGGCGACTATTACGTCAGGTTCAGCCTCCCGCAGGGTTACGCGTTCACCGTGAAGGATGCCGGCCGGAACGACAGGCTGGATAGCGATGCAAACCTGACGACCGGCAGGACCGACAGAATCACCCTGAAAGCAGGCGACCGGCAGTGCTGGTGGGATGCCGGGCTGATCAGGCAGCAGGCACCGCCAGTGGTGAACGCAACCGCTAACAGCACTATCAGCGGTTTCGTCTGGAACGATACCGACGGCAACGGCCTCCAGAACGAAGGAGAGGAGGGCATTGCTGATGCTGGCGTCGGACTCTACCGCGTAAATGAGACCCTGGTTAGCTCAACAACAACGGATGCGAACGGGACCTACGAGTTCGATGCCCTCCTGGCAGGCGACTACTACCTGATCTTCACACTACCGGACGGCTTCAACTTCACACCGATAGACCAGGGCTCCGACGACGCTCTTGACAGCGACGCCGACCTGGCAACGGGGAGGACGGAGAACATCACGCTCGCCGAGAATGAGACACAGCCCGACTGGGATGCCGGGGCGAACGTGACGGCGGTTATAGAACCAGTTGAAGAGAATGCCACCATCGGCGACTTCGTCTGGAACGACACGAACATGAACGGCCTCCAGGACGAGGGCGAAGAAGGGATGCCCGGGGTACTTGTGCGGCTCCTCTACGAGAACGAGAGCCAGGTCACGGATACGGCCGGAACCGCCGTCGAGACCGCGACGGATGAGGAGGGAAACTACACACTGCAGGGCGTGGTCGGCACGACCTGCATCATCGAGGTCATGCCGCCCGAAGGATTCACCTTTGTTGCGCCGTACGCCGGTGATGACACGCTGGACAGCGATATCTTCCCGGAGACCGGCCGGACCGCGCCCTTCGAACTGACAGGCGAGGACTTCACCCGCGATGCGGGGCTCATGGTACTCGAAGATAAGGCACTCATCATCGTGGGCGCCTGGAACGATACGGACGCGAACGGGATCAGGGATGACGGCGAGTATGGCCTCGCAAATGTTGCAGTGACCCTTCTTGACGCAGGGGGTACGGATGCCGGGACGGCGATGACGAACAGGCACGGGTATTACGTGTTTGGTGTTGCTTCCGGGACCTACGCCGTGCGTTTCACGCCGCCGGAGGGCTACACCTTCAGTCCAGCAGGCGGGGACAGCACCGTCGATCCCGCCACCGGTACGACGGCACAGCTCTACCTCGCTCCGGGCGAGCAGAATGGCTGGAGCGCGGGACTCGTGCCGCCGGTCGTGGAGGAAGTGACACCAGAGGAGGGGATAACACCGGAAGAGGAGATAACACCGGAGGAAGAGATAACGCCAGAAGAAGAGGTTACACCGGAAGAGGAGATAACGCCAGAAGTAACGCCAGAGGAGGAGATAACGCCAGAGGTGACACCGGAGGAGGGGATTACACCTGACGAGGAGGTGACGCCACAGGGAGAAATAACACCGGAAGGAGGGATAACGCCGCAAGGAGAGACGAATGGAAGCGGCATTGTGTATGTGTAGGCCCGCCTGAAGACTCCCCTGCCGGCGGGCGAAACAGCACCGGGCACGGGGATCTTTTGGGGAACGGCTCCCGGGCCGGGAGAGCGGTGCCGCCCGGAAGTTCCCACCCCTTTTTTGCGTGTGCTCTGCGGCAGACTGCTCAAACATCCCGGACAGGTTCTGCAACACCGTTCTAAACTCGATGTCTTAATGAGCATAGAGCGCCAACGCGCAATGTATTGGCACCATGCGGCTCATTTCATGGAACATAGATCTCTTCCGCTCGGGTTTAAAGAGCGTGGAGAAGAAGGTCGAAGCGGTCTGCCAGCACTCGCCGGACATCGTCGCCTTTCAGGAGGTGACGGATCGTGCCCTGCCGCTCTTCCGGGAAGAACTGGAGAATTTCGGGTTGATCTACGCCGTCGACAGCCAGAGTCTCGTGGAGATCGCCCGGGTGGCTTATATGGCCGAGCGGCTGAACGAACTGCGTGCGCGGAATGCGAACGACCCCTTCCAGTTCGCGTACAGCGTCTCGCGGCTCTCCGAGCAGTGCTCGCCGGCCGGTGAGGGAAAGGACTTCGGGTGCCTGATAGCGAGCAGGTATCCCCTCACGCCGTTGAATCCGCTCGACTTCGACATTCCGTGGAAGCAGCGGGTGGCCTCCGCCGTCGTCAGCGCGCCCACGGGCGAGTTCGAGCTCCACAACGTCCATGTCCCCACGGCGATAGGCGGCCGGAGGAACGAGATCGTCAAGGCGGAGACGCTGGTCGGGATCTACCACCGCCTTGCCACACGGTCGATGAGGCCGCGGATCCTCTGCGGGGACCTCCACATCCCGGAGGCGGAACACTCCGACGGGACGATCGTCCCCTTCTATCGCGATATCCTCCCGGACAAGAACTATGACGCCACGACCTCCGAGAACGAGGAGTATCTCGGCCGGCCGAGAAAGTGGTGGTACAACGCCGAGATGAACATCCTCTCCGGCCTTGCAGAGTACGACCTCCCCGACGTCTTCCGGAAACTGCACGGCTATCGGGCGAGGGAGTACAGCTGGTGTCCCGACCGCGGGCCCGAGGATGTCCCGAAGTGCAAGCGCTACGATCACGTCTTTGCCTCCATGCGCCTGAACCCGACGGCATGCTGGTACCTGCACGACCTCCGGGGGCAGGGGCTGAGCGACCACTCCGCCGTCGTGGTGGACTTCGAGCCGTGAACAGACCTGCCATCTCATAACCGCCTTACGGGAGCCCCGCCCTCCGGGCTCTAAACTATTTTCCCGCATCCCCACCAACGCTTTCTCCTGAAGTGATGGGAGAATGAAGATTACTGCAGTTGTGGGGAGCCCGCGGGGGATGCGGAGCAGGACGAGAAGGCTTGCAAATTTCGTGCTTGCCGGGGCAAAAGATGCCGGCGCCGGGGTCGACCTCATCGACCTCGCCGACCTGCAGATCGTCCCCTGCACCGCCTGCGAGAGTTGCAGCCTCGACGGGACATGCGTCTTTGCCGACGACTTCTCGGCCGCATACGACCGGATACTGGATGCCGACGGGCTGGTGCTCGCCTCCCCGGTCTACATCGACAACGTCAGCGGGCAGATGAAGGTCTTCATCGACCGTCTGGCGGACGCCATCCACTACCAGACCTTCGCCGGGAAGTACGGCTGCAGCCTCGCGACCACGCAGGTTTCCGGGGGCGACGCGGTCGTCGGCTACCTGAACCACGTGCTCAATTATCTCGGCGTGACAACGGTCGGGGGGATGAGCGTCGCCCTCGACGACGACCTGGAGGCACTCGACCGGATGGAACCGGCGGCACGCGATCTCGGCCGGCAGCTCGCCCACGCCATCGTTGAGCGGCCACGTTATCCGGAACAGGAGGCTGAGATGGCGGAGAACCGGGAGTACTTCGCTAACATTGTGCGGGAAAACCGGGACTGGCGGCCGGACGGGTATGAGCGGTGGGTGCGGGAGGGCTGGATCCGGGGGGAGTGAGGCATCGGCTCCCCCTGCCGAAAGCGTTCACGGCCGGGTACAGCCGGGACTCTTCATAAAAGGGAATCTGAAGAACGGCGCCGGCCTCTTTGCCGCGAATATGACATAAACAGTGAGCGCCGGGAGGGAGATTTGAACTCCCGAGGTGCCAGGCACCAGAGGCTTTCAAGGCCACCGCCTTCCCGGACTAGACTATCCCGGCTCGCCTTAACCTATTGGTCGGCCGACAGAAAAAGGTTGTTCATCCCCGGCGCGCGAGGACGACTGCAAGGAGCGCGAGGAGTGCGAGCACCGCCGGGACCGGTGCGGCCTGTGCCGGGGTGGGGGTCGCGTCCCCGAAGACGGCGGGGGCGGTCTGGCTCACCCGTACCGAGTCCGCGTTCGACGCCGAGACCTGGACCGTTCCGCTGTCTGTGTACCTCATGGGGTAGACCTTCACGTAGACCGTCCCTCCATGTGCGGCAAACTCCGCAGTCTCCGCCTCGACCATGCCCTTGTCGTTGACTTTGCGGAAGTTGTTGTCCTCGTCGACATACTCGAGCACCCAGTCGATCCCGGCCGATGTCGCGATCATCACCGCGCCGCTCTTCGTGTCAACCTCGAAGTATGCCGGGGCGGACCGCGTCGCGGGGGCGCTCGCGGAGATCATTGCCGGCGTCGGGGTGGGGCCCGGCGAGCCCGCCACCACAAACGTCACGGTGTCGATGTAGCCCCTGGCATCCTCGAAGGTAACCTCATACGTGCCGCCTTCGGAGATGGGCACCGCCGTAGAGAACGCCCCGTCAGTGTTGGTGGCGATGAACTGCGGGCCATAAACGGTGGCGGAGTTGTGCTTGACCTCGATCTGGATGCCTGCCTTACCGACCTCCCTGATTGCGCCCTTGAGATCAAGGCTGCCATCAAAGTTCTGATTGATCGGAGAGTCCACCCTGAGATCCCCGGAACGGTCTATCAGGGTGACGAAGAGGCGGGTCTTTGAAGTGCTCCCGAAGGTTGTCTGCGTGGGATCGATGATCTCGACCGAGTGCTGCCCTGGAGCAAGGCCCTCAGTATCAAACGTCACGGAGAACCTGCCGTCCTGCTGCACGACGATCGTCTTCCGGGCTACTTCGTGTCTCGCGTGCTGGATGCCATACAGGACAATTTCAGTGCTGAACCCCGGGTTGAGCGAAGGCGTTCCGCCATCTCCCAGGATCGAGGTGCCCGTGACATTGAGCGAATTGCCCACGTATACAGCCTGAGGCCCGCTGATTGCGACGTACGCGGCAGATGCCGTGCCGACGAGCAGCATCGCAGCAACAAGCGTCAGCCATGCGATCCTTTTCATACCAGTACATCAACGAATATGAGGTATAATGCTATCCAAATTTACCGAGAAGCCCCTGGCGGCCTGGCGGGGGAAAGACCGCTATGACGGGCAGATTCTCGATACGCTGACGGTTATTTTCAGGAGCGGCGGGTGCTCCTGGAACCGTTGCCGGATGTGCGGCTACCGGCACGAGCGTTACCCGGACCTCCCCCGGGACGAACTTGCCGAACGGCTGATCCGCCAGGTCCGCTGGGTCAAAGAGAACTTCCGCGACGACGATTACCAGATGCTCAAGATCTTCACCTCCGGCAGTTTCCTCGACCCCGAAGAGGTCCCCCCCGCCGCCCGGCGCGCCGTCGCGGAGGCGTTCCGGGGCAAGCTCATCATCGCCGAGACCAGACCCGAATACGTTGACGCGGAGGCGCTCGAGGAGTTCCGGGACGGCATCGATACCGGCGCCTGGGCGCGGCCGCTCGCCGTCGCCATGGGCCTTGAGACAACAAACGACGCCATCAGGGAGAAGAGCATCGATAAGGGGTTCACCTACGCCGACTTCCTCCGCGCCGCGGAGATTGCGCACGCGGCCGGAACGGACGTAAAGGCCTACCTGATGATGAAACCCCCATTCCTCACCGAACGCGAGGCCCGCGACGATATGATTCGCTCCATCCGGGACGTCGCCCCCGTCGCGGAGAGCATCTCGATGAACCTCTGCACCGTCCAGGCCCGGACCGAGGTCGAACGCCTCTGGAACCAGCAAGCCTTCCGCCCGCCGTACCTCTGGAGCGTCCTTGACGTACTTATCCAGTCACCCGTCCATATCCTCTGCGACCCCGTCGGCGGCGGGCAGACCCGGGGACCGCACAACTGCGGCGCCTGCGACGGCCCGATCGTGAAAGGAATCGGGGACTATTCGCTTACGGGGGATGTCGAACTCCTCCGTGTCCTTGCCGAGACGGAGTGCGGGTGCAGAGAAGAGTGGGAGTTTGTGCTCGAACGGGAAGAACCGTTCTGTATGCCGCTCACCCGTTAGCACTTATTTTTCTGTTCCTTCAGCTGCTCGCAGAGCAGCGGGAGGAACGTCCCGGCGTCGCTGACGACGCCGATGGCCTGGGTCGTGCCCCGGTCCATCAGTTTCGTCACCGATGCGGGGTTGATATCGACGCAGACCGTCTTGACGTAGGAGGGGAGACAGTTGCCCACGGCAATCGAGTGGAGCAGCGTCCCGACCATCAGAACCATCCCGATCCCGTGGATGTGACGGCGCATGACATCCTGCGCCTGCACGACGTCCGTGATCACGTCGGGAAGCGGCCCGTCGTCACGGATTGAGCCGGCAAGCACGAAGGGGACGCCTTTCTTCACGCACTCGTACATGATCCCCCCGGTCACGACGCCCTGGTCGACCGCATTCTTGATCGAGCCCGCCCGCATGATCTCGCTGATGGCGCAGATATGGTGCTTGTGCCCGCCGGTGACGAGGGTGCCCGTCTTGACGTTCATGCCAAGCGACGTGCCGAAGAGGTTGGACTCGATGTCGTGGGTGGCAAGCGCGTTGCCCGCAAAGAGCACGTCGATGTAGCCTGCACGGATCATCTTCGCGAGGGCATCGGCTGCTCCCGTGTGGACAATGGCAGGGCCGCCGACGAGCGCGATCTTCTCCCCCTTCTGCTTCATCACCAGGATCTCGTGGGCGATCTTGGCGATGAGCGCCTCGCTCGGCCGCTCTGATGAGACGGTCCCGTGCATGAACTCGAATGTGCTGACCTTCCGCGGCCGCTCCGGGTAGACCACCCGGACCCCGGTCTCGCTGACGACGACGAGATCGCCGGCCTTGATCTTCGAGATCGGGGTGCAGAACGCTCTCTTCTGCTCCTCGTCGATCACGATGTGACAGTCCATCTCGATATGTTCGACAGGCAGCCATTCGCCCCTGTATTTGACGAAGGTCGGGTGGTTGGTCGTCGAATAGAACCCTTTCGGGACGATCCGGTCGCCCTCTGCCGGTACAAGGGTGATGTCGCCGATCTCGGGAGTGCGTGCGCCGAGGCGGTGCAGTTCGGAGAGGATGGCGTCGAGTTGCCCCTCGGCGTGCGCCGCCACACGCAGCCGTGCATAACTCGTGTCCGTCTTCTGCTTCCCGACGTTGAACGTGAGGATCTCGAATTCCCCTCCCATATCCATGATCCTGTCAAAAACAAGGGTCATAACGCCGGAATCGATGATATGGCCCTCCAGTTCGATTTCCCGGCAGAATTCCATATATAGAGATCAGTGATAGTCGGATAATACAGTTTCCCCGCACGCTCGCCGCATATGCCAGCCCTCCGGAGGTCTACCAGAATCCACCCGCCCGTGAGGGGAGGCGGCATCGGAGGACCCCTGCGCGGTGCGTACCCCGGCTACGCCGACCGGTTCCGGCAGAGGTACTCCTGCACCAGCGCGAGCTCCTC
>JAEWMO010000011.1 GCA_023457135.1 Methanobacteriota archaeon | reverse complement strand
TCCTTGCGCTGGTCTTCCTCGTAGCGGGGGTGGCGTTCTTCCAGCCGCCGATCTACAGCACGGTCATCGGGGCGGTCGGGAGAGCGATGTACGGGGTGGCCTCAGGGTTTGTGGAGACGATGCGCCTTCTCGGCATGACCATCAGCATGGCCGTCACCATCGTCGCTTTCGCCTTCTTCTTCGGGAGCACGGAGATCGCCGGCGAGAGCACCCCGCTGCTGCTCGAGAGCATGCAGGTGCTCTTCCGCGTCTACTTTACTCTCGCCGTCGCGAGCCTCGCGGTGACGTATCTTGCAGGAAAAGTGAGGGAGAGGAGCCTGTAGCACCGGTTACGGTTCAAGGATCGCCCGCGCCCGTTCGGCGATAAGCAGCGTCTCCCGGAGGGAGAGGCCCGAACCGTGCGCAATCGCCGCAGCATCACCGTAGGCGATCTGTTTTGCCGTGACAAACCCCGCGGCGATCAGCCGGGTGGAGATCGCCGGGCCCACGCCCGAGACGATGGTGACCGGATAGGACTGCGTCTCCTCGATCATCGTCCGGAGGTTCCTGTCCGCCGGGTAATCCCACCCGATATGCCCGATATTCCGGCAGGCCGCGTATCGTTTTGCATGCTCGGAGAGTTTAGTGTTGCAGACGATCAGCGCGCCGTCGATCGAGACGGGACACCGCCCGGACCGGAACCCCTCCTGGAGATCCTCGACGATTGCGCGGGCGATCCTCCCCTCGTCGAGGCCGGTCATCCGGTGATAGCCCACATGGTGCTTCACCTCGACAAAGATGGTGGTGCCGTTTTTATCCGCAACGGCGTCCACCTCGTGCTCCCCGCACCTTCCGGCGAGGACACATCCGGTCTGTACCCGGTAGCCGTGTTCCCGGAGGAGAGCCCGGACGAACTCCTCGAAGTCCGGTTTCGGGCGGAGGAGGGCGAGTGCTCTCCGGAGGTTGGTCCGGTGGTCGACGGCGGGACGGACTGTCCGGGCTCGGGTGCGGATCAGCCGGAGGACCGCATTTGTCCTGATACCGTCAGGCACCGATGCCTCGATCTCGCCGGCAATCCGGTCGGCATCCTCCGCCCCGACGCCCAGGTTCCGGAGCGTCCGCCGCACCTTCGTGCGGTCGAACGGCTGCCGGCTGCCGTCGGCCTTCGTCACATGCTTCATCTGTACGGGATCTCAGCCCCGGAGACGAAAAACGTTCGCTGCCGGGCTCTCCGGCAGCGGCACTCACCGCGTGATCGGGATGACCCTGAACAGAACCATCGAAGACGGGGCCGGGTGAGTGCCCATCCGCATGGGCTTGACCTTATCTGATCCCGCGTCCAACAAAACCTCTGAGCAGATGAGATCATCAGAACGCCCGGTTATCCTGGTTCTCGGCGCAGGGGCGGTCGGCCTCTCGCTTGCCGGGAGACTCCGCAGTGCGGCAACGGTCTATGCGGCATGCCGGCCGGTGCATGCCGGCGCGATCCGGGAGCGGGGCCTCGTCATGGAGGGGATCTGGGGCAACGGCACCGTCGACGGGGTCACCCCTGTTGCGGGCCCGCAGGACGTCCCGGTTACGGTCGACTTCGTCATCATCACCGCGAAGGGGACCGACACCCGGGCGATCTGCGAAGAGTATGCCGGGATAATCCAGGATCGCCCGGTTGCGAGCCTCCAGAACGGTATCGGAAACGAGGAGATCATCGCGGAGTACACCGATACCGTCATCGGCGGAACCGTGACGACGAACTTCTCGGTCGTGGGTCCGGGGCACGTCCGGGTGCTGAGTGAGAGCGCCCCGGTGCAACTCGGGGTCTGGTCCGGGTCAGGCGACGCCACCGCGACCCTCGACCGGCTGATCGATGTCATCAGGGAGGCCGGCATCGCCGTCGGGGCGACCGACGATATTCGTTCAGGAAAATGGACCAAGGCGCTTCTCAACATCGCGGTGAACCCGCTCTGCGCCATTCTCAGGGCCCCGGTCGGGGCCGCGGCCGACACCGACATCCGGGAGGTCATCGCCGGGCTCATCCGCGAGACCTTCTCGGTCGCCGGCGCCGAAGGGGTGCGCCTCCCCTGGGCGACCGCCGACGACTACCTCACCCATCTCTTCTCGGTGCAGGTGCCGGACTTCGCCGCCGTCTACCCCTCCATGTATTACGACCTCCGGCGGGGCCGCAGGACGGAGATTGACCTCCTCAACGGCTACGTCGCACGCGTCGGCGAGCGTCACGGCATCGAGACGCCGTATAACCGGTGCATCACCGGTCTCATCCGTTACGCCGGGGCGCACCCTGACGCACCCTGAGGGGCTCCCTCATTTCCCGGCCAGCTTCTCCGCGAGCTTCCGGGCGGCCTCTCGTGCCTTCGCCTCGGTCCTCCAGAGCCCCGTCCTGCCGACAGGGGTCCCTTCCCGGTCATAGAGCTGAACATAGTAGCCGCCGTCCTGGCGGGCGAACCGGACTTCGCCGACAATACCGGGGCCGTATTCCTGCATGCCCTGATCTTGTCGGCACGAGGAATATGAACGTTCCGTATCCCGGGCCCCGGCAATGCCGCTCTATATGGGAGGAAGTACAGCCCCATTCGGGGTGAGAGGGATGAGGGCGCGGGGCCCGGCAGCCCCTTTCAGAGTGCCAGCGGGATCCCGAGAAGGTGCAGCACCACCGTAATCAGAACGCCGAAAATCCCTCCGACCGCGCAGATAAGGACGGTGATCAGGTTGATGGGGATATCGGGCCGGCCAAAGAGACTCATCAGGTTGAGGAGGTTGATGAGCCAGAGCAGGATCACTCCCA
>JAEWMO010000010.1 GCA_023457135.1 Methanobacteriota archaeon | reverse complement strand
GCTCCCGCTCTACATCGTCTCCGCGACCCCGGAGGGCGAGATGCACGAGATCGCCCGCCGCCGGGACCTCACGAAGTACTTCGTCCGGATCTACGGCTCGCCGAAGACGAAGGCCGAGTGCATCAGGGAGATCCTCGCCGAGACCGGCGCCACACCGGAGGAGGCGCTCTTCGTCGGCGACGCCCCGAACGATTGGGACGCAGCCCGCGCGACCGGCGTCCGGTTCGTCGCGAGGATCCCGCCCGGCGACCCGGACCGATTTTTCGGCCGGCCGGGGGTGGAGGGGATCGTGGAGAACCTTCATGAACTCCGGGAGTACTTACGGGAGACCATATGCTCATCCCGATCTCGTACCCCCTGAACCGGACAGCGCCGCTCTACCCCGGCACGGAACCGCTCACGATCACCCGCACGAAGTCCTTTGAAATGGGCGATGTGGAAGAGAAGAGCCTGATAACGTTTTCCAGTCACGCCGGGACGCATATCGATCTGCCCCGGCACTTCTGCCCCGGCGGGAGTTCGGTTCAAGGTCTCCTTGCCCCGGAGGCGGTCTTTGAACCCGCACGGTGCATCACGGTCCCGATCACCGGGGCGGAACCGATCCGGATCTACGACCTCCTTCCCCACATCGATGCGATCCGGACCTCACGTGCGATCTTCATCCGGACCGGCAGCGGCCGGCTCAGGGAGAGCGACCCGGCCGCCTATGCGGAGAGGCACCCCTGGGTGCACCCCGAGGTGCCGGGCTTCCTTCGCACGGAGAACCCGGGCCTCAGGCTCTTCGGGATCGACACCATCTCCATCGCTGTTCCTGCGAACCCTGAAGAGGGTGCGGAGGCCCACCGCGGGTTCCTCTGCGGGTCCCCGCAGATCTTCCTGCTCGAGGACGTGGACCTCTCCTACGGCCGGCTGCTCGAAGAGCCCTGGACCCTGCGGGTCTACCCGGTAGTCTTTGACGACCTCGAGGGGGTGCCGGTGGTGGCGCTCGCGGAGTTCGGGTGAGGAGGGTGCTAGGGCTCTGAATAAGATCCATCCCGTTCGGCGGAATTGCTCTCTGAAACGTGCTCCTTCATGATAGCGGAGAATGTCCGGAGGACGGCAAGATCGTGCTGCAGGATCGCATACACCTGCTTGAGATCCAGATCCCAATAGATATGGACGAGCACGTTTCGGAATCCTGCCAGGTTTGCGAGATCCCTTGCAAGAGGTTCAGGGATGACCCCCTCGCCGGCGAGAACCTCGAATGTCTCCCGGTACGTGAACGGCTTTCTCAACCTCTCCTCTGCAATCACATCGGTTGCTATGTTGAGTGCGGACTGGATGGATAGCAGCATGGCATGGTGGATCATATTCTGCGTATCCCGATCCTGCAGGAACTGCTCCTTTGGGATGCGTTGATACCGCTCCCAGTCCTTCAGAGCCTCCTCCAGTTCCCGCATATGATGAAAAAGCCTCATTCTTCTACCCTGGCGAGGAGAGCTCCGTCAATCGTATCGTAGAGATATTTCAGATCGAGGAACTGCGCTATCACGCCGGCCTCAAAAGCGATGCGCGTCTCCTCATCCCGGGAGACAAGAAGACGGCCGGTCTTCACCACCTCATACTGGAACTCGACGGGCGCATCATTCAGGATACGGAGATCGATCTCATACCTCGGCGTGATACACCGCTCAAGGTCGGATGCAATGCCCATGGTATATTTGTAGAGCTCATAGGGTTCCCTCTCCCCGGAGACCAACAACGCTATATCGATGTCGTGGAACCTGCCGTGGCAGAGGAAAGAGCCGTAGAGGTATCCGAGCAGTATATCCTCTCTGCCGTCAAGGCATTGGCGGAGCTGATCGACGATCCGCTCTCTGTCAATACCATCCACTTCTACTTTCATCTCCCGCATCGCCCGACCCCAGCAACGGGTCGATGCCACGTATAATCGGACCTGCTAGCAAAGAGGGTTGCGTCATCCCTGCTCATTAACTCTTCCCTGCGGCAGAACCCGGTGTCCTGCAGTGGCTGCCTCCTGTCAAAGGACATATGGGAAAACCGTGTGCTGGCCCTGTAGATGTCTAACACCCGGAGATTGCCCGCGCACGAGGACTGCCGTTCACGCTCCCGGCCCGCACGCGGCCCCTGTCCCCGAAAGAATATTCCGGAGCCGCTCCCCCCCAACAGGCTCCGGAATTCTCCTGCCCTCTTCGCGGGCGGCCTCAAGCCAGAGGGAGACGGCAACCTTCACCTCGCGGAGCGCTTCCTCCTCGGTCACGCCGAATGCAGAGCACCCTGGAAGTTCTGGGACCACGGCGATGAATCCCTCGTCCTCGTCGCTGTAGATGATCTCGATCGCGTATCTATGTGGCATCCTCGTCCTCCAGGAGATTATAGTCCTCAATCACTTTAAGCAGTTGATATACCTGATAGGGTTTTGCTTTCCCGCCTACGTTCTGGAAGTTCAGGAGCTCCACAACCCCTTGCCGCACATAAACCCTGTGACTCCCCTTCCCGCCCCTGAACCGGAACCCGAATGTCTCTGCTGCACGGCAGAGGTCTTCGAATCGCACATTCTTCGGATTGCGCTTCAGGTTTTCGTAGACTTGCCTTCGCTCCATGCCCCGGCCCCTCTCATACTTTGTTTTCCTGGGTCAGAGCGCTTAAGTATTCCTTTATGCCTCCGGGATCTCGTTGCCGGAGGGTATTGGGAGCCAGAGGTAACTCTCGGATCAGGTCCTCCTCTATGTGCCGGGTAAACCTGTAGATCCTATCCCCTCTAAAAAAGGTGTTCAGTTCCCCGGCACCATCCGCTGGAGGTCCTCCTCGACCGTCATGATCCCCTTGATCCCGAAGTTCTCGACGAGCACCTTCAGGATGCCGGGTGAGACGAAGGCCGGGAGGCGGGGGCCGAGGGTGATGTCCTTGACACCGAGCGAGAGGAGGCCGAGGAGGACGAGGACCGCCTTCTGCTCGTACCAGGCGATGTTGTAGGAGACCGGGAGCTCGTTGATCCCGACGCCGAAGGCTTCTGCGAGGGCCTGCGCGATGACCACGAGCGAGTAGCAGTCGTTGCACTGGCCGGCGTCGAGGACGCGGGGGATGCCGCCGATATCGCCGAGACCGAGGCTGTTATAGCGGTACTTCGCGCACCCGGCGGTGAGGATGATCGTGTCCGCCGGGAGGGCCTCTGCAAACCGGGTGTAGTAGTCCCGTCCGCTGTGCCGGCCGTCGCAGCCCGCCATCACGACGAACCGCCGGACGGCGCCGGACTTCACCGCACTGATGACCGTATCCGCGATGGCGAGGACCGGGGCGTGGGCGCACCCGGTGACGAGGTCGCCGCGGGAGATGTCCTCTGGGGGCTCGCAGCGCTTCGCGTGCTCGACCAGGGCCGAGAAGTCCTTCCTCCCGTCCGCCAGGGTGTCGACGTGCTTTAACCCCGCATACCCGACGAGTCCCGTGGTGTAGACCCGGTCGCGGTAGGAGTCCTTCGGGGGGACGAGGCAGTTCGTGGTGACGAGGACGGGGCCGTTGAACCGCTCGAACTCCTCCCTCTGGAAGGGCCAGGAGCCGCCGTAGTTTCCGACGAGGTGGTCGTACTTCTTAAGGGCCGGGTAGGCGTGCGCCGGGAGCATCTCGCCGTGAGTGTAGACGTCGACGCCCGCTCCGCGGGTCTGCTCGAGGAGTTCGGCGAGGTCCTTGAGGTCGTGGCCGGTGACCAGGATCCCCGGCCGCGTGCCCGCCGCGGTGCTGACGGTCGTAATCGCCGGCGTCCCATACGAGGTGGTGTTCGCCGCATCAAGGAGCGCGAGGGTTTTGACACCGATTTCGCCGCACGCGAGAACGTAGCCGACCATCTCTTCGACGGGGAGGTCCTGCAGTGTGGCGGCGAGCCCCTTCTGCATGAAGGCCGCGATCTCATCATCTTCGTAGCCGAGGACGGCGGCGTGGTGGGAGTAGGCGCCGATCCCTTTGAGCCCGTAGATGAGGAGTTCGCGGAGCGACTGCAGGTCCGGGTCCACGGCGCCCCGTGCGGCGACAAGCTCCTGGGCCTTTGCCGCGATCGCCGCGGGGCTTGCCGGCGCCCAGGTGCAGGCGTCGGGCTCCACGCTCCCGGCTGGCGGGAGGGCGTCGCGGATGCGTGCCGCTTCACGGATCATATCGTTGAGGCGGGCGGGGTCGAAGTTCACGTTGGTCAGGGTCGCAAAGAGGCATCCCCCGACGAACCTCCCGGCGTCCGGGTTCCCGCCGCCGTTCTTCATCGCCGCGAGGTTTCTTGCCGAGAGTCCCTTGAGGATGTAGATCAGGACGTCCTGGAGCCCGGCGGTCTCTTCGTCCTTGCCGCAGACGCCGCGTACGGTGCAGCCGAGGCCCTTTGCCGTCTCTTCACACTGGTTGCAGAACATTGTACTCACTCCATAGTATCTTTATGATACAAGGTATCGATTTGATACTTGAGTATAAGTAGGAGAAGGTTTCTCTAACTATACCATGCAGGATGAGTGTACGGTCAATCAGACCGTCAGGTACCTGGGAAAGAAGTGGACGCTCCTGATCATCCTCGAGCTCTACAAGGGGGAGGGCTACACCCGCCGGTTCACCGAGGTGAAGGACCGGCTTCCGGGGATCACGGCGAAGGTCCTCTCGGCCCGGCTGAAGGAACTGGAGGAGGAGGGTCTCGTCGAGCGGCGGGTGGAGGCCGGGACTGTCCCCGTCAGGAGCGAGTACACCCTCACCGCAAGCGGGCTTGAGATCGTCGGGGTGATCAAGGATATCAAGCGGTGGGCATTGCGGTGGAAGATCGAGAACCTCGCCTGCGGGGCGCAGGACTGCCGGCGTTGTGTGCTGTAAAGCGGATAGCGAAGATCGAAATCGTCGATCTCATGCCCGGGATGGGCTGGGAGGTCCGTCTCCGGTACGACCCTGACGAGGCGGTCACGGTCTGCACGAATGTGGGATCATCGATCATAATCGGTAATTTTGTAGATTAGCATCGAGTATAATCGATAGATGGATGAGAGACTGCACGCCGAACCCGTCGCGATACCTGTTCTCCTCGTAGTAGTTCGGCAGGCCGTCCCCATCCAGGTCCTCATCGTTCAGGGTCGCGGTCACCTGCGCGGTCTGGCCGTTCGCGACGGTCACCGTCGCGGTGAGAACGGGGCGTAGCCGTCCTTCAGGACGTCGACCCGGTGCGCGCCGGCGGGGACCTGTGACAGGAACCCGGAAAGAGAGGGACGAGGTAAAACACCTACTCGATACCTTTCAGGTCGATACGACCGGCGACGCGAACGCAATCTCCATATTTTGTGGCCAATCAGTGAGTCTAGAATTAACCCCATCAGTAATAAGTTGCTTCAAACTATCTACCGTTAAATCTGACCTGCCAGGATATACCTCCCCATACCAGGTCACCTGATTTTGCATTGGGAATAATGTTGTTTGATCCTTCCCAACATCAATCGCTCCGGTAACATGGCGCCCCTCTAAGTGTGTCCACCCACCTTTTGCATTTCCTATAACCGTCGGGATCTCACCATTCTCGACCTTGATCAGATAGACAACCTCATCGAGTTTAACGCCGCGGCCCTGCAGCTTCGCGACCAAGGCCCCCGTCAGACCGTACTCGGCGGCCAGCTCCGTCCCGACCTTCCTGCCGGTGGCGGAGAGGTAGAGGTGGTCGATCACGTTCAACTGGCCTTCATCGGGCAGGAGCTGGATGACGTGCTGATCGACCAAGAGCCTCCCGATCTCAAGACGCTCAGACTTTACCTTCAGGCGGCTGCATCTAGCGACAAATACTCACGAAGAGTGTTGTGTCACAATTTTAGGAGGGCATCGCTTCCATACCTCTCCTTGTACCAGTTTCGGATAATTGCCATGTTGTCCTGTAGAATAACAATTTCTTCGTGGCTACAGTACGCTGGATCGATGCTTTTGACTTCTTCAAGGAGTTCTTTCGTCGAAAGAAGGAATCCTTCAGTGAACTGTTTGAGGGGAATGCTAATTGATTGAAATTTCCTATGCACGAAGTTACTATATCTGATTGTCAGATTATCAGCCTGTTTATCATGATCAATATAAAATTTAAAGCCTCCCGCAAAAACTTCATCCTCAAAGGACCCTATGAAATAAAATTCTTTGTCTCCAAGTTTTTCGGGATCGATTGACTTGAAAGCAAAAAAGATGCTAAGGAAAAGATCGTCAATCCGTGAGATATCGCCTCCAGGTACGGTATCGAGACCGGTGATGTCAACCCCATTAATGTAGAGTTGGACAGGCATCCAGAAATCGAGGAGGCGAAATTCTCCTTTCTCTAATCGGATATTCCGTTCAAGCTCTTCCCTATTCCAAACAATTTGCATCATTTATATCCCCCAATCTTAGTCAAATCTTCCAGTATAGGGCATATGATTCCACTGCCCATTATACCACTTGTATACCTGCTCTCCTTCGAGGGGGAAAACTGTGTAAATACCACTTTTGTCGACCCCAACTTCAATTACTCTTACGTCGTGCCTTTCATCGGGGAATGTAAATTGAACTGGCCTCTTCTGCATTGGCCACCCCGTCGTCAACTTTGACGATAACGCCTCACCAACCCAGTCAAGTATTTTTGCTTTCATTTGTTCCCGTGTGAGGGAAGATGTGCCTGGATACGGTATGCCGAAAGACGTCACCGACTCCGAGGTAGGGAAGAGAGTGGTTGGGTCTCCAACGCCTTCTGTCCCATCAACATGGCGGCCAACAGCATGTGCGAACTTATCACTTGTGAATGGCACTGCATCTTCCCCAGCCATGGCAACCTTGACGACCTTGTCCAGCTCGATCGTGCGCTCCACCATCTTCTCCATCTGGGCGTCCGTCAGGTCATACGCAGCTTTGAGTTCTGTCCCGACCTTCCTGCCGGTTGCGAAGAGGTAGAGGTGGTCGATCACGTTCAACTGGCCTTCATCGGGCAGGAGCTGGATGACGTGCTGATCGACCAGGAGCCTCCCGATCTCAAGGAGGTTATCGGGATACTTCACGAGGTACTTCGTGATATCGGCAGCGGTTTTGCTGCAGTCGCCGAGGTAGGGTGCCAGCCCAAACGCGCTAATCGCCGCCCCGACGGTGTCGTGCTCGGACACCGCATAGATGAAATCGCGGACGTCGCCATACACAGCAATACCCGAGGCAATCCAGCCCAGGGCATAATACGGATGCGAGGCCCAGTCCCCGACAAGATTGTTCCATTCTTCGCCTACGAGGCCGTCGTCGTCGGTATCGGCCGAGAGCGGATCGGTCCCGTAGGTCTGCTCCTCGAGGTTCGAGAGGCCGTCCCCGTCCGGATCGTCGTTGTTCAGGGTCGCGGTCTGACCGTTTTCGACCGTCACCGTCGTGGTGAACGGCACGTAGCCGTCCTTAAGGGCGTCGACAGAGATGCCCCGGGGTGCCTGAACCTCAGGCAATACGGATGTCGTAATCGGCGAGCGGTATTTCTCAAGGATACAAATGCTGGATCGTCTTTCTCCTTCAGTAAAGCATCTCCAGGAACGCCGTAAAGGAATTCGCAACGAGGTGTTTCCACCCGGTGCTCGCCCACTTGGCCTTGACATACACTATTTTCGGAGGGAAGCCCTTCTCGTAGTCCAGACCGATGTAATTGCCCTCTGCATCCTGCGCGATCGGATAGGGACGCCAGTAGTGACCTATAGAACACCAACCTACAGCGGCGCAGTACCTCCAGAAAAAGTCTTTCGATCTCGGGTCAAGACTAAACAGTTTCACAAGTGTCTTCCCTTTCTTGCCCCCGACATCGAAGCGGCACGGAGTAGGACTCCCTCCACCGTTTTCAATCGCACACATCTTGATATCCTCCGGCAGGGTCAGAAGAAATGCCTTCTCGATGCAGGGGATCAGATCGTCAAAGTCATCCCGTTTCTTTTCGGTATTCTCCCACTGAATCTCTCTCATCGTACACCTCGTACATCAGATGCCCCGCTTATTCACTCGCACCGCTCCATGAGCTCAAACAACTCCGTAAATGAGTTGCAGAGGAATATAAGTGGCTTTTCCTCCCCTTTCATACGGGACTCTCGATATACAACTTTGGGCGGAAAACCCTCTTTATAATCAAAGCAGAGTAAATCGTTATGGAGCGCCTCGGCGAAGGGAACTATCACGTTATTCGTACGATTATTGACACCTAAGGGCAGGTTATTAATAGCATAACATGTAGTTAAAATATACGAAACTGAATTTTCCGGGTTAAAACTCAAGAAGTCTACGAATTGGCTTCTTCCCCACTTTATACTATCGTGTTTAATGATATTGCGGGGATAGGGGAATCCTCCCGGGTTCTTTCTTACGCACGAGAGGTAATCATCGGGAAATCGGAGATCGAGAATTTTTTGCACACAATCTATCATCCCCTCATCTGAGTGACTCTCAACACCGATCCAGCAGCTATGCCCATCTCTCGCCTTGGTCCTAGTTCCTTCGACAGGATAACTAGGAGCAGTTGTTGTTCCATACCGCTCCTGATACCAGTTCCGAACGAGCTCCGTGTCCTCTTTTAGCACAATATAGTTAACATCGTCCTCGAACTCCGGGGCGACCCGTAATACCTCTTCAAGCATTTCGGTTGCCGATTGAAGGATTCCTTCCGTGAAATCCTTCAGCGGGATCTCCAGTATACGGTACTCGGGATGCACGAGGCTGTGATATTTCAAAGTCAGGACGTCGGATTCTTTGTCATGGTAGACGTAGAGATCGAAACCGCCACCATCAACACGATTTTTCACGTTTGAAACCATGTGGAATTCCCTTTCCTGCAGGTTCTCCGGGTCTATGGAATAGAATATGTAAAAGAAGTTCAGGAAGAGGTCATCAAACAGGGAGATATCACCTTTCGGATTCTCTTCAAGCCCTGTTATATCAGTACCATTTACAAATACCTGAACCGGCGTCCAAAAACCGAGGAAATTTCTCTCCCCCCCTTCTCCGGACCTGATCTTCCGGGTAACCTCCTCTTTATCCCATTCGATCTTAAACATCAAGTTCACCTATACCGTCGGGTTCCACTTCTCGTTGTACCATTTGAAAACCTGTGGCCCTTTGGATGCAAAAACTGTTTCTATGCCATCGCCGTATATGATAACTTCAACTACTGAAATTCCATACTCATCCTGTTCCTCCTGATCGAACAGTCGTTTTGCCGATGTTCTTTGTTTTGGGCACTCGGTTAGACCTTTTGCCTCAATGGCATCATCAATCCATGCAATAAGTTTCTCTTCAATTTGCGCTCGTGTCTTAGAGGAAGTACCTGGATACGGTAATGGTACCCCGTCTATATTATGCCAAACCACCGGTTCCGATGTCGGGAAGATAGTTGTTCCGGGTCTCCCAACATCTGCCGTCCCATAGACGTGCCGATTCAGAGCATGCACAAACTGCTCGTTTGTAAGCGGTATCGCATCTTCTCCTACCTTGAAAACGTGGGTAACCTCATCAAGTTTAACACCGCGGCCCTGCAGCTTCGCGACCAAGGTCCCCGTCAGACCGTACTCGGTGGCCAGCTCCGTCCCGACCTTCCTGCCGGTGAAGGAGTAGAGGTGGTCGATCACGTTCAGCTGGCCTTCGTCGGGCAGGAGCTGGATGACGTGCTGATCGACCAGGAGCCTCCCGATCTCGAGGAGGTTATCGGGATACTTCACGAGGTACTTCGCGACGTCCGCAGCAGTTTTGCTGCAGTCGCCGAGGTAGGGTGCCAGCCCAAACGCGCTGATCGCCGCCCCGACGGTATCGTGCTCGGACACCGCATAGATGAAATCGCGGACGTCGCCGTACACGGCAATACCCGAGGCAATCCAGCCCAGGGCGTAATACGGATGCGCAGCCCAGTCCCCGACGAGGGAGTCAAACTCTTCGCCCTCGAGGCCGGTCTCTCCGAAGATCCCGCCAAGCCGGAGCGCGACCTCCTGGCGAAGCCGTTCGACGATGAGGTCACCGACAGGGTCGGCAGGGACGAGAGGATCATCGTCCTCTCCGTCGAGGAGTCCGTCACCGTCGGTGTCGCTATTAAACGGATCCGTACCCAGATAGTCTTCCCAGAAGTCGTCGAGGCCGTCGCCGTCCGTATCCGCCTTCGTCGGGTCGCTCCGCTGCTTGAAGTAGGTCCTGCCGTCCACGTCGGTGACCAGCTCCTCGGCCTCGTAGCCGTCGGAGAGCCCGTCACCGTCCAGGTCGTCGTCGGCCAGGGCCGCGGTCATCGTCGCGGAGAACGGGGCGTAGCCGCTCTTGAGGATGTCGATTTGGTGAGGGGCGTGGGGGATCTGCGACAAGAGCCCTAAAAAGAAGTGATTGAGATGAGACGCCTACTCAATACCCTTCAGGTCGACACGGCCATTGACCCGGACGTAGTCCCCTTCCTTCAGCTCACGGCGGAAGTACCGCTTATCGACCTCGATCAGAACCTTACCGGCCCCGAAATCGACGACGGCATCGTACCCCCGCTCGGCGTCGCCGGGATCGTCGGAGATGATGATCGCATCGATGCGCCCGTTCACTTCCAGCAGGGGCAGCGCAGGCTCTGCATAGATCTGTCGATCGGCGACCTTGCTCTTCTCCAGCATGTCCACCAACATCCGCAGGATGACCTTTCTGTCTTTCCCGACCATCGCAGGGGTGCAGAGCAGATCATTGTCAAACACGGATGCCCGGAGACCGTCGGCGAATTCGACGCGCACAACCTGCGTATAGACCGTGCCCTGGTATTCAGCGTCCGGCCTCACGTCCACGATGCGGACAGGGACCCCGAGGTGCTCTTTCAGGACCCTGTTTGGAATACCGCCCGTCTCGGGATGTGCCGTCACGAGGTACCCGTTGTCGGCGATAAGGAGGCGCAACGTCCTCCCGGAGGTGGGTTCGACGTACCGGTACCTGTTCTTCCCGGCCGCGACGCCGTCCCGGGCACCGGCCATGACGAGGTCTTTGACCTCTTCCCGTTTCACGTAGTCCAGGCCGAACGCGGAATAAAACTGGTTGCCCGACGGGGTGTTGACATGGGTAGCGACGATGTGGACCCAGCCGCTTCCTCCCGTGTTGTCCAGATCCCACGCGCCAATTAAATCCTTCCGGCTCATCCCGACCCGGACGAAGTCTCCAACTTTGTAATCGGGAAAGGAGTTGCGTTCTTCGTGGCAAAGATCAACGCCAATCGTACCCGTACCGATATCAATATAAAGGGTAGGATGATTCTTATCGATATCGATGATTTCGCCAAAAAATAAAATAGGCTCCTTTTCTAGACTGACCTCATCATCAGGCGAGCGATACTTTGACTCGACGCCTTTTGCAGGTGAAGCCAACTTTTCGACTTGGGCACCAAACGCCAGAACGCCCACCGTCTTGATCGTGCCCACCATCTCATCCCTGCTGCTCCCGTCAGAGTCGAATAAATAAATTATTGTCCCATCCTGCAGTTCGATAAAGACCGTTTGCTCATACACTTCCCCATTCTCGCCCAGCATAATCGGGATATTTTTCAGGATCTTTGCTTTTACCCGTGCTCGAAACATCTGCGTCACCTAATTAACTGAACATACCCGGAACATGAGCGGGAACCTTATCAAGGGATCGTGGATACGCTGTACGGACATATCCGTTGCTGCCTATCACAACTTGCACAAAGTGCTCTTCATCGATCTTCTTCCAATACGCCACCGGATTCATTGTGTCCTGCAGTCCTGTTTTCGCACAATCCAGTATCAACTCTTTAATCAGACCCTGATCCTCATAAGCTGCACCGAATGCTTTCCTGAATTGATTTCCTGTTGGATGATTAATATGATTGTTGACGATATGAACCCAACCAGTGCCCTTTTTATCATCAACCCATGATGTTGCACCAGCCGCCGTACCAAGCTTTCCTTCCTCCAGCCAGATGACTTTCCCATCGCTGCGCTTGACGACTGTCAGCGTCCGTAATAGGTTCCCTCTGTTGCTCACGACCACCTTCAACTCATTCTCGGTGATCCCGTCCCTCAACAGCCGGTTGATCACATCGTCACCGTGTGCTTTTCGCAGAGCGTTTAGGGTCTCCGCAGCCTCGTCCACGTGCGGCGCGACCCCGACCAGCAGCACCATCGCCGGCTTGATCAGCTCCGGATGCTTCAGGACGAACTTCCCGACGACGGCCGCGACCTTCGCCGCGTCCCCGTACCCCGGGATCAGCGCGGCGAGGTTCAGCCCCGTGCCGACCAGATCGCCCCGCGAGATCGTCGCGGCGATGTCCCGGAGGTCGCCGATGACGAGGACCCCGCTCGCGACCCAGCCAGCCAGGTAATAGACGTTGTCGTGGTCGTCGGCACCCCACTCCCCGAGGACGGCGCCGAGGAGGAACTCCCGGCCCATCTCCAGCGGGCCGTAGCGCTCCTCGAAGACCAGGGGGTCGTAGTCGGGATCGTACCACTCCTCGTAGTCGGAGTGGCCGTCCCCGTCGGTGTCGGCCGACCAGAGGTCGGTGCCGACGGTGTTCCACTCCAGCGCGTCCGAGAGCCCGTCCCCGTCGCTGTCCGCGCAGAGGGGATCGCTCTCGATCGCGTCCTCCAGGTAATCATCCAGTCCGTCGTCGTCCGTATCCGCCTTGTTCGGGTCGCTCCGCTGTTTGTAGTAGGTCTTCCCACCCTCGGTGACCATCTCGCCGGCCTCGTAGCGGTCGGAGAGCCCGTCCCCATCGGTGTCGATCAGGGACGAACTGGGCAGATGCCAGTTCCCGAACCCGTCGCGATACCCGTTCTCCTCGTAGTAGTCCGGCAGCCCGTCCCCGTCCAGGTCTTCGTTGGTCAGGGTCGCGGTCACCGGTACGGTCTGGTCTTTGACGACCATCACCGTCGCGGTGAACGGCGCGTAGCCTTCCTTCAGGACGTCGAGACGGTGCGCGCCGACGGGGAGGCCCGGGAGGGTCAGCTGCCCGGAGGCCGCCGAGGTGGTGCCCTGATACGCGGAATCGAGGTAAACCGCCGCTCCCGGCGGGGAGGACGTCACCGCGATCGCGCCCACATGGGCGGTCAGGTCGAAGTGGACGGAGGTTGGCTGCTGACCGGCGTTGACATAGACAGTCCGGCTGACGGTGGTGTAGCCCTCTTTCCGGACCTCGACAGTATGCTGGTTATAGCCGGATTCGGCGAGGATGTCCGGTACGATGCCGTTGGTATGGCCGCAGTAGATACCGTCGACGTAAATTTCAGCGTTATCCGGTGTAGAAGAGACATAAAGATCGCCTGTTGCCGTGGAGACACTGTTGATGTCGATGTACTCCGTATGACTGGTCCCGAGATCGTCTGGACTGATGAGAACAAAGCCGTAGTGATCTTTGTAGCCGGCCGACTCGACATAGTAACTCAACACCCCCGGTGCTGTCACGAAGAAGTCATAGGTATTCCCCCGGGAGTCCGTAATCTCCTCCACACCGTGGCAGGTGACTCTGGCATCCGGAACCCCGGCATAGTCAAGGGAATCTTTGATATGAAATCGCACGTTGGCCGTATTCGGGTCGGCGGGCGGCTCGGAAGACCATGCCATGACATCATCGATCAGGTAGGTCGCTGTGGATGTACCGGAGGGGCCATCCACCGCCACGAAGACTCTGAAGCAGATGGTCCGCTGGCCGTCCATGCCGCTCACATCGACGGTGGCAGTCTGCCAGTTCGGAGTAACCGTGGCTCGTTGATCGCCGATGCCGGGGTCCCTGAAGTTCGGCAGGCCAACATTTCCGTAGCCATCAATCCAGAACCGCAACCCCGATGATGCGAGGTTGCCGCCGTCCACACTCTCGATGCACTTGTACCGGAAGGTCAGCGTATCGACGTTCGTCAGATCGACATTGGCGTGCGCAACGGTGCATTCCACCCAATCTCGTTTTGCCCAGACGTTGATCTTCAGCGATCTTGGCCCGGACGTCCAATCGTTTTGGTAAGTGTCGACCTCGGCTCCCCCATCTATAGTTGATGGATAATACGGGCCGGACGGCGCCCACGCATGCTGACCGTTCAAGAACATTCCGTTGGCGACTGCCTGATAGGAACCATCAATCTCGGCATCCAGCAGAATGCCCTCAGAACCATTCTCCTCCTCAATCTCAACGGCCTCGTTGGAGACCCCTGTGAGCGCTTCTGCTTCCAGCTCCGCAAGATACCACGCAGGGGGCTCGTCATAGAATGCCACGCCGTAGTCGACCGCTTCTACGAGAGCTTCGGGAGGCATGAGAACCCGGGGTGTCAGATCTTCGCCCGGAAGATCCATGGTCTCCATCGTGGAGGAAGCACCCAGCAGGTCCGCAAACAGCGCCTCCCACTTTACAGAATCCATGACGGCATACTTCGCCGAGCCCTCCGCCGCGCAGGAAACCACGCCGCTCGTGGCGTCGACGGTCGAGGATACGTTGACGAACGTCCCGAGGTCGTCGTCGAAGCGGTAGATCGAGAGCCGGGAGGGGTCCACGACGTGGGTCGGGTCGTACGCGATCGCGATCGTCCCGGACTCGATATCGTCGCCGAACCCGATGGCGGAGACGTTGCTCACCAGGATCTCATCGCTGATCAGGTGGGTGTAGTTCACCGCGGCGACACTGACGTTGGCGACGGCATATCCCCGGCCGAAGACCGTCAGGCCCAGGGTATCGTCGAGGAACCGATCGCCGCTCCAGTAGTCCTCGGCGCCGTCCAAGACCCCGTTGCCGTTCGAGTCCGGGTTGAGAGGATCGGTCCCGAGGGCCGCCTCGGCGCCATCATCAAGCCCGTCACCGTCGGTATCGGCGGCGCAGGGGTCGGTGCCGCGCAGGATTTCGTCCGCGTCCGAAAGACCGTCCTTGTCGGTGTCGGCCGAGAGCGGGTCGGTCCCGTAGGTCTGCTCCTCGAGGTTCGAGAGGCCGTCCCCGTCCGGGTCGTCGTCCGTTCCGGCAGCGACGATGGGACCGCCCTCGCCCATCACCGACATCATCCCCGGCTCCTCCGGGAACGTCCCGAGCTTCAGCAGCTCGAATGAATCAGTCAGGCCGTCGCCGTCGGTATCCACCACGAACGGGTCGGCGCCGATCCGCGCCTTCGCAAAGACCGGGAGGTCGCCGGCGAAGATCTCATAGCCGTCGATGATCCCGTTCCCAGCCTGATTTCCGGACCACTGCGAGCAGTCGGAGTCGGCATTGAGGGGGTCGAACCCGATCGCCTGCTCATACGCGGCCGGGAGCATGTCCCCGTCGAGGAGGAGCGTCGTCGAGAAGGGGTTCCCCAGCGAGTCGGTGCCGCCGACCGTGATCGTGTTCGCGACCGCAAGGGTCACCTCCATCGAGAAGTTCCCGTCCTGCACCGAAACCGCCGACGCTACCCCGTTGTGGGTGAGCGTGAGGCTGGTTATGGCCGGATCGGCGACGTTCCCGGCCACGGTGACGTTGCCGCCGGCTGGTACTGTGTCGTCGTGAGGAGAGATTATAGTGACAATCGGACCTGATTGTGGTGTGCCGTAGGTGAACGCCGGTTCGGTTTGGACATATTTGCGAACCCGGATCCAGTCCATCCGTATGCTTCGGCCGGGAACAGAGTTGTCGCCGCCCAGAATATACATACGATGGTTTGAGAGCCCGTCACCGCGGGAGAAGACATCGGTGTAGGAAAAACTATTCCCGTTCATGGTCTGGGTGACACTGTGAGTCAGGCCAGACGGGGTAACGATGCAGGTGTCGAGGTAGTTTAATCCTATAAAGAGACCACGTTGCACCCCCGATTTCAATGACATATCACTGCCTACGATGATATACCGATCATTCAGCGGATACCAGAGCACGCCATTAGCCGGGGTATCTATGAACAGAGGGAAATATCCACAAAATGTGCGACTTTCAGGCAAATTGTTAACGTGGATGGACATTTCTGCGATTACTGGCTCCCCGTTGGTGATCACATAATCATTGGACACTAACACACCTGCCCCACGAGACCGGGTGTCATAGATCCAGCCGTTCGAGAAGTAATGGGCGCCCGGGGTCGTGTCCGTCCAGAGGGTAGTGTCGAGGGACGGTCCGTTGAAGTCGTCGTAGAGGACGTAGGCGTTGTCCCGACTGCCGATATCGGTGGCAGTCCCACTCCCGTAGTACATCCAGATCGAAGTCGTACCCGCGGGGAGGTTGACCCAGATGACCGCCGAATCCGATGCCGTATACGCCTCCTTCCAGTAGTCGAGGACGATGCCGTCATTAGTGACAAACCGGACATCATCAAAGTCAGCCTGCATCCCGGTGCGGAACACAACGACCTCGCGGTGGGGATACCCGTCGATCGAGGGCGGACTCGCCACGGTGACCGGCACCCGGTATGCCCAAGCGGTGCTCCACCAAGTCATCTCCGGGCACGCGACACCCCGGAAGACGGGGGCGGTATTGATATCGACCTGCCCGAGTTCGGCGGGCTTGGTGTAGACGACCTTGAACAGCCGAGTCTCCCCGGCGTTGAGCGTCCGCCCGTCCGGGGTGAACGGCACCCACTCTGGCCAGGACTGCTCCACGGTCTCGGTGCCAGCGATGTAGGGCACCCTGATGGTGACGGTTTCGAGAACGGTGTCCTCCGGGCTAACATCCACCGGGGTGTCGTCTTTTTCAGGGATAATGTCCTCTTGGACAACCGCCTCCAGGCTGACGTCTTCAGGGGAGATGTTCTCAAAGGTAACGCTTACAGGGGTTGTGCCCTCAGAGGTAACGCTCTCAAGGGTACCATCTACGTTAACTATGCTGTCAAGGAGGACCCCTTCGACGATAGCAGCCCCAGGAGTATTGTTCTCAATAGTTACTTCCCGATATTCGATGATGGGGATCTCGATACTATGCGACTGCTCCTCCCAGATGAACCACTCGGCCTGAGTGGCGTTCCCTTCCATATTCCCGCTATGGAGCGCCCACGTGGCCAGGAAATCCTCCGAACCGTCGAGGACAATCGTAGGGTGGGCGGTGATCTCGAAGGTCTCGGTAAAAGTACCAAGATCGGGGGTGGCGTTCACCAGCCTGATCTCGAGTTCGTCATCGCCGCCGCCGGTAGCAGACCTGCCGTCGTCCTTGATCCGGATGGTTTTGGTCTCACGGTCATAGATCTTAAGTTTGGTCTTGCCGGAGCCGGTGACTACTCGCGTGGTGCCTGTTGCTGGCGAGGCACTCCCATCAGGTCCCCCGACATGTCCGGTGTCTATGGAGGTATTTGTCCTGAGTGTATATCGTGACCGGTTATCCTCTGGAAACAACGGCAGATCCTTTTTGGTTTCGGCAGTACTAGCACCGTTCGGTGCTGTACCGACTACCGTTCCGGACATGTCTGTGGCAGAAGTTGTCTTGTCGGGGAGCGGGTTTCCAGCGATGTTCACACTCGACGCTACTGCATTCGGTTCTGCAGCACCCACGGCAGGAATGAACGCCGTGGTTACCATCAGCACCGCTATGAGGAGAGAAAAGGCTCTCTCGATACACTTCATACTCATTGCTCATCACCCTGGAACCGGAGGCAGAACGAGTAAACTCTTAAGTACGAAGAGAGCCAATGCACTCTGCCTACGAGCTGTTGTGATGTTCACCGAGCTGTTGAGGGTAAAGTGAACATCACTTACTTCTCCTTGTGTTAATTTACTGTTGGACTCCTCGCGAACTTGAGTGAGGCAATCCAACCCCTGGAATAGAGCTTTTCAGTGAAGTATATATTTCAATCGTGCTGTACGGCTCCAAAGGTCTTAGATCTGTTCAAGTCTACTGGTCGTACGTGCTCTTATCGATGGAATCTCTCTGAAGTCCCGTTGGACTAATTCGAAATGTATTTATATTTTTTTACCCCCCTCTACGGGAAAGTTAATCAACTTTCTATCCGCTAAGGAATCGCGTTGCCATTCTATCGATAATCGCCCTTGGTGAGTGTCCCGGCGTTCAAGCGAGCGAAAGGTCCCGATGCGCGACTAAAAGAGGGGAGACTAAAAAGAGTATGAGGCCGTCGCCGGTACCCGGAACCTCCTCGCCGGGGAACCTCCACAGCCTCTCAGATAACCCCCATCTCCGACAGCCGCGTCGGCAGGTACTCCTTCGTCACGAAGTCGAGCCCCCGGCTCGCGAACGCCTGCTGTTCCGACTTCAGCTTCATATCGAGCTGCAGGTTGATCTGGGTCCGCCAGTAGTCGGTCGCAAACCGCGGATCGGTCAGCTCCGCCTTCAGTGCGTTGATGTCCTGCTCCGTGAGGTGGTCGGAGGGGAGGTTGTAGTCGGCGATGTCGGAGGGCTGCACCCCGATGAACTGCGCCTGAGGGGTCGCCAGGAGTTCCGACATATGGGCGCTCTTGATCGAGCCGTAGGCGACGCTCGCGTAGATCCGGTAGGACCAGGGGTCGCCATCGGTGAAGACTACGACCGGGAGGTTGAGCGACTCGTTGAGCCGTCGTAAGACCCGGCGCGTCGACCGCGCCGGCTGCCCCTTGAGGTGGACCAGGATCGCCCCGTAATCCTCGTCGAACCCGTTCTCCATCAGACGGGCATACATACCGCCGGTCTCGATGGCGACGACGAACTTAGCATCGTGGTCGATGAACTCGAGGTTGTCGACGTTGTTCGGGATGGGGTAGCCCGCCTCCCCGACGTCGTCCTGGCAGTGCATCTCCTTCACACCGCGCCGGGTGGTCTCCCTGAGCCGCACGGGCCCGAAGATCGAGGCCCCGTCCTCCTCCGGCCGGAGGTGGAACGCCTCGCGCTGCACCTCGGTGATGATCTCGAGGTCCTCGATTAAGAGGTTGCTCTCGTCCTGTGCGGCGAACTTCGCCTTCTTCCAGCCCTCGGAGATGTAATAGAGCTCTCTTAAGGTCGACGACCGGTTCTCCACGAGCTGTTTCTTCAGGAACCAGACGACGTAGGCCATCTTCAGGAGATGGACCGCCCCTTTCTCGTTTGTGGCCGCCCGGGTGCTCTCCTTCTCGCCGTACTTCCAGACCTCGCTTGCATCGTCGTAGGCGATGTTCTGCTTCGTCCGCGTCGGCAGGCGGATGAACGGCACGATTCCGTCCCGCATCTGGTCGTACCACCCGCGGGCGATATGAACAAGCCTCTCCTTTGCCAGCGCATCCATCTCTTCTCTAGACATCGAGATCCACCACTACTTTCACGTTATCCTCAACGCCGCGCAGATCGAGCGACCCGTCGCCCGCCCCCGTGTAGACGATCCGCCACGCCGCGCCGGGGGCAAGCACGCACCGCCAGACCTTATTGTATTCTCCATCAAACTCGTCCACGAAGTCCGGCCGTGGCTCTGCATCCGCCGCCTTATCGCGCGAGAGGTTGTAGAGGACGAGGGGGACCTCCTTTGCCGTGTAGTTGTTCACGTGGATGTGGACCTTCCCGTCGATTGTCCGCTTCTTCGCGACGACCTTGCGCATGATCCGCCCCTCTATCGGGGAGGTGTCCACCAGGGGGAGTTCCACAATCTCGCTCACTTTCAGGGCAATCTCCGGGATGACCGAGCAGATCGCCCGGGCACGGTCGTCCTGCTGCTTCTTTTTGTCCCGGCGGGAGAGGTAACTCTTGAGCTCCCGGCCGAGTTCCTGGAGGACGAGGACGATCTCGCGCTCGATCTCCGGGATGGACGCGACCGCGTCCTTGCTCTCGCTCGTGAAGGGGACGTTTGTGGAAGCCACGTGAACCATGATGAGCGCCGGGCCTGTGGGGAGCCCCTGCTGCGAGAGGCCGTAGCCCTTCCAGTTCACCTGCGCAACACAGTTCGTGATCGCGCAGGCGCCCTGCTGGTAGAGGAGCGGGACGCGGTTTGCGAACCGGAAGAGCTGGGCGCTCCCTTCGGGAGGGATCTTGCCGCCGTAGCCGATCGCCGCCTCGATGACGAACGAGTGCCCGCCGAAGACCGAACTCGGCCGGGTGCGGGCGCTGACGAAGTCGAGCTGGATCTCCTTCTCAAGCCCCTTGCAGATCAGGTCCTCTCCAATCGGGGAGAGGCACTGCTGCGCCAGCGGCGCAGGGACCCTCACGCTCTGCATGGCATCAAGGAGGCGCTTGAGCTCCTCGGCGTCGAGGCTCTTTGTCTCGCGGGCGGGGTCGAGTTTTGCAAGAGCGATCATCTCGTCGGCGGTCTTCTTTCCGACACGGGAGAAACTGCCGATGAGGAACTCCTCGACGGTCCCGGTGTTTGCGGCAGCAATACGCTTCAGCGCCCCGAACTCGATACCGTGCGGGTGGGGGAGGACGGGCTTCGGGCACGGCGGGACCTCGCTTGAGACCCGCTCAAAGACCGTCATCTCACCGTCGATATCGGCCGTAAGCCGGGCGTGCGGGTTGACGATCGCCGTCAGGCGGAGGTAGTCCAGCAGCCGCTTCTTTGCCGCAAGGGTGCTCTTGAACTGGATCTCGATCCGGGTCCCGTGCGTCCGGTCCCAGTCGACCTCCTCGTGGCTGACGATCTCCGGGTCGTTTGTCTCGGTCCGGATCATCAGCTCGAACCGGTGCGCCCGCGCCTTTGCCCCCGTCCGGGAGATGACGAGCGCCGGGGTGCCGGTGGTGAGCTGGGCATACAGCACCGCCGCCGATATCCCGATACCCTGCTGCCCGCGGCTCTGCCGGATCTGGTGGAACCGGGAGCCGTAGAGGAGTTTCCCGAAGACCAGGGGGACGTTCTCCGGAACGATACCGGGACCGTTATCCTCGACGGTGATCCGGTAGACCTCGGCGTCGACCTTTTTGATGCCGACGAGGATGTCGGGGAGGACCTCCGCCTCCTCGCAGGCGTCGAGGGCGTTGTCCACCGCCTCCTTGACGGTGGTGATGATCCCGCGCGTCGGGGAGTCGAACCCGAGCAGGTGCTTGTTCTTCTCGAAGAACTCCGCGACGCTGATGCTTCGCTGCTGTTTCGCCAGATCCTCAGCAAGCACCATGCCGCACTACCTCAGCAATGGCGTCCTCGAGGCTCCGCTCCTGCTGCTCGCCGGAGGAGAGGTCCTTGAGGGTCACCGTCCCCGCCTCGACCTCGCGCTTTCCGAGCACCACGGCGAAGTCGGCGGTCTTTGCGGCGTGGGAGAGCTGGGCGCCCATCCCCCGCTGCATAAGGTCGATCTCGGTCCTTATCCCTGCGCCCCGGAAGGCCCTCGCGACCTCGAGCGCCCTCGCCCGTGCATCGGGCGTGCAGACGACACCGACGACCGGCCCGCTCGCGAGGTCGAAGTCCCCGATCGAGACCATGACCCGGTCGAATCCTATGGCGAACCCGCAGGAGGCGACATCGTCGCCGCCGAAGAGGTGGGCGAGCCGGTAGGTGCCGCCGCCGAGGATCTGGTTCTCGGCGCCGAGGTTCTGGGCGAACCCTTCAAAGACCATCCCCGTATAATAGTCGAGCCCGCGGGCGATACCGAAGTCGGGCCGGTAGGCGATCTTCTGGGAGTCGAGGAGCGCAAATGTCTCCTCGATCCGGGCACGTTCGGGAACGTCGCCCGCGACCTCAAAGACCTCGGCGACGTCGCGACACTCTCCGAGCGCTGCAAGGGGTTCGGCGAGGTGGGTGAGGCCCTTCTCGACGAGCGCGGCTTTGAGCCCATCCTTATCGTGCTTGTCGAGGTACGCCATGATCGCCCGCTGGTCGCCGGGGGCGAGATCGGCAAGGAGGTGTTTCATCGGCGCGAGGTGGCCGACGTGGAGGTCGAAGGTGACCCCGCTCGACCGGAGCGCCTCGTCGGCGAGCATGATCACCTCGGCGTCGGCGCTCGCGGTGTCCGCGCCGATCAGCTCGACGCCGAACTGCCAGAACTGCCGGTAACGCCCCTTCTGGGGCCGCTCGTAGCGGAAACAGTCGGCGAAGTAGCACCAGCGGATTGGTTTCGGGAGCACCTTGCCCTCGTTGACGTACATCCGCAGCACCGCCGCGGTCACTTCCGGCCGGAGCGTCAGCTGCCTGCCGCCCTTGTCCTCGAAGACATACATCTCCTGGATGATCCCCTCGCCGGACTTCATCGTGAAGAGTTCGAGGTTCTCGAAGTCGGGGGTGCAGACCTCCCGGTATCCCCACCGGCGGGCCGCCTCACGCATCCGCCGCTCGATCAGCCGCCGCCGTTCCATCTCGTCGGGTAAAAAGTCCCGTGTTCCCCGTGGTTTTTGAAGCATCGTATTCTCCTGAACTAAAGTCTCTTGCGCGAACCCTTATCTTTTGTGCGCTCCGCCCTGCCGAAGAAACGCTCCGCGGTGCCTTCGCCGTGCCACACGTTCTCCCGGTCGACCCGGCCCTGGAGGTAGAGGCCGAGCAGCACCAGGCCGAGGCCGAAGTATTCCCAGGCTTCGGCATACACCGTGACAAAGAAACCGAGCAGGCTGATTGCCGTGCAGGGTACGCCCCAGTACGCCGCCTTCCGGTAGCCGGCAAGGCCGGTACGGTAAAATATCCGCAGGTCGCGGAGCCACAGGAAAGCGGTGACGGCAACGCCGAAGCCTGCGACGTAGACAAGGTAGGACATGAGATGAAGTAATATTATACTTCCACTCCTATTTTTGTTGTGAGACATGCTGCCGAATGCCACCATCAGGGACATCCTCCGGATGTATCGTAACGGCGAGGTATCTGAGGACGAGGCGGCGGAAGCCCTCGAAGGCCTCCGCATCGAGGTGATCGACGGCATGGCCCGGATCGACACCGGGCGGAGCGTGCGCTGCGGGATGCCGGAGGTGGTGCTCGCCGAAGGAAAGGAGCCCGCGGGCTTTGCAGAGATCATGCTCGCGCAGGTGAAGGCGGCCGGCCGGTGCGTTGCGACGAGGGTCTCGGCCGAGCACCTTGCCGCCCTGCAGGCACGGCTGCCGCCGGACGTCCGGATGGAGTACCGGAAGGCGGCACGAGCCGTCATCCTCTCGACGGGCGGCGAGCCCGGCCCCCGGGTCGGGACCGTCGCCATCCTCACGGCAGGGACATCCGACATCCCCGTCGCCGAGGAGGCGAGGCTGATCGCCGAGGAGATGGGGTGCGAGGTCAGGACCGCCTACGACGTCGGGGTGGCGGGGATCCACCGCCTCTTCTCGGCGTTAAAGGACCTGATACCGGCAGACGTCTTCATCGTGGCCGCCGGGCGGGAGGGGACGCTTCCCGCGATCGTTGCAGGACTCGTCGACCGGCCGGTGATCGGTGTTCCCGTGAGCACCGGCTACGGCTACATGGGCGGCGGCGAAGCGGCGCTTGCGAGCATGCTCCAGGCCTGCTCGGTGCTTGTGGTCGTGAACATCGACGCCGGGTTCACGGCAGGCGCGTTTGCCGCGCAGGTCGCCCACGGGGGCAAACGGAGATGAGCCGGGGGTTCTACATCGGGCGGTTCCAGCCCTATCACAACGGCCACCAGTCGGTGCTGGAGCGGATAGCCTGCTCTGCCGACGAGATCGTCATCGGGGTGGGGAGCGCCCAGGTCTCCCACACTGTGGCGAATCCGTTTACGGCCGGGGAACGGGTGCTGATGCTGACCCGGGCGCTCGCGGACCTCGACTGCCCGTTCTACGTCATCCCGATCGAGGACGTCCAGCGCAACGCCCTCTGGGTTGCCCACGTCCGGGCGATGACCCCGCCGTTCGATACGGTCTACTCCTCGAACCCTCTCGTCATGCAGCTCTTCACCGAGGCAGGGGTCGATGTCCAGTCGCCCGACATGTATGAACGGTTGACGCACTCCGGCACCGTCATCCGGCAGCGGATGCTCGACGGCGAATCCTGGGAGCACCTGGTCCCCCAGGCCGTGGTGGACGTCATCCGCGAGATCCACGGTGTGGAGCGCCTCCAGCGTATCGCAGGGAGCGACTGATGGGCGGAACCCTGATGGGGATGGCCGCCATAATCGGGTGAATCATGTTCAAGCAACTACGAGACCTCTTCCGGCGGACGGAACCGGTGGAGGAGAGTCTGGAACTCTCCTTCGACGCTCTCCCCGCATGGCTGGATGCCCGCGAGGAGGAGATCGAAGACGATCTTCTGAACGCGACGGCCCCGTCGCGGGAGGCGATCACGGGTGCCCTCGACCACCTCCGCAATGTCGTCGCCCGCATGGAGACGGCGGAGGGTGCCGAGGAGGTCCCCCCCCGGCTCCGCGACATCTCAAAGAAGGCGTTGCCGGGGTTCACGAAGTCCATGGCCCAGATCCTCGCCCGTGACCCCTCCGGCGACCCTGAGGCCTTCTACGCCGTTGCCGCCGAGACCTTGAAGAGTGCGCTCAGGGCGTTGAAAGGGCAGGGAAAGTACCTCTCCGCCCTCTACCCCGACGAGATGAAGGAGGTGCGCACCGGTGTCAAGGATCTGGGGCGGGAGATCAACACGATGACGGAGGTGATCGCACGTGCCCGGGCGGACCGGCAGAAAGCGGCGGTTGCCCGGGAGTCGTATGCATCCCTTGTCCGGGTCCGCGATGAGTACCCGGCTGCCTCTACCCGGGTTCTGGAGTCCGGGACGGCACTTGGGGAGGCGGAGAGGGGGATAAAGGAGGCCGAAGAGAGCCTTGCCGCCCTCAGATCACGCCCCGAGTTTGGCCGGCTCCAGGAGGTTGACGAGCAGATCCGGGAGCTCGACGCCGCAACCGAAGAGGCCGGGCGGGAACTCGCGGTCCTCCGGGCCTCCGCCGTCCATGTCTTCCGGAAAGCGGAGAAGGTGGCCGAAAAGGCGGGGGAGGCCGGGGCAGCCACAGCGATCGAGAGGGCTCTCAACGCCTGCACCGGCGGCCTCATGGACGGCGGGGAGGATCCGGTCGGGCTGACCATGGCAGCCATGCCGCCAACCCTTGCCATGATCGGGCGGGGGGACCTTGTCCTCAAGAACCAGGATGAGGTCCGCCTCTTCTCCGACCCCGATGCCCTCCCCGACGCGATGCGGCGGGCCCTGCACCGCGAGCAGGAGTTTGCCGGCCGGCGCGCGGCGTTGCAGGAGAGCCGTGCCGCCCTCCCGGCCGTGATCGAGGAGGAGCGCCTCGTGGCGCGGCTCTCGGAATTGCGCCGGAAGCGCGAGGCCGCGGCATCCGCGAAAGACCGCGCAGAGCGCCAGCAGGAGACGTTGCGGGCCACGTATGCCGCAGAGCGCGAGCGGCTCCGTTCTGCTGCGGCCGCTCTTGCAGGCCGGAGCGTGGAGGTGGAGGTCCCCGACCTCCCTCCACCGGCCTCCTGACCCTGTAAGTTCGAGTCCGGAGCATGAGGACCAAAATAAAAGAGAAACCCTGTTTATCCCCTGCGTACAAACACTTAACCGAGTAATCGATGACGACAGACACCGACACATCCGGGCCCGCGCAACGCCTCTGGATAGCAGTTCCTGCAGTCTCGTTCGGGGGTATCGGGACCGGGGTGCTGCTGTCCCTTGCCGGCCTTCTCAACAGCGACTGGCCAGGCATCGCAGGGTGCGTAATCGCCTCGTGTATCCTCTTCTACCAGGCATACCACAAACCCCGCAAGGATATCGTCTCGCTCTTTACGCCGCTCTATGCGTTTCTCATCTTCATCGTCCCGAACGACTTCAGTTCCGGACTGATCGTTCAGACATTCTATGCGGCGACGATCACCCTTCTTTCGGTGCGAGTAGAAAGATTGTTTAATGCCCCCAAAGCAGAGAAGAAATCAATGAAGCAGCTGTTAAATGAGTATATCGGTCGGCTTGAGCCGATCCACGCCGTGATCGATGAGGAGACCGGCCACCAGATCGCGCAGGCCCTGCTGACGTATAAGTTCGGGCTCTATGGGAACGCAGTCGAGAAGATCACGGCTGCGCTTGCCCGGCTCGAGAAGGTTACCCCGCGTCCCGGCGCGCTGGAACGGGCCCTCCTGATCCTCCGGGAGCGTGCTGTCGACTTCGCCGATTCCCGCGTGACGGCAAGCCCCGAGCAGACCTTCCTTCCGGAGGACTACGACAACCTCGCCATCCGTCTCACCCCCGACCAGATCGAGGACCCGGCAGCGCTCGACCTCGACAATGCGCTGGTCCTGCTCTACGCAGTCGGGATCGAGACCTCTCCCGATGATGAGCAGGCCCTCGAGGAGCACCAGCGCTTCGTCATCCAGATCCTGGACTCGTATCAAGACAAACTGACCGCATGAGCGACCTGACGGAGGGAGATCTCTTCCGGGGTCTCCTCGTTGTAGCGGCGCCGATCGTGGCTGCGAATCTGTTGCAGAGCGGTCTTGAGCTGGTCGACCTCTTCTTCGTCGGCCGGCTGGGAGCGGAGGCCATCGCCGGCGTCGCCATGAGCACCTCGGTCGTCATGGTGCTCATGACGATCATCATCGGCATCGTCACCGCGAACACTGCCTTCGTCTCACGCCATTACGGGGCGAAGGAATACGATCTGGTGGCGAAGGGAGTCTCGCACACCCTGATCCTCGGCCTCGTCTTCTCGATAGTTCTCAGCATCGTGGGCATCCTCTTTGCCGAAGATATGCTCCTCCTCCTCGGTGCCGAACCATCTGTCGCCCTTCTCGGCGCGTCGTATCTGAAGGTCCTCTTCACCGGCAGCGTGACGCTGGTCGAGCTCTGGGTGATCAACTCAACGTTTCAGAGTTGCGGTGACGCCATCACCCCCATGCTCCTCGTGGTCTTCGCAAACATCCTCAATATCATCCTCGACCCGCTCCTCATCTTCGGCTACGGGGCGGTCCCCGCCTTCGGCGTCGCCGGAGCGGCGTATGCCACCGTCCTCTCGCGGAGCGTGGCCTTCGCCGTGGCGGTAGCACTGCTCCTCTCCAGCAGGTCACGGGTCCCCTTCTCGCTCAAAACGAAGTTCGAGTTCCCGCTTGCCTGGAGGCTGCTCCGGGTTGCGGTCCCGAACTCCATCCAGTCCGGGCTCCGGAGCGTCACGTTCCTTGCGATGATGGCGATCGTCGCGGTCTTCGGGACCACGGCGCTCTCCGCCTACGGGATCGTCGGGAGGCTCGAGCTGGTCGCGCTCATGCCGGGGTTCGGCATCGCGACGGCGACGGCCGTGATCGTCGGCCAGAACCTCGGCGCGGGAAAACCCGATCGGGCGGAGGCAGGGGTGAGGCTCTCCGCGCTCATGAACGGCGGATTCATGGCGCTTGTCGGCGTGGTCTTCTATGTCGCCGGGGCCGCGATCATCGAGGTCTTCGACCCGAGCGGCGCGAGTACGGAGATCGGCGTCTCATACATGCAGACGGTCGCGCCGTTCTACGTCCTCCTCGCCGTCGCGATCATCCTCGGCTTCGCGCTCAACGGGGCAGGGGACACGAAGCGGCCCATGTACGCCACGCTCGTCTCGATGGTCCTCTTCCAGGTGCCGCTTGCGTGCATCCTCCCCGGTCTGCTCGGTACCGGGATCGCCGGGGTCTGGCTCGCGGTGGTCTGCGGGGTCACCCTGCAGGCAGGCATCCTCTTCTCGATGTACCGGGGCGGGGCCTGGAAGGCCACGGCCATTTAACGGGGGAATCCTTCCGTCCCCCTTCGCGCCCGGTACCTCGCACCTGCCGGGTGTTCACGCTCGATACGGTGTTGCATCACGCGAAGGCGCGAAAGCGCGAAGGCCGCGAAGAGGAGCATTAACAACTCTGTAGACTTCGCGTTCTTCGCGTCTTCGCGCGAGACATTGTGGCTCAAGACACTATGCTCCGAAGTACCGGAAGACAAAGGGGCCAGAAGCCTTTAGAGTAGAGGCCAGCCGGTGAGCCCGAGGTCTCTCCGGCGAGCAAAAAATCAGAGTGAGTCGAGACTGATCCCGCTGAACTCGTCCGCGACCGCGTTGATGTCCTTCACGCCGAACGCGGTCTGGACCGTGGGGAGTTCGAGGTCGCGCGCCACGTCGCACATGTAATCGAGAATATCGATCGAGAGTTCCCGCTTCTGTTTGGATTTGCGGAGCTGGTCCACGAGGAACCCCATCCGTTCGGGGGATTCCATGCGGAGCTTGGCGAGGCTCATAACGCACATGTAGATCCGGGTCAGGTTCCGGTCCGGTCCGGTGATCGTCTCGAAGAAGTTCCGGAGGACCTGCGCCTGGTAGACCTCGCCGCTCATGGTGATCGAGTATTTTCCGATGCAGTATTAAAATCTATCGATATCTCTCCGGCTGTCCGGGGGCGCCTGCCCGCCGTGCTCCGTCCGGCGGGGAAGCGGTCGCCCACCCGGCTCATTTCCGGACGCTGACGATCTTGATGATGTCGCCGTTCTTCAGTTCGTGGGTATCCTTGACCCGCATCCCGGTCTTTGCATCGATGGCATACAGGAACCCTTCGCCGATATCGGTGTGGACCTGGAAGGCAAGGTCACGGGGAGTCGACCCGCGTTTCATCAGGAACGCGTCGGGGAGCACCCTGCCCTTCCCGTCGGTGAGTTTGTGCTCGTCCTCGACCGGGTAGACGACAATTCTGTCAAGAAGGTCGAAGACTGCGGTGTCGAGCGCCTTCTGGACGCCGGTGCCGCCGAACACCTGCATGAAATCCGCGACCTTCTGTAGCCCGGCGCGCTGCGCGGCGCTGAGCTTCGCTTCAGGGCTTACAGTGAAGTTCTCGTCGCCGGGGAGGTAGCGGACGAACTTTCCTTCAGCAGCCATGCGGATGGCGAGTTCCCCTGCCGCGCTCGCGAAGATGACATCGTGCTCTGCGAGCCGCTCCAGGCACTCCTTCGGAGCCTGGTCGGCCTTGTTCCCGACGATCAGCATCGGTTTGCTCGCGAGCATCAGTTCCCGGCAGAACTGGATCAGGTCCTCCTCCCCGGCGGTCCGGAGTTCAATCCCGACCGCATCCGTGGCATTCCGGACGTGCTCGTAGGTCACCCCGAGGCCGGCGAAGACCTCAGCGATCGCGGCCGCGAGCGAGAAATCCTTCGCCTGGGCCTGCCGCACGAGCTTCGCCCAGTTCCGCGAGAGGATGCCGTACATCCACATCGACATCTCGTACTGGAGAAACTCGATGTCTTTTGCGGGATCGCGCGACCCGATATCGATCGGGTTCCCCTCGGCGTCCGTCCCACCGCTCGCATCGACGATCTGGAGGATCGCGTCTGCCTGCCGGAGGTTGTCGAGGAACTGGTTCCCGAGCCCTCTCCCCGTATGCGCCTCCGGAACGAGCCCGGCGACGTCGATCAGGCCTACTGGAACAAACCTGCTCCCGTCCTGGCAGTTCTCGCACGGGACGGTCATCTCCCGGCAGGGACAGGTGGTCCTGACGTATGCGACACCGTGGTTGGCGTCGATCGTCGTGAACGGGTAGTTGGCAATCTCCGCCTGGGCCAGGGTCGCTGCCCTGAAGAACGTCGATTTCCCGCAGTTGGGTTTTCCTGCAATGGCCAGTGTGATCATGAGAACTCCTAATTGCACCGTTCGGTTGAGAGTAGTGTTTGGGTCATTCACCATTTATCTCCTTCTTTCTCCGGTGCCTGCCGGAACGGGGGATTCAATTAGGAGCGAAAACAACATGATTGCATGGGCTTCGTAACCAGAAAGACCTATTATTTCGATGCCCCGGGCGCCGAGAACACTCCTGACGCCGCCCGGTTCGCTGTCGAGCGGGCGCAGGAGCTCGGCCTCAAGAAAATTGTGGTCGCGAGTACCGGCGGCCGGACGGCGCTTGCGTTCCTCGATGCCATGAAGGGGACGGACCTTGAACTGATCGTCGTCACCCACGTGGTCGGGTTCACGCGCCCCGGCGAGTGGGAGTTCTCGCCGGAGGCGGCCGCCACCCTCCGGGAGGCGGGGGCAACGATCGTCACCGGCACGCATGCACTCTCCGGGCTTGAGCGGGCGATATCGCGCTCGCCGAGGCTTGGAGGGAGTTCCCGGACCGAGGCGATCGCAGAGGCGCTGCGGCGGATCGTTGCGATCGGCCTGAAGGTCGCGGTGGAGTGTGTCCTCATCGCGGCGGACCAGGGTGTGGTCAGGGTCGATGAAGAGGTGATCGCGGTGGGGGGCACCGCAACAGGTGCCGATACCGTCTGCGTCATCCGGCCGGCGCACACCGCATCGTTCTTTGACCTTCAGGTCCGCGAGATCGTGGCAATGCCGAGAGTCCGGTGACCATGACGCTCGAATCGATCACCGGTGCTGCCGCGCTCCTCCGGCAACATCCCATCCTCTGGCTGGCCGGCCTCGTCATGGGTGCCCTTGCCATCCTCGCTATCATCGTTCCCGCCGTAGGCGGGGCATTCTACGCGCAGCCGATGGCATTCCTGCAGCTCCTCGTGATGCCGTTCCTGGCCGGCGGAGTCTACGGCATGATCCGGGCGGAGAACTTCTCGATCGACGAGTTCGCCCGGTCCGGCCGCACCCACTACTTCCGGATACTGCTGCCCGCGCTGCTCATCTCGTTCGCGGTTCTCCTGACGGTCATCCTGCTCGCCGTCCCGCTCGCGCTCCTCGGCGCCGGTGTCGCCGCAGGCGCGAGCCCGCTGATCCTCGGGGTGGCTCTCTCGATCGCCTTCTTCACGTTCTTCTACGATACCGTGGCGGTCTTTGAAGAGACGAACGTCTTTGAGTCGATCCGGCGGAGCATCGAGTTCGTCATGAACAACTTCGGCAGCACCCTCGTCTTCTACCTGGCAAACATCGCCATCCTCATGGTGCTCGGCCTTGTGAGCATCTTCGCCTGGACCGCGCTGCTCGTGGAGAAACTCGAACCGCTCACCCTGATGACGCCGGAAGAACTCCAGGTTGTTATGCCGGAGGATATCCTCGCCCTCATCGGGACGGAAGGGATCTGGATCACGGCGGTCGTCTACGGCTTCGTGATTGTCCTCTACTCGACCTTCCTCTACGCCTACAAGGCAAGTTTCTTCAGGAACCACTCTGCCGGCGGCAGCGGCGCTCCCGCGCTGCAGGGCGAGTACGACGAGAAGGGCCGCTGGTATAAGTACTGAGACACGGTGCCGCGGGGCCAGACACTTACATTCCTTTTTTGCACACGGTTCCGGGTGTTCTCCCGCTTCCGTAATCGATCATTCGTCGGAGCGTCGCGGTACGCACCTGCCAGGCCTGCCTGTCTGCAAAAGTGTGAGGGGCAGCTTTCAGGCTGGCGCCCGCCCCTCACACCAGCATATAGAGCCCCATCCCCGCAACCCCGCCAAAGAACGTGGCTGTGAGGTTCGTGCCGGAGTTCCCGATCCTGCCGCTGTTCTCGAGCGTTGCGCCCACGAGGCTGTCGACGTTGGTGCCGACGAAGCCCGCGACGATCGTGACGATGACCATCCAGGGGTCGGCGACGCCCATTGCCCACGCGGCGGCGGCGACCAGGACGGATGCGATGATGGCCGCCGCCTCGCCCCGGAGCGTCACCCCGCCGTTCGTCCCTCTCGGCACCGGCCGGAGCGTCGTGATCAGGTAGGGCGTCTTCCCGGTGACGCCGATCTCGCTTGCCGCGGTATCGGCGGCTGCAGAGGCGACGCTCCCCATGAAGAGGGCAACGAAGGCCGGATGCCCCGTCACGCCGTAGAGAATGGCTGCGGCGGTCGCCACCAGGCCGTTTGCAAAGACGTTGAAGTAGCCGCGCACGCCGCCGTGCTCCTGGGCGACGCCGAGCCGCTCCTTCTCGGTGTAGCGGTAGCGGGTGGCCCCGGCGCCGATGATGAAGAAGGTGAGCATGATCAGGAACCACCTGACGTCCGCAAAGACGATCAGGATGATGCCGATCATCGCGCCCGAGAAGAGGCCGCTGACGTCGGCAACCCGGAGCCGGTAGGAGGAGTAGCCGAACCCGAACGCTATCGCGGCCGCAGCGGCGAGGATGGTCAGTTCCACCTCGAAGTCGAGTTCCTCAAAGAGGAACATGGTCATCGCCACCCCGAGTGCCTCGATCATCAGCGCATCGTCCCGCCCCCGGAGGGCTGCACGGAGCAGCACCGCGACGACCACGCCCATCACGACGACGAGCGGCGCGCTATACTGGAGATAGAGCATCACTGCAAGCGAGACCCCGATCGCGGCGATCAGGTGATAGAGGTATGAGACCTGTCTGGTCCCTGTGAGGCGGAACGCGACCTCGCCGATCACGACGATGCCAAGCGTGCAGGTGAAGACGAACGTCGAGAGCAGGCCAAGCCCGTAGAGTGCCGCGAGGGCGAGGATGGAGAGCGACACATATCGGGTATCCCGTATGAGGAAGAGGACGAGCGAGAAGGGGATGAGGAGCATCGTGAGCAGCCATGGGGGCTGGAGCAGGGGGGCGAGCGCTATAAAGGCGAGGGTGAGCGCCGATGCCAGAACCAACCCCTGCGGCTTATCCATTCATAGACCATTGGTGCTTCATGAAGAAAGCCTTTAGGATCGGATTACCGCCCGTCTCCGCCGCGTCTGTTGGAGAATGTCCCGGCAGGCGACCTCTCCGGGCCATGCTGCCCCTGTGCGGCCCGGCGCATCCGGTAGCCCCAAAGTCCCGTCGAACAATATATTTCACTGGAAAGAGAGAGATCGTACGCTGAAAATGTCGCCGTCACATCAACTACCCAAAAACTACGATATCGAAGAAGTGGAGAGGCGCTGGCAGAGTACCTGGCGGGATGAAGATAATTATTTCAATCCCGACTCGGAGAAACCCCGGTTCATCATCGATACGCCGCCGCCCTACCCCACCGGCAACTTCCATATCGGCAATGCCTTAAACTGGTGCTATATCGACTTCATCGCGCGGTACAAGCGCATGCGCGGCTACAACGTCATGTTCCCGCAGGGATGGGACTGCCACGGCCTCCCCACCGAGGTGAAGGTCGAGGAGA
>JAEWMO010000009.1 GCA_023457135.1 Methanobacteriota archaeon | reverse complement strand
GCGTTACCGATCAGGTTATCGAAGACCTCCCCGAGAAGGATCCGGTCGGCCCTGACGGTGAGCCCCGGCGGGACGTTGTTGTTGAGGGTGAGGGCCTTCTCTTTGAACGAGACCGCGTAGTTCCGGACGGTATTGTTCAACTCTGCCCGCAGGTCGAGGGGCTCGAGGTCGAGTTCGATGTAGAGGGAGTTCATCCGGGCGAGCTGCAGGGTCTTCTGGACCAGGTCCTTCATGCAGGTGACGTTGTGGCCGGCGATCTCAAGGAGGCGCCGGAGTCCGGGGTCCTGCTCCCGCTGGAGAATCCTCGGCATGAGCGCGACGAGCGGCGTTAAGGGGGTCTTGAGGTCGTGGCCGAGCTGCGATATGAACTCGTCCTTCTGGGCGAGGAGTTTCTCCACGTCGGCGGTCCGCTCCCGGACCATCGCGTCGAGGTCCTGGTTGACGACATAGAGCTGGCTTCTCAGCACCTCGAGTTCCCGGTTCTTCGCCTGGAGGTTCCCGGCAATCCCCTTGAGCGCCTCTTCGGCCTGCACCCGCTGGGTGATCTCGATGCCGAGCTGAAGCATCAGGGGCGTCCCGTCCGTGTCGATGAACGGGTAGGCGTGGACCTCGTAGGTCTTCCCGTTCATGTGGTCCCACTCCCACTGCTGCGGGCTCCAGAGGGTGAAGACCAGCGTCCCGTTGCAGGGGGTGCAGGGCCTGCGGGAGCCGCGCAACACCTCGTAGCAGAGCCGGCCTTCCGGGTCGCCGAAGGTCTCGCGGAACGCCCGGTTGGCAAACCGGAAGGTGTGGTCCTCTCTCTGCAGGGTGACATAGGCGGGAAGCGTGTCGAGGACCGAGAGGAGGCGGCGGCGTTCGGCGTTCAGGGCTGCTTCCGTCTCTTTGTAGCGGGTGATATCTTCTATCCGGCAGGATATGGTCTCATCGTCAAGGGAGCGCCCGGAGAGGACGAACCAGTGCAAGGCACCGTCGCGGCCGACAAACCGTGTCTCGACGGCCGCGTTCTTCCCGCCCGGCTCCGCGAGCCTGAAGAAGTCTGCGCGGTCGCCGGCATACGGCCAGATCTTCGAGACCGGGAGGTTCTTGAGTTCCTCTCTCGTGTAGCCGAGGCATTCTGCAAACGCCCGGTTCGCATCCCGTACCGTCCCGTCGTCTCGTCCCAGGAGGAACGCCCCGGACGGAGCGAGTTCCACGGCTTCCCGGCGTCTGACCTGCTCCCTCTCGACCGAGTAACCGAGGGTCGACGTGAGCGAAGCGAGGGCGATCATGGCGGCGAAGGGGAGGATGATGGCGGGATCGGGGTTGGGGCGCAGCGAGACGATGCCGAGCGCGGCAAGCCCGAGGACGGCGGCAACGGCGATCCCCCGTTCGCGGTAGCGGTATCCTGCGAGGATGGCCGGGATAAAAAGGAGGGCCCAGAGGATGGGGTTCGTGCCGGGAGCCTCTATGATAAGGGCGGTAAGGATCGCAGCGCCCGATACGCCTGCGACCAGGACCTTCACCGGCTCCCCGAAATCCCTGCCCTGCAGAAGCCGGCGGGGAGTCTCTACCATACGCGGCGCCATTCAGACCTCTTATGGATCTGATGGCCCCTTGATCATTTATTGTTCGCGGATCTGCCTCCGGTGATGAGCGCATCGGTGAGTGGCGTCGCTCCCGTCTCCCCCATCTTCCAGAGGAGGAGTGCGGCCCGTTCCTGGGTTTTGGGGTCCGGGCTCTCCATAAGGCGGAGGAGGGGCTCGACTGCAGGCTCGCCGATCCGCATGAGGGCCGTCGCAGCGAAGGGCTGGAGCACCGGATCGGCATTCTCGATGATGGCGACGAGGGGTTTTACGGCCGCGTCTCCCATCCCGGCCAGGGCCGCCATGGCGTAGCGTCGGAAGTCGTGGTCCCCTGCGGCACGCATCGCATCGAGGAGAGGGCCGATCGCGGGCTCGCCGATCTGCACCAGTGCGCGGGCGGCATACCACCGGATGTCGTTGTCGCCATCGAGCATCGCGGCGATCAGCGGCCCGACCGCCGCCTCTCCGCTCGCTCCGAGTTCGGCGGTCGCTCTCCTGCGCACCTCAAGAGGCCCCTGCCGGAGGCCGGCAACCAGCTCGTCGATACGGGTCTCGTCAGTCATGCCTTCAGGTGTTCTCTCGCAGGTGTTATGTCTTCCTGATGCTGCCGAGCGCCCGCCGTGCGGCCTCGCGCACCTCCTCCCCCTCGTCCTGGAGCGCCGCGATCAGGGCATCGACCGACCGGGGATCGCCGATCTCGCCGAGCGCCGTTGCCGCCCCGGCGCGGATACGCCGGTCGCCGGAGCCGAGCGCCGCGGTGAGCGGGGCGATCGCCGGCCGCCCGACGAGGCCGAGGGCGGCGGCCGCCTCACGCCGCAGGCCGTCCTCGTCGGTCGCGAACGCCTCGATGAGCGAGGGAACGGCGGCATCCCCGATATCGCCGAGCGCACCGCGGGCCCGCTCCCGCACCTCCTGTTCGGGGTCGCGGAATGCACCGATGAGCGCGGCAACGGCGCTCTCCCCCCCGATGCTGCCGAGGGCGAGGGCCGCCCCCCACCGGACCCACTCGTTCCCGTCGCGGAGGCTCGCGATGAGCCCTGCCC
>JAEWMO010000008.1 GCA_023457135.1 Methanobacteriota archaeon | reverse complement strand
TAGATGCGCCGGTTCAGGCACGCGACCCGGGTCACGTGCTCCGGGATCACCCCGATGTCGTGGGTTACGAGAACGATCGCCATCCTGTCGCGGAGCCTATCGAGGATCTCGTAAAACTGCGCCTCTGTCGGGGCGTCCACGTAGACCGTCGGTTCGTCGAGGAGAAGCACCTTCGGGTCGCCGACGAGCGCCCGGGCGATGATCACCCGCTGCTGCTCCCCGCCCGAGAGGTCGCGGATCTGCCGGTCGGCAAGACCGGCGATGCCCATCGTCTCGAGCGCCTCCTCCGTACGGGCGTGGTCTGCCTCATCGTAGCGCCTCGGTAAGCGGGTGATGTGGCCGAGCCGGCCGGAGAGGACCATCTCCCGCACGGTGATGGGGTAATCGAAATCGAACGTCCTGAACTGGGGAACGTAGCCGAGGAACCTGCGCATTGCCGCCTCGGTGCTGCCGAGGATCCGGACGACGCCGCGGGAGGGAGGGAGGAGGCCGAGGATCACCCGGAGGAGTGTCGTCTTGCCGCCGCCGTTCGGCCCGATGATCGCGTAGAACTCGTTTGGGCGGATGGCGAGGCTCACCCCCTCGAGCACGTCCCGGCCGTGCAACCTGACCCAGACGTCCTCGACCTCGATCACCGGGGCACCGCTCATGGGCTGCTCTCCGCAAATGCCGCTGCGACGCGCCGCATATTCTCCAGGTACTCCTTCTCGAGCGGGCTTACCAGCACCACGGTCCCGTCGATCTCGTCTGCTATCACCTCAGCGCTCCGGGTGGAGTGCTCGGGCGATGCGAAGATCACCCGGATCTTCTCCTCCTCTGCCTGCGTGATGAGATGCTCCAGCCGCTGCGGCGAGGGCTCTTTGCCCTCGCTCTCGATCGGGACCTCCTCAAAACCGTAATCTCTGGCAAGGTAGGCCCACGACGAGTGGTAGACCATGACCTTCTCCACCCCCGATTCGGCGAGCGCACCGGCGATCTCAGCGTCCAGGGCGTCGAGCTCCGCCTGGTAAGCCCCGGCGTTCCGGTCGTACTCGTCGGCGTTCTCCGGGTCGGCCGCAACAAGCCCCTCGCGGATGTTCTCGACCATGATCTTCGCATTCCGGGGGGAGAGCCAGATGTGCGGGTCGGTCCCCGCATGGTCGTCCTCGCCGGCCGAGATGAGGTCGATGCCGCGCGAACAGTCGACGACCAGCATATCGGGGTTTAAGGAGGCGATCTTATCCTTCCAGGCGAGTTCGAACTCTATCCCCGACCCCACCGCGGCGTATACGTCCGCCTCCGCGACGTCGGCGAGGACTCCGGGCGGCGGTTCGTAGGTGTGCGGGTCGGCTCCCGCCGGCACCAGCAGGACCACCCGGACGTTATCCCCTCCCACCCGTTCGACGAACTCCTGCTCGGGGGGTATGGTGACTGCGACGACGATCCGTTCATCCTGCTGCCGGTCGGCTCCGGTGCATCCCGCTGTGGCTGCTGCCAGCAGAAGGACTAAAACCGCTGCCAGAATTCGTGTTAACGGGATTTTTCGGCCTCTTTTTCCTGATCCCATGTACCTCACCCGGAATTTGGTGTGGGTCTAAATATTCATCTCTGCGGCTGTAAAAACGTTGTGCCGTCACCCCTGGCGCCCGCAGGAGGGGCAGCAGCAGTGGTCGTGCTCGATCTCCCCGCAGCCGCTCATCATCGGGTGTCCGAGCGAGGAGCATATCCTGTTCGTGAGGTCTTTTGAGAAGCACTGCTCTATCTTCGCCGCCTCCTTGCAGGCCTCGTCGGGCTCGAGGCCGTAGCGGCTGAGGACCAGGGCGACGATCCGGTGACGCCGGAGCAGGAACCGGGCGTACTCGGTGCCCGCGGGCGTGAGCCGCACCCCGTGATACGGCGTATGCTCGATGTATCCCGCTTTTGCTATCTCCGTGAGGGCTTTGGTCACCGTCGAGGGCGCGACCGAGAACCGGGCGGCGATCTCGGTTGTCTTCACGACGTCGCCCTGCATATGAATGTACTTGAGGTATTCAGCCTTGCGTGAGGAGAGCTCGTGCCCGGTAATCCCCTGCATGGCAGAAGAGTATGCCTTCTCTGATGAAAAATTTTCGGTCGGGCTAAACTCTCTCGCCGGTGACGTAGTGCCGCCGGTTCCCCGTGATCACCGCCTTCCCAGAGAACCCGAACGGCAGATCCTCCTTGATGACGACGTTGAGGTAGCAGGGGTTGCGGCAGACGGTCGAGCCGGGGATGGTCTTCTCGGTTGCGACGACCGGCGTCTCCTTCCCGATCCACTGCTCGTTGTAGCGGTCGTAGATCCGGTTTGCCGCGGCGAGCAGCGCCCGTGACCGGTCCTTCCGTATCCGCTCGGGAAGGTTTTTGAAGCCCGCGGCGACCGTCCCCGGCCGCCGGGAGTAGCGGGTGATGTTCACCTTCACGAACGCAGCCCGGTCGAGGAGGTCAAGCGTCTCACGGAACTCCTCCTCGGTCTCCCCAGGAAACCCGGTGATGAAGTCGGAGGAGATCATCATCTCCGGGTAGCGCTCCCGGAACGCATCGACGATCCGGATGACGTCAGCGGCAGTGTAGCCACGCTGCATCCGCTCGAGAACGGTATCGGAGCCCGACTGGACGGGAAGGTGGAGGAACCGGAAGACCTTCTTGCTCTCGTAGGCCTCGATGAGGGGCTCGAGGATCCCGAGCACCGAGGCGGGGTGCATCATCCCGATCCTGACGGCGAACCGGCCGGGGACCCTTGCTACCGCCTGCAGGAGGTCCGGGAGCGACTCGCCCCGGTCGAGCCCCCAGGCGGCCACGTCCTGCCCGGTCAGCTGGATCTCGCAGGCGCCCGATGCCGCAAGGCGCCGGACGGCGTCGAGGATCTCTTCGGTCGATGCGCTCACAAGCCTCCCCCGTGCGAGCCGGGTGATGCAGTAACTGCACCTGCCGACGCACCCGCTCGCCACCTGCACCACGCCGATCGCTCCCGCTCCGGGGGTGCCGACGGTGCCCGAGCGCTCGCGGATCTCGTCGGGGTGGATGACCTGCGGCGTGCAGACCGATCGGATCCTCTCCATCTGGACGAGCGGCATGCACCCGGTCACGTAGAGGTCCCGGCCGGCGAAGGCCGCAAGCCGCCGGAGCATCTTCCGCTCCGTTGCCTCGATCACCGTGCAGGTGTTGACGATCACGGCATCCGCCTCGTCCGGCCCGGTCAGCGTGCAGCCGAGCCCCTCCAGTATCGCTTCAAGTCTCCGGGTGTCGGCGTGGTTGTAGGTGCACCCGTAACTCTCGATGTAGATCGCTCTTCCCCGCAGGTCTTCAAGGGTCATAGGTTCGGCTCCCTGCGCGCGGTCGGCGGCCGGGTCTCCCCCGTCTTCGAAGGATGATTTGTCTCTCTTCCGGCCGGTTTTGTGCGGAGCACAATACTTAACCGCTGATATTACAACTTCTCTATTCAATGATTAAAATAGGGTTGCTGGGATGCGGCAACGTCGGGCATATTATCGCCGCCCACGCCGAAAGCATCCGGATTGTTGCGGTCTTCGATATTATCCCCGGCCGGGCGGAGGAACTCGCGGCGCTCTGCCACGCCCGGCCCTATACGGACTTCGACGCCTTCCTGCGCGAGGACTTCTCGATCGTCGTGGAAGCCGCCTCCGTCGATGCCGTCCGGCGCTACGGGGAGGCAGTCCTCCGGGCAGGGAGGGACATCATCGTCCTCTCCGGGGGAGCACTCGCGGACGTGGAGTTCCGCGACCACCTCGTCGATGTCGCTCGCGAAGCGGGAAAGAAGATCCGGATCCCGAGCGGCGCCATCATCGGGCTTGACAACCTCAAGATCGGGCAGGTCTCGCCGCCGACAAAACTCCTCCTCCGGACGACAAAACCCCCCGCGTCGCTCGGCCTCCCCGTCGCGGAGCGGACGGAGATATTTAAGGGGCTGGCGCACGATTGTATAAAGCAATACCCGAAGAACATCAACGTTGCGGTAGCGCTGGGGCTCGCTGCCGGCAGGGATGCCGACGTGGAACTCTGGGTCGACCCTGCCGCGGAGAGGAACATCCATGAGATATTTGTCGAGGGCGATTTCGGGGATATATACGTCAGGGTCAGGAACGTCCCGAGCCCGGAGAACCCCGCGACAAGTTACATGGCCGCCCTCTCGATCCTGACGCTCTTAAAGAACCTCGAGAACCCTCTGGTGGTGGGGACGTAGCAATGGAAGAGGAGATTCGTGCGCTCAAAACCAAAAATAACGCCGTCATCATGGCGCATAATTACCAGCCCCCGGAGATCCAGGCGCTCGCCGACGTGGTGGGCGACAGCCTCGAACTCGCGGTGAAAGCGAAAGAGAGCCGGGCGGACCTGATCGTCGTCTGCGGCGTCCGGTTCATGGCCGAGACGGCAAAGATCCTCAACCCGGAGCGGAAGGTGGTCATCCCGGTGGAGGACGCGGGCTGTCCCCTCGCCGACTTCCTGACCCCGGACCTGATCCGGGAGGCACGGGCGCGGTATCCTGGTGCGGCTGTGGTGGTCTACGTCAACAGTACGGCAGAGAGCAAGGCGCTCGCCGACATCACCTGCACCTCCGCAAACGCGGTCAGCGTCGTCGCGTCGCTCCCGGAGGAGACGATCCTCTTCGGACCCGACGCGAACCTCGCCGCATACGTCCAGCGGCAGCTGCCCGAAAAGACGATCATCCCGGTGCCGCCCGGCGGCCACTGCTACGTCCACGCCGGGTTCACCCTCGCCGACGTCGAGGCGGCCAGAGCGATGGGCGGCAGGATCGTCTGCCACCCCGAGTGCCCGCCCCAAGTCCAGCAACAGGCCGACGTGATCGCCTCCACGGGGGGCATGGTCCGGAATGCCGCCGCCGGCGACGAGCCCTGGTCGGTCTTCACCGAGCGGGATATGGTCTCCCGCCTCCGGGTGCTCTACCCCGGGCGGGTCTTTTACGAGAAGCCCGAAGCGGTCTGTGCCGACATGAAGAAGATCTCCCTCGCCGACCTCCGGCGGGCGCTCGAGTCCGGGGAGCACGAGGTCGTCCTCCCCGGCGATATCATGGACCGGGCCCGGCGGGCCATCGAGCGGATGCTCGCCGTCGGAGCGTGAGCGCATATGATCCCGCTCGAGGACCTGCTCCGGTTCATCCGGGAAGATGCACCGTGGGGGGACGTCACTACAGAATCGGTCGTCCCCGATATCGCCTGCCGGGCGGTGATCCGGGCGAAGGACCGGGGGGTCATCGCGGGCCTTGAAGAGGCACGGAGGCTCTTTGAGCACTTCGGGGTCACGGTTCGCGAGCATACCGTCGACGGCCGACCGGTCGCGCCGGGGGAGACCCTCCTCGAACTCGACGGGCCGGCGAGGTCTGTCCTCCTGGTGGAGCGGACGGCGCTCAATATCATCGGGCGGATGAGCGGGATCGCGACCCGGACCCGGGAGGCAGTCGACGCCGTCCGGGCTGCCTCGCCGGAAGTGCGGGTCGCCGCCACCAGGAAGACCGCCCCCGGACTCCGGAGGCTCGACAAGAAGGCGGTGGTGCTCGGCGGGGGCGATCCGCACCGCTACTCCCTCTCGGACATGGTCCTGATCAAGGACAACCACCTCGCGCTGGTGCCCCTCCCGGAGGCCGTCCGGAGGGCGAAGAGCGAGAGCCTCTACCGGACGGTCGAGGTGGAGGTCGAGACGGCGGAGGACGCGGTCACGGCCGCAGGCGCCGGGGCCGATATCATCCTGCTCGACAACATGACGGTGGATGCGGTCTCAGGGACGGTCCGGGCACTCGCCGGGCGGGGCCTCCGGGAGCGGGTGACCCTCGAGGTATCGGGGGGCGTCGCTGCCGGCGATCTGGCCGGATACGCCGCAACCGGGATCGATATCATCAGCATGGGCGCGCTCACCCATACGGTCAGGAACTTCGACGTGAGCCTGGATATTTTGAAAGGGGCGGGAACGGTCCGGATTCCGTGACCGCCGCCGAAAAAGAACGGGATCAGGAGGCTTCCGGCGTATCCTCCATCGTGAGCTCGTCAAGGAACGGCATCACTCCTTTGACGTAGGGCACGGGGTCTCCCTCCCTCACCCTGATCTCCCCGTAGGCAACGACCTCCACGACGAGCGGGAGCTCGTCTAAGCGGCGGGTGAAGAGCGGGTCCGACTCGGTGGCAAACTGGAGAAACGCATCCAGCCTGATGAACGGGCGCTCGAGATCCGGGACGTCCTCGTACTCCTGCAGGTCCTCCCGGAGCGTGGAATCCCTGGCCAGGTCTTCCTCGAAGTAGAGGTAGACATGGAAGTTGTGGCGTCTTCCCAGTTTATTGAGCTCCCTGATATCGATCTTCGTCCCGGGAGCGATGCCGAGGCGTTCCAGGTCCGGCGGAAATGCCCTTCCCTCCGGTATACCGGTCGGAGTCTCCATACTATGGTGAAGGCAGGGAAAGTAGAAAAATGCACCTCCCGGAGGCATCTCGCCACCGGGGCAAAACCTTATACCCCGGCGGCCCAAGATGGACCGAAGGTGGCCTATGGCAGGAAGGGGTTCGTCGGTACCGGAAGGAGGGGCCGGAGGTCTCAGCAGGGAGACGAGACTTCACCGGTACCTCGCCATGCTCGAGTCCGCCAGTCTCAACGACCGGTGGCGGGCCGCCGATGCCCTCGGGGAGATGGGTGATTCCCGTGCGGTGCAGCCCTTGATCCGGGCCCTGGACGACGATTACGTCGATGTGCGGTGGAAAGCGGCGAAGGCACTCGGCCTCATCGACGGCCGCGAGCCCGTGCTCCCGTTGATACGGAGCCTGGAGGATAAGAGCCCCTGGGTCCGGGCAGGAGCGGCATGGGCGCTCGGGAAGATCGGCGACCCCCGTGCCGTTGAACCGCTTGTCGGGGTGCTCGACGACGCAAAACCCCGGGTCCGCCGGACGGCGGCGTGGGCGCTCGGCCGGATAGGCAACCCCCGGGCCCGGGAACCCCTGGTCCGCCTCCTCGGTGACGCCGACCGCGACGTCAGTCTTGCCGCCCGGCAGGCGCTCGACGAGCTCCCGACCGAGCGGGAGATCCCGAGCGTCTGACGGGACGTATCTCTGCTGCGGGAGGCCGGTGCTGCCGCCTCTATCCCGTATGGGTTTATAATCTAGGACTGACTTCTTTTATCTGGGGAACTATTGCGATTCGTTTATATACTCATTTAGTTCTCCAGGGGACGTCAGATATGGACCTGTTCATGAAGTGTGCCATTGAGGAGGCGGAAGCCGGCCTGCAGGAGGGTGGGATCCCCATCGGCTCGGTGCTGGTGCGCAACGGCCGGATCGTCGGGCGGGGAAGGAACCGCCGTGTCCAGTGCGACGACGCTATCCTTCACGCGGAGATCGACTGCCTGAGGAACGCAGGAAGGATCGGTTCCTATACGGACTGTACGCTCTACTCGACGCTGATGCCCTGCTACCTCTGTGCGGGGGCGATCGTCCAGTTCGGGATCGGGAAGGTCGTGGCCGGAGAGTCGACGAATTTTCCCGGAGCGCGGGAGTTTCTCGAGTCCCACGGCGTCGAGGTGATCGACCTGGACCTCGATGTCTGCAAGACGATGATGCATGAGTTCATCGAGAAGCATCCCGACCTCTGGTACGAGGATATCGGGGCGCTGTGAGGGGCCATGGCTGAAAGCAGGGTGCTTCACTACGCTGTAATTGCCGCCGCCTTCCTTCTCATCGGCGCCGGTGTTGCCCTTGCGGCCGCGCCCCTGCTCGCGGGCTCCGGCGGCGCGGGTGAGAGAGATACGCTCTTCCAGGTCTCGACGATCGACGCGCTCCTGCAGGGCACCTACGACGGCAGCATGACGTTCGACGAGCTTGCAACGCACGGGGATCTCGGGATCGGGTGCGGCGACCGGCTC
>JAEWMO010000007.1 GCA_023457135.1 Methanobacteriota archaeon | reverse complement strand
GTCCTGCCAGAGGGTGGGGACGCCGGGGGAGAGCTGGACCGACGAGAAGACCACCTGGCCGCCCCGGGCGACCATCATCTGGGTCATCTCGTAGACGAACATCTGCATCAGCTGCTTGATCTCCTCGTAGTCCATCCCCTCAAAGAATGGCGCCATGAACGTCAGGAAGTTGTAGTAGCCCTGGCCGCCGGCGAAGTTCGTCTGCGCGGAGCCGAGCGCCTTGACCGCGTGGAGGACCGCCACCTCGGCCCTCTTGGCCGGGCCGGCGACCGAGGCCTTCGTCCCGTTGCCGTCCGGCATCAGGCCGTAGTAGAAGAAGTAACGCAGATCCCAATCCTGACAAAACGGGCGCGTACCAAAGTATTCCAGGTCATGGATGTGGAGATCGCCGCGGAGGTGATGGTCCGCAAGGTCGGGCGGGAGCTGCAGGAGGTACTGCTCCTTGCTGATCTTGTCCGCCTTCTTCTTGTGCGACGTTTCGGCGTTCTCCTGGAGGTTCGCGTTGTCGTGAGCCTCAAAGCCCCGACCGACATCGATGAGGTGCGCGTCGAAGACCGGGGTACCTACACGGGTGCAGACGTTGCGGTAGGGGATCAGGCCGCGCTCAAGGAGCGTCATATTGACGATCTCGCGGATCAGGGGGCCGGAGAGCGACTGGAGGCCGAGCATCTGGATCTTCTTCTCGACCCTCCGGGCGATCTCCTGTGCCGTCTCCTCGTCCGCCCCCTCGTAGCCGTAGAAGACTCCTACGAGCCGGGTCTCTTCAATGATCTGCCGGATGATCCGGTTCCTGTCCCAGTTGAGGAGGTAGCCCCGCGATGTCCGGACCTTGGGAAACGTGGGGACAAACTCCCCGAATATGGTCGTCTGCGTCGACTTGCGTGCCAACCTCATGCCTCCGCGATCAGGCCGGCCACAAGGTCTTCCCGGAGCGCACCGCCGGTAAAGAGGTCCGCGGACGTGTAAAAGGCGTCCTCCTTCTGCAGCACCGGCGCTTCCTGGACGAATACGCCGTTTATGCGCAGTTCCGTCAGCGCCTCGGCGGATGCCATGTCGCACTCGACGAAGGAAGCCCCCCTGGAGGCCAGGAAATTCTTGAGAATCTCACAGTTCGGGCAGAACTCAAGTGTATAGACGATGAATTGCGCTGTATCTGAAATGTTAAAACCCCCGGGATTTTCGGTCGTAATGTTTTCGTTCTGCGGTCATATAATCCAATCTAATTCCTGCTGGATACCATCTGCCGCCTGGCGCGCACCCGGCACGCTGTGGCGGATCGCGGCCGTAAATTCACCCGGATCCTATCCTGGGCCGCCCGATCGCCTTGTTCTGCCGGATGCGCCTCTGCCGGACAATCACCATTTTGTAGGGTGAGGCACGATAGTACGGTAACATGGTCAGGACGTTTGTTGCAATCGACCTCTCCGGGGATATCCGCGGGAAGGCCCGCGAGTCCCAGGCCTGCCTGGCACAGGCCGGCGGCCGGCTCGCCATCGTCGACCCCGCGAACCTCCACATAACGCTGAAGTTTCTCGGGGAAGTCGATCCCGCGCAGATTGAACCGATCATTGAGGCGCTCCGTTCGGTCCGTGCCGCTCCCTTCGACCTGACGGTCGGACATCCGGTCTGCAACCCCCCACGGAGGCCGCGGGTGATCTGGTGCGACGTCGCGGACGGCGGGGAGAGTGCCGCCCTTGCCCGGCAGGTGGACGATCTCCTTCTACCGTTCGGCTTTGCCCGGGAGACCCGTCCCTTCCGTCCCCACGTAACCCTTGCACGGGTGAAAGAGTTCCATCCCTCGCAGTGCCGGGAGGTCGAATGCCTGCCCCGCGAACCGCTCGGCCGGTGCCGGGTGGAGATGATCCGCCTCAAGAAGAGCACGCTGACTCCCCGGGGGCCCATCTACGAGGACCTTGCGGAGGTACCGCTTTGACCCGGTATCCCTGTGAGGAAGAGGTGCTCGATCGGATCCGCCCCACGCCAGAGGAGCGGGCCTACGTCCGGGCGATGGGGGAGCGCCTGATCGAGGCGGTGGAGCAGTCCGGGATGGCGAAGGCGATGATGGTGGGCTCGGTCGCCCGCGACACCTTCGTCCGCGGCGACCGGGACCTCGACGTCTTCATGCTCTTTGACCCCGCGCTCTCCCGCGAGGACCTGCAGGAGCAGGGCCTCTCTCTTGCGCGCCGGATCGCCGGGGAGTTCGGTGCAACCTGGCGCGAGAAGTACGCGGAGCACCCCTACCTCAACGCGACGATCGACTCGCTCGACATCGATCTCGTCCCCTGCTACGCTGTGCCGAGCGCCACCGAGATCAAGAGCGCCGTGGATCGGACCCCGTTCCACACCCGCTACATCCTCGCGCACATCGGCGACTACGCCGACGACGTCCTCCTCTTGAAGCAGTTCGCGAAAGCAGGCGGGGTCTACGGGTCCGACCACATGACCGAAGGGTTCTCCGGCTACCTCTGCGAGGTCCTGACGATCTACTACGGTGGGTTCCACGCGCTTCTCGCGGCCGCCGCCCGCTGGAGACCGGGCGAGGTGATCGATATCGAACAGCACGGGGCAAAGGAGTTCGAGGACCCGCTCGTCGTCATCGACCCGGTCGACCCGGAGCGGAACGTGGCGGCGGCGCTCTCGATCTCCCGGATGTTCGAGTTCGCCGAACTCGCCCGGGGCTATCTTGCGGAGCCGTCGATAGCGTTCTTCTGCCGGCCGAACACACCGCCGCTCACCCGGGAGGTCTTTGCCCGCCTGCTCGCGGCACGGGGGACGCACCTCTTCTCCATGACGTTTGCGACACCGGACTACACCCCCGATACGGTGGTCCCGCAGCTCCGCAAGTCCGCCGAGTCGATCCGGGAGCTCCTGGAGCGGAGCGGGTTTGCGGCCAATCGTATCGACGTCTGCATGGAGAAGGAGCGGTGCATACTCGTCTTCGAGCTGATGGCCGCGGAGGCTCCGGCAATGCGCCGGCATATCGGGCCGCCGCTCTCCTCAAGAGAGAACGCGGAGAAGTTCCTCGAAAAGTACGTCCGGGAGGAAGTCTTTGCCGGCCCCTATGTCGAGGACGGCCGCTACGTCGTGGAGGTGCCCCGGCCGTTCACCCGCGCTCTCGACCTCCTCCGGTCGAAGGTTCTCTTTGAGGTCGCGCTCGGCAAGCATGTCCGCCGGTCGATGAAGCAGGGCTGGACGGTGAAGGCCGGTGCGGAGTGCTGGGAGGAGGAGTTTGCCGGGTTCCTCTCGGCATTCCTTGAGCGGTCCTCACCGCTTGCGAGGATAAAGAGGCTGACGGGGAGATGAGGGGACTCGCCTGAACCGCGACAGCCCTCTCCATCCCCGGCATCTGTCTTACTGGTCGGTCACCCCGCCCCTACGTTGCCCTCGTGAGGGAACATCGCGATCTTTCTGGTGGTGTAATATCCGGCTACGGTCGCGACAGCGACGATGATCAGGATCTCCCACTGCAGGAAGACGAGCGCCACGATAGGGATCACCGCGGCCGGCATCTTGAGGACGCAGACGATCATCCCCGCCATGACGGCGGGAACGGCGACGGCGGGCGGGATCGCGGGAACCAGGAGACTGACGGCGAGACCGAGCGTCCCGCCCGCAAAGATCAGCGGAAAGATTGGCCCGCCCTTGAAGATCGTCGCCATGCACCAGGTGCTTGCGACGATCTTTGCCGCGACGAGCAGGAGCAGCACGACCGCACCGGCAGTTGCTCCCGTCTCGAGGACAGTCTTGAACTCGTTCTGTCCCGAGAAGAGCACGAGCGGAAAGACCGTCCCGGCAATACCGAGCCCGACACCCCCGGCAACACCCCTGATCAGGTGCCGCCCGGCTATGGGTGTCGTGAGGCGGTAAAAGAGGCGGAATGCTCCGATGAAGAGGACGCCCGCCGCCGCACCGGCAAGCCCGAGGATCGCGGCGTAGACAAGGTACAGCGGAAGCAATTCTCCGAGCGGCGGAAGCGGATAGAGGGCACCGCCTGCGGTTCTGGTGATCTGAAGGTAGAGCGCAAATCCGGCAAGGGCACCGGCGATGCCGGCGCTCGAGAGCGTCCGCACCCGGCTCCGCAGCCGGTCGCCGGCAAGGGTGCCCATGCTCCCGCCCATATCGATGGCGGCCACCTCGGGTCCGAGACTCGCCCCGAAGATCAGCGAGAGGTAGATGGCGAGCAGCCCGGCGGGAAGGTGCCGCGGCTCGAACCGGCCGGTCCTCTGAAACTCTGTAAGACTCTGCTGGAGCAGCAGCACGTGGTCGCCGAAGACGTGCAGGCAGAGCCCGACCGCGAGGCCGCCCGCGGTCGCGAGGATCAGGGGAAAGAAGGGGAAGGGGGGTGAGTTCGGCCAGAGAAAGGCCTCTCCGAGGCTCTGTAACTCGAGAAAGAGCATCATCGCTCCGGCGGCCGCGATGGCGATCAGGATGGCGGCGAGCACGAACCGGGGTGAGTACCGCCCGACCCCGGATCCGCCGGGCGGTTCGGCGCTGCTGTCTGCAGGATGGGTCATATCCCCCCCTTGGTCGGACTGGTATATACGTCGACCGCGAGTGGTCTCGCGGCGAGAGAAAAACGGGGGAGCGGTTATGAAGACTGCTCCCGGATCGTGGCATAGAGAGCGCCGATACGCAAAAACCCTGCAGAGCCGACGAAGAGGTTCTCAGGGTAGAGCCCGGCCGGATGGTTCGTCGCCGTGATGGTGATGAAGACGCCGGGCACCGTCACCGATCCGGGTTCCCGGGTCACCGTGAGCGGCGCTGAAGCGTGAACCGGAACGCCGCCCCGCGTTCGGGGTAACCCGGTAAACGGTCCTCCACCCATATCCTGCCGCCGTAGCGCTCGATGAGCACCTGGACGAGGTAGAGGCCGAGTCCTTCGCCGACGCCGCGCTTCTTCTGCTCGTACCGGTGGAAGATCTCCTGCTTCTGGTCGTCGGGGACCCCCGGCCCGGTATCCTCGACCGCGACCCGGACGAACTCTCCCTCATCCTCCACCCGGACGGTGATCTCGACGCCGGGGCCGCCGAACTTGACGGCGTTCCCGATCAGGTTTGCAAAGACCTCCGGGAGGAGATTGTCGGCCCATACCCGGTGTTCGGCCGGAGTGTAACGGATGGTGCCCTCGGGGAAATGCGCGATCTCGCCGCGGATAACCGCATCGAGGTCCATGCACCTGTGCTCATCGGACGGTTGATGAATCCGCCGGATCGTTGAGACGTTCTGTAAGATCTCGATGCTCTTGTGAATACTCCGCCGAAGTTTCTCTGCGTATGCCCGCGAGTCACCATCCAGGGTATCGATGAGGAGATCGGCGTAGAGGTTTGCGACGTTCTCGGTGTTCCTTATGTCGTGGGTGAGGATGTCGAGGTAGAGGTTTGCCTCGCGGTTGGACGAGGCAAGTTGCTGGTGGAGCCGGGCAAGCTCCTCGGTGTGACGGTGGAATATCTCTTCGGCCTGCTTCCTCTCGGTGATATCGGTGTACATGGCAAAAGATCCGGCAAACCCGCCGTCCCCGTCCTTCTGGGCGGTGGCCGAGACCCGGGCCCACCGAACGCTCCCGTCCCTGTGCCTGAGCCGGCACTCGTACCTGCCGTCAAGACCCTGCGCCCTCTCCGCCATGCGGCTGCGATGGTCGTCGAGATCCTCTGCGCAGATAAACCCGGCTAACGGCCGGCCGAGCATTTCGTCGACTGAATAGCCGAGCATCCCGGCCATCGTGTGGTTGGTATACGTGATCGTGCGGTGACTGTCGATCTGCAGGATGCCCTCGTTCGCCGTCTCCACGATGGAGCGGAACTTCTCCTCGCTCTCCCGCAGGGCAACCTCTGCCTCCCTCCGTTCGTTCGCTTCGGTCACCAGCATCGCAAGCAGGGAGTGCTGTTTGCGGAGGGCGAAGTACGCGACTGCCACGGCGAGCACCGTCGTGAAGATGACGGTGTGCATGTGCGAGTCCGCGAGGGTTATCTCGGGGTAGAGGAAGTCCTTCGCAAGCTGGTATACGCTCATCAGGACGAACGCGAAGACTCCTACCTTTCCCAGCGTGAGATACAGGTTCGCGGGTCGGGACTCGTCTCTCATGGACACTTTATGGGGAGACTGTGTAGATTCCTCTGTACCGTGAGGATCACCGGTTTACAGAGACGTTGCGCAATGCCTGTTCCCCTGATCCCGACCTCTCCTTCATCGGTTTTACCCCATGCAGCAGGGCCGGGATCGGGTTAACTGTAATGGTCCGTGTTCAACCGTATCTTTTCCTCATGACACTATATATGTTCCCCGAGGGCACCGGTTATCATAACCTGATTTTCTATTAAAATTGCAGGGAATGCGGCGGTTCGCTGCTCCCGGATCGCCGGCGGGCGAACCCGGTGATGCCGGGCTCTCGCCATCCCGGCGCAGAATCGATCAGTATATCCCGCCGGAACGCGATTCTCCTTCCATGAATACGGCGCGATACGTGAGGCTCATCGGCTTCGGCCTCCTCACCTGGCTCCTCCCCTTCCTCATCTCGGTCCCCTTCTATTCGGCTGAGGGGGAGCCGCTCTACGACATCTTCCTGATCAAGTCGATCCTGCTCGTCTTCTCCGCCGCGCTCGGCACCTTCCTCATTCTTGTCTATCTGCGGGGGGTGCGGGCCCGCTTCGTCCGGGAGACCGCGCTGCTCGGCGGCGTGTGGCTCCTGATCAACTGGGCGCTCGACGCCGTCATCCTCCTGCCTCTCTCAGGGATGGACGCCGGCACCTACATGGCCCAGATCGGACTGCGGTACCTCATCATCCCGATCATCGCTGTCGGGATCGGGTATGCGGCAGAGCAGGCCGCCCAGGGCACCGGGTAACCCCCGGTGCCTTCCCCGTTACCTCGCGTGGGCTGACAATATACGAGCGATGAAACGGCTTCACGCGAAATGCGACGCCCCGGGATCCCGGAACAAAAAAAAGAGTTTATTCCTGCTGGCGCTCTGCTTTCTTCGCCGCCAGGCGCTCGATGATGGAGAGGTCGACGGTGCTGCCGGTCGCAAGTTTTCCCTGCCAGACCGCGCGGTCGACGAATCCCCTGCCGATGTCGTTTCGGATGATGAGCGTCGTGTACCCGCCCGGTGACCCGACGGCACCTGCCGAGACGTCCGCCTCCACCGCCGTGAAGTCGGTGCAGACCAGGCATCCGGGCCGGACAGCCTCGTCGAGCTCCGCGAGCGGGACGGAGATCTGCCGTTCGTCCTGCAGGAAGATGTCCAGTTTACCCTTGATGTCCAGGCGACGGATCTCCCAGGGCTCGATCTTGCGCTCGGACTGCAGCTTCCCCTCGACCAGCTTCGCGTAGTCGAAGGTCTCCGTGCAGAAGAGGCCGATGACGAGCCGGATGGCCTTCGCGTAGGGCTTGAGGAGTTCGTGGTCGCTCGCCCGGATCACCTGCGCCGCCCGTGCCGCGCAGGGCACGCCGACGATGGCGACCCGCCGGTACTTCCGGGTGACGACTGCCTCCTTGAGGGAGGCAAGCAGCGGCACCCACCAGGCGTAACGGCTCCCGGCGTGCAGGACGAGTTCTTCGGATGAAGTGATCACCGCGGACGACGGCTTCATCGTCCAGGGATCTCTCGTCACCGTGACGACCGCATCGATCAGTCCCTCATCGAGGGCGTTCACGAGGATTGCCGTCACGGCACCGCCGCTCTGCTTCCGCTCGACCGTAAAGACCGACCGGGCCGCAACGATATCCTGGTACGGTCCGAGCAGCTTTCCCTGTGCAGCGAGGTCGACCCTCGGGCAGGCCGTGTAGCATGCCCCGCAGGGCACGCAGTCGTTCTCGGCTTTGCAGTAGCCGATGTTCACCGGTGCATCGGTGTTCTCCGGCTCGAACCGGAGGGCATCCGCCGGGCAGACCGCCACGCACGCCCCGCACCCGGAACAGAGTTCTGTGTTCCAGACCTCGGATTCCAGGTTCCTGTATGTCTTCGTCTCCATGC
>JAEWMO010000006.1 GCA_023457135.1 Methanobacteriota archaeon | reverse complement strand
TCGCCGATCCCCCCGTACAATACGGCAGCGGTGCGCCCGCCTGCCGGGATCAAAGGGGTCCTCCCCGGTGACGGGCGAAGACCTCCCGTAGAGTCCCGCCGCTATCCGCCGACCCCCTCGATACCGCGCAACAGCACAACCGGGTTATAAAAAAGTTGTTATAGAAATGATAAGCGAAAGACGCAGGGCGGGGGATCTCGAAAGCCTGCCGGTTCAAGCCCGGAAACCTGATCGTGGAGGATCAGGCAGCGCTTATGCCCCGTCCTGCAGCTCCCGGATCATCCGCCGGATCTGGCCGACCTGCACCTCCGGCGTGGTGAAGATGCAGAGAAATTCATCCCGAAAGGGAGCGATGATGATGTTTCCGCCGCGATAAAAGACGGTCATCTGCATGAACGCCCCGGATGCCGGGGTGGCGGCCTGCAGACCGCATGACCACCGGAGCAGTTCCTCGGCAAAGGCGACGGCATAATCGGCATCAATCTTCCCGGCAGAAGAGACGCAGAGACCGTCGACGAAACAGGCCACTGCAGTCACCCCCGGCTGCCGCAGCACGGCCGCGAGCGCTCCGTCCTCCTCTCCGGCAGGCGCGACGCCGGGGCGGTCTTCACCGGCCGGAGCCTCCTCCGCGCCGCCGCACCCGTCAGGCTCACCGGGCGGACAGACCGCCGGGCATTCATATTCAGGCTGCAGGAGAGCCTGTATCTCCCTCGATACGATGAGGGCTTCCCGCATCTCCTCCGGCCCGTACTTCCGGAGGCCAAAATCAAGGATGGGCTGGCTCCCGAAGTACTTCAGTGCAGGCGGGCCGGCGAGGGATTTCAGCGGGTGCCTGAAGTATGCCGCGAGGGGTTCGCCCTTCTGCACCAGCAGGAACCCGTCTCCGTCCTGCGCCGTGATCCGTACCGCCCCGGCGAAGCGGGACGTATGGGCAAAGATCCACTGGAGCGATGCCTGCATCTCCCCGATAGTCGTGCCTTCCGGTAGTCTCTCCATTACTCAGACTCCTGCTCCTCTGGTCCCGGTATGCTGTCACCCGCAGGCGGCGGAGACGAAACTCCCGCCGGGTCGTCTCTCCTACTCATCGTCCTTTGCAAGCGTGTCAAGGATCTTATACGAGTTGATCAGGCGATCGAAGGCGACGGCAAGTTCGCCGATCTCATCGTTGCTCGTCACCGTGATCTCCGTGTCGGCAAGGTTGCCCTGGCTCACCCGGGTCGCGACCTCCGAGAGCTGCTCGATGGGGGCCGTGATGCTCTTTGCGAGATAGAAACTCCACATCATGATCACGGAGAGCGTGAGCAGGGTCAGGACGATGATACCGTTCTGCAGACCGAGCGTGGCGATGACGCTCCCGGTATCCCCTGCCGAGACAATCCCGAGCAGAAAGACCGGGATGACGGCAACGGTGAGCATGCTCGCCATAAGCTTGTAGAATATCGGGATCTGGACGACAAGGCCATCCCGCCGGATCCCGACCTCCTGGGGGAAGATTTCCGCCATGGATGAATATTATCATATACATATATATGAAACTATTCTTTATCTATTCATGATTAGAATTAAGGATATCAAAAATAATACAACCTAACCAGGCATTATCCATTTTAGGGCACATATTATCCATTTTTGAAAATAATATACTGGAGTAAACCATATGCCATTTACAACGAATGGTGATATAAAAACCTGACTTCACGAATATTCGCGCATCTGCTGCAATCTATAACTATTGTTCACCGGGCAGGTCCGCCCCCGCCCGGGCAGCGGGCCTTCGCGAGCCCTTCCCGCAGGGGCGAACGCAATCGTGATGGGGCATCGACAGGTTGATACCGGGAGGCGGAGGAGTGAGGGTGAGCGTAACATCATACGTATCGGTAACAGGGGACTCGATATGACTCTTGTAATCGCATTCATCGGCAACCAGGGAGCCGTCATGGCAGGGGACATGCGGGAGATCGCATTCGGGGGAGACGACGCCCGCATCGAAGAGCTCGAGCGCGAACTCTACAGCGGCGCGATAACGACCGACGACGACCTGCAGAAACGGGCAGGAGAGATCGGTGTGGAGATCCGGGTCAGGGACGATAAAGCCAAGGTGTCGCAGCAGGGCGGGGTCCTCATCGGCGAGGTGACCGAGACCGACGGGGAGAAGGTCGCAAAAAAGAGGCTGTATGCTACAAGGGGAAGTTACGCAATCGCCGAGGTCATCGACTCCCGGTCACGTGTGATGCAGAGAGGCAGGGCAAGCAACTTCGTGGTGCTCGGAAACGATATCACGAAGCAGATAGCGAACCAGTGCATCAGGGAGGCGTGGGAAGGAGGGACGCTCCAGGACGCCATAAGAATCATCATGCTCATCATGCAGGCGGCGGCCGGCATGACGGCATCGGTGAGCAGAACGTTTGTACTGGTGCACACCGATCTCGCGGCCAACCTGGCTGATGCCGTCCACAAGGACGGCTAGGTCACCGGATTGGGTCTCAAGATTGTGCACCCGCTCCCGTAAACACCCGGATGCGGGGCCTGCCGGAAGCCGACAGGGTTGCCTCAGCCGCGGCGCAAAAATGCAGATCGGTTACTGCTGGCTGAGGTAGTTGTGCCTCATGAGCCAGTCGACCTGGGGCTTGATGTAGCGATAGACGATATCGCACTTCTCGTCCTGGAAACTCCACGGAACAACGATCAGGAGATCGCCTTCACGTATCCAGAGCCGCTTCTTGATCTTGCCCTTGATCCGGCCGGTGCGCGTGACGCCGTCCTCACAGCGGACACGGATATGGTTTGCCCCAAGCATCAGGTCGGCCCGGGCAAAGAGTTCCCGGTTTCGCTTCTTCGGTAGCCGTACCCGTACGATCTCTTCCTCGTTGTTTTGTGATCCTCGTGTATTCGTCAGTTAATCAACTCCATGACAGGTGGTAATAAAGCCCGCCTACGACTTCCTTACCTGGCGTGTATACAAAGGGTCCGTGTCACCATTAATGTATCTGTCCCGGGAGTGTCCGCATCTACAGGAGAAGATGAACGATCCGGGCGGATCCAGGACGTTCCCGGGTGTGACCACCATAAAGGAGGCATTTATAGGGGGCCGCCTCTGGAGAATGGACAGAACTCAGCCCTGCTTCCGGGCAGGGGACCCTTCCGGACCGGAGCCCCGGGGTGACGAACCCGTTCCGGAAGATCGCAGCCTCCCGCCAGGCCTCCCTCCCGCATCGAGGGGTTGCCCCTGCTCCATACTGCAGCCCGCTGTTTTCGCCGAAGCATAATTAAGGTTTGAGTGTCTATGAGTGACGAGGATCTTTGAATGGAAAGCAGCAAGCTGTACGTCGGAAACCTCACCTACTCGGTAAATGATGAGCAGTTGAAAGACCTGTTCTCCCAGTACGGAACGGTGACGGACGTCAGAGTCATTGAGCGCAAAGGGTTCGGGTTTGTTGAGATGTCCAGCCCGGAAGAGGCTGAGAAGGCAAAAGAAGCCCTGAACAACACCGTATTCGAGGGTCGCACCCTGAAGATCGACGAGGCCCGGCCTCCGAGACCCAGAACCGACTTCCGCCGGTACTGAGAGATTTACCCGGAAGAACAGCACTCCGAATATCTCCTTTTCTTTTTGGTCAGAGGTTCAAGGGGACCTCGTCTCCAATTCATCGGTACGGCATCAACGTCCGGATCTCAGGCGGATCGGTCGCGAAGAACCCGATGATGCCCAATCTAAGAGGTTCGAGCGACCGGGCAGGTGGAGTCGACTCTACGGTTCGTTCCCCGGGCTGGCGGGAGAAGCATCGCCACCCGACCGGCCCTGCTGATACCGGCCGGGGTATCCCCCCCGCGAGCATCAGCCCGGCACGGCAGCAAGACGGATACCCTCAACCGCACCGATCACCACCCCCGACGCAGATTAATCCACACCCATTTTGGGGATTTTTCGGCCTGAAAACACAGCAACTTTTTTATCCACCTAGAGCTATGGGGCGGGCGTGTGTCCCGCATGCGGGACGCCAGTCTAAAGAGGTGATGAGAAGTATGGCAGAAGAGAGACCCTCGGTCAGAGGTGGAATGGCATCCGCGGCACAGGCTGCCTCCGTTGAAGAGCTGAGTGCATCCGCATTCCAGAAGTACCTCGGAGGCATGGACTATCCTGCCGGGAAGCAGGATCTGATCAGCCACGCTAAGAAGAACAATGCGCCCGACGCGGTGATCCAGGTTCTGGAGATGTTCGGGGACAAGACCTTCCAGTCCGCAGCTGAAGTGAGCCAGGAATTCGGCAGGGTCAAATAACCCCAACTTTTTTTGACTGCAAAAGGATTGCAGGAGGAGTGTGGGAGCTTGCTATGATGAGTAATGGGAGGGAGGTTAAGCAGTGTAGCGACCCTCCCCATCATAAGTATGGTCACATAGCTGCCTCACGTCACCGCGCCATCAGCGCGAACGCACCCCATCCAAGGTATTCACGCGTATACGCAGCGTAGCGTTTTGGTTCCAGAGTCAGTCTGGCTCTAACATCTTTCGCGAAGTCGTCGTCGGGATTCGCTTTGAGCCATCGGCGCATGGTGAGCCACTTGGCTGCTTCGTACCTATCCCAGCCATCCTGGTTAGCCAGAACCATTTCCACAACGTCGTAGTCGAGGTCGCCGAAAGACGCGAGAAGGTCTGGAAGCATGAGAAAGTCGGAGATAGAATGGGCAAAGCATTCCCTGGCAACGTCTTCCGTCGGTGGTAACTGCCGCCAGTAGGGCTCGCCGATGAGGATAATTCCTTCGGAGCAAAGACTCTTCGCCAGAAGTTCGATGGTCCCGGCGACTCCCCCACCGATCCACGTGGCACCGAGACAGGCTGCCACATCGACCTTTTCGTCGGCAACGTAGCCGGCAGCGTCGCCGTGGATGAACTCGACACGATCGGCGACTCCGAGTTCTTCAGCGCGGAGTTTCGCTTGCTCGGTGAACAACCGGCTCATGTCGATGCCGACGCCGGTGATTCCGTAATCGCGTGCCCAGGTGCACAGCATCTCGCCCGAACCGCTGCCGAGGTCGAGCACGCGAGCCCCCGATTCCAGGCGCAACGCTGCGCCGAGAGTGGCGAGCTTTTCCGGTGTTAACGGGTTATGGATGCGGTGAGCACTTTCGGTAATGTTGAAGATACGTGGGATGTCCATTTACAAACTCCTTTTCTGAGTAGTGTAATAACTGGAACATACCTTTAGTGACTGTAGCAGTTAAGAATTTTCCAATATGATGGTGAAAACAAGAAGTAAATGCGGGGTTTGTAACTGTAAGAGATAATGCGAGGGGAGCGATTTGAACGCTCGAACCCCTTCGAGACTGGACCCTGAATCCAGCGCCTTTGACCTGGCTTGGCAACCCTCGCACGGGTCTGCGACGAATCACTGCGGGCCTGTCGGCGTTGGCCTGCCCGGCGATCCTCGCGCCTAATACTATAGTATCTTCTTCAAAATAAAGGTATTTACTCCCCGCCCGTCCCGGAGGCATGGGAGTTGTGCGAGTTGTTGTCCATGAACCGCTTCGTCTCCAGTTCACGGAGTTCATGCCGCTTGATCTTGCCGGAGATGGTCTTTGGAAGCGACTCCACGAACTCGATCTCGCGGGGGTATTTGTAGGGCGCCGTCACCCTCTTCACGTGCCGCTGGATGTCCTTGACCAGCGACTCCGAGGGCCGGTAGCCGGGTTTCAGCACGATGAAGGCCTTGACGACCAGTCCCCGGATGACATCGGGCGACCCGATGACGGCAGATTCCTGGACGGCGGGGTGCTCCATGAGCGCGCTCTCGACCTCGAACGGCCCGATCCGGTAGCCGGACGACTTGATGACGTCATCGTCGCGCCCGATGAACCAGAAGTAGCCGTCCTCGTCCATATACGCCTTGTCGCCGGTGTAGTAGAACCCGTTCGAGAAGACCCTGCGGTTCTCCTCCTCATTGTTGAGGTATCCGCGGAAGAGCCCGACCGGGCGCGGGTCAACCCTGATCGCGATGCGCCCCTCCTCACCGGGGGGGACCGGCCTCCCCTCGTCGTCCTGGAGCTCGACATCCCAGCCCGGTGCAGGCCTCCCCATGGAGCCGGGCTTGCACTTCATGCCGGGGAAGGTCCCGATGCAGAGAACCGTCTCGGTCTGGCCGTAGCCTTCGTAGATCGTCCTCCCGGTCCCCTCCTGCCATGCCCGGATCACCTCGGGGTTGAGCGGCTCGCCGGCGCTGCAGCAGTGCCGGAGGTCGGCAAGATCGAATTTGTCGAGGTCGGCGAGGATCAGCATCCGGTAGATCGTCGGGGGGCAGCAGAAGGTCGTGACCCCGTACTTCTCCAGCAGCGGCAGGATCTCGGTGGCGTGGAACCGGCCCCGGATGTCGTAGACGAAGATGCACGCGCCGAGGATCCACTGGCCGAAGAGCTTACCCCACGCGCTCTTGCCCCAGCCGGTGTCGGAGATCGTGAGGTGGAGGTCGTTCGCGTGCAGGTCGTGCCAGACGCGCGCGGTGACGAGGTGGCCCAGCGGATAGGAGTGGTCGTGGATCACCATCTTCGGTTCGCCGGTGGTGCCGGACGTGAAGAAGATCAGCAGCGGGTCCGTGGACCGGGTCCGGTGCATGCCGGGGAGGTTGACCAGCTTGTGGGAACAGGGCGCGGGGTAGTCGAGCTCGACGGGGTAGCTGACCCATCCGTCCCGCGTGCCGTCGGTCATGAGTTTGACGAGGAGCGAGGGGCAGTCCTCCTGGACCTCCTCGACCTTCTCGGCATACTCCGCCATCGTGACGATCATCCTGATGTCGGCGGCCTGGATACGGTATTTCAGGTCTTTGGGGGTCAGCATCGTCGTCGCGGGGCAGTAGACGGCGCCGACCTTGATGAGCGCGATGACGAAGATCCACCATTCAGGCGTCCGCGGAAGCATCAGCATGACCCGGTCGCCCTTCTTGATGCCGTACTTTATGCACATATTGACGGCCTGATTTGAGAGGCGCATGAGGTCGAAGAAGGTGTACTTCTTCTCGCGGCCCTGCTGGTCCACCCAGATCATGGCGAGCTTGTTCCGGTCCTTCTTCGCCCATGCGTCGATCGCATCAAAGCCGAAGTTGTAGTATTCAGGAACGTCGATCTTGAAATTCGCGCGGAGGTCTTCGTAAGATGCCGGTTTTTGCTCGTCATCGGTCATGAGGAGATCAATAAATGTTTGCGCGGTTATGGTTTAAAGAATTCACGACGGTGAAGAACGCTCCCGATACGGAAGGGCCATAAAGATTATCCATTAGTATTATGGTCCAAAAAGCGATACGTATATCAATGGATGAGAAGGGATACGAGTCACTGAAAATCGAGAACATCGTTGCCTCCGGGGTGATTGCCGACTCGATCGACCTCGAAAAAGTATCGGATAAAATAAAAAACTGTGAGCTGAATACGAAGAGGTTCCCGGGGGCGGTCTATCGTATTGAGAAGCCCAAGATTGCATCCCTGATCTTTTCTTCGGGAAAGGTGGTGCTCACCGGGATCAGGACCAATCAGGATCTCCACGACGGCCTCGATATCATCATGCAATCCCTCCGGGACGCAGGTATCGAGACGTACGGGGAACCGCAGGTCGCGGTCACGAACATCGTCTGTTCCTACGACATGGGCAAGTACATCAACCTGAACAAGGTGGTCATCACCCTCAACCTCGAGAATATCGAGTACGAGCCGGAACAGTTCCCGGGGCTCGTCTACCGTATCGAGGACCCGAAGATCGTCGCCCTTCTCTTCAGTTCGGGTAAGATCATCCTGACCGGCGGAAAGACCGTCGAGGACATCAAGAGAGGGCTCGATTTCCTTGAGCAGCGGCTCGAAAC
>JAEWMO010000005.1 GCA_023457135.1 Methanobacteriota archaeon | reverse complement strand
AGCGCATGGGCCGGATCCTCCGGAAGCGGCCGGGGAAGGAGCCGGTCTTTCACCACTTCGTCGCCCTGCCGCAGGCGTACGTCGAGGCGGAGGACGCGTTTGCCTACCAGGGCGATCTCGCCTGGATACGCGACACCGCCCTCCTTCTCGATATCCCGGTCCTCCAGGCTCCCGACGAGGATGACGGGCTTGCCGGGTTCTGCCGGAGGAGCGAGGCGGCCGTGCGCGACTACCTCCGGAGCCGGCGGTACGTCGTGGCGGACGACTTCGGCACGGTCAGGATCGATGCGATCCTGGAGGCGATCCCGGAGCGCCTCCGCCGTGACCTGGCCGGTCTGCTCTCGTCGTGCCCGGGCGACCTCACCGACGAGGCATGGGAGGGGATGGTGCGGGGTGCCTGGCGCACTGGCGAGGCTCCGGGCCTCTCCGGCATGCACTGGCTCCTCGTCCTCGCCGGCCGCGACCCCCGGGCGCTTTCCGACCTCCTCATGACCGGTCTTGCACCCGCGCCCCCGGCAGGCGCCCCGCCGGGCAGGGTCCGGGTGGAGTCCCTGGTGCCCCCGGCCGGGAAGGACGGCCGCGAGCGCCCCGCAGAGGAGGCTGTCCGGGCGCTCGAGCGGGCGGCGAGGCCGGAGCGGGAGCGGGCAGCACGCCGGAGAGTCGCGGAGATCGGGCCGCCGGCCCTTCCGCTGCTGGTACCGCTCCTTGGCTCGCCGGACGATGAGATCGTCCTCCGGGCAATCGGGGCGATGGAGGCTATCGGGGACCCGGCCGCGGTCGACCCGCTCATCCCCCACCTCGCGGACCGGCGCTATAACGTTCGTGCGAGGGCAGCCCGGGCGCTCGGCCGGCTCGGCGATCCCCGCGCCCGCCTCGCGCTGATGCGGGCCTTGAAAGACCGGGAGCCGGAGGTGCGGAGGGCTGCACGGGAGGCACTTCGCGCGATGAAGGGGCGATGATGCCTGGGAGGCAACCTCGCCAATAGAACCTTCCGGCACCTCCTCTAATACGTCCTGATCTTCAGCCCCGGAACGCGGGTGAAGTGGTGATCCCGGGTGACGATCTCGCCGTCGCTCGCGAGCGTGATTGCAGCGATCACCTCGTCGAAATCCCCGATCCGGTTGCCGCTACCCTGGAGTTCAGCAGCGAGTGCGCCGAAGACCCGGTAGGTCTCGCCGGTGATCGGGAGTTCGATCAGCGCTCGCAGAATCGCCTCGACTTCCCGGAGGTTCTCCTGCACCGATGCCGAGAGGAATGCACCCCGGTAGAGTTCGAGGGCGTTGATCGCCGTGGTTGCCAGCGGCAGCCCTTCCCGCTCCATCGCCTCGAGCGTTCTCATCGCCTCCGGGTCGTGCCGGATCAGGTCGACGAGCAGGGACGTGTCAAGCGTCGGCATCGAAGTCGACCTTTCGCATCGAGGATCTCCGCATCTCGCGCGATGCTTCCGCGACCGAATCGGCCAGGGCGGGGTTCGGCCCGAACTCTTTGAGGATCTCCGAGAGTTTCTTCTTCTGCGGGGTGTACTTCAGGATCACTTCGGAAAAACTCATCTTCGAGGAGCCTTTTAGCCGGGAAAGCCTCTCATACGCGTCGTCGCTGATGCTGATCGTCCTGGTTCCCATGCCTGTGCATGTGTATGTGCATGTATTTAGATCCTCCCGTCGCAGGAAGGACCCTTCAGAACCTCGCGAGCCCCAGTCTCCCGATTGCCGCCCACCCTGCGAGGCAGGCAACCCCGACCGCCACGTTGATCGCGCCGAGGCCGAGAACAAGGCTCTCCCCGGCGAGGAAGACGAGGACCATCCCACCGCTGCCGAAGACGAGGCTTGAGCAGTTGATCAGGGCGGCGGCAGAGCCGGTGTCCTCCTTCTGCTGGTCGAGCATCAGGAACGCGCCGGGGGGCCGGATGCAGCTCCCCATCAGGGAGGCCGGGAAGAGGGCGAGGGCAAAAAAGAGGGGGCCCAGGCTCCCGAAGAGGCAGACGAGCACCCCGCCGGCGATCATGACGGCAAACCCGGCAGCGACGATCGGCCGGCGGCCGAAGTGCCGGGAGAGCCAGAGGTAGAGGAACGGGCCGGCTATCAGGCCCGTGGCGTTGAGGGCGAAGTAGAGGCTGTACCACTGCTCCGAGAGCCCGAACCCCTCCTGGTAGACGTACGACGAGGCGGAGACGAACGCGAGCGACGCGGTGCTCACGAGCGAGAAGGTGGCCAGGAGCGCGGCAAAGCCGGGGTTTCTGAGCACGACGCCGAGCCGGCGGATGGACTGAGCGATGGTGCCGGCATACCGCGAGGGTATGGTCTCCTCGAGGAGGAGGCCGCCCGCCATCGAGACGACCCCGATGAGGGCGAGCGCGACAAAGAGCCCCCGCCACGACGTGTAGGGGAGCATGAACGCACCGAGGATCGGAGCGACGGCGGGCGAGATGACGACCATCGACTGGACGAGCGCGAGCACCGACTCCCGCCGCCTCCCGTCATAGACGTCCTTCACCATCGCGGTGGCGACCGCAGAGGCCGCACTCCCGCCGACGGCCTGGAGGACGCGGAAGGCGATGAGGTGCCAGATCTCCCCTGATGCGGCGCACCCGATGCTTGCCGCGATATACAGGGCAAGCCCGGCGAGGAGGACGGGCCGGCGGCCGTACCTGTCGGAGAGCGGCCCCCAGAAGAGGAGGCCGAGGCTGAAGAAGAGGAAGAAGAGGATCAGGGTGAGGTTGGTGAGGGTCGCAGAGACGCCGAAGTAGTCTCCCATGCCGGGGAGGGCGGGGAGGTAGAGGTCGGTCGAGAGCGGGACGAAGGCGGAGAGGAGAGCGATGAGGACGATGAGCCCCCGGTTGCCGAGATACTTCTGGGATTTTCGGTCTCGGTTGGGGAGTTCGTCCATGGAAGCATCTCGAAGAGTTGTGGTCTGAAAATAAGATGCTGCTATGGGGATTCGAACCCCAGTCGAGGGAGTGAGAGTCCCTCATGATTGGCCGGTCTACACTATAGCAGCGCATTGCACCAACGTGCTCTACATTGTTTGATGTTATACTATTTAAGGATGTCGCGCGGCCGTCCCTCTCCGGTCCTGCCGGCAACCAGGCAATCGGAGCCGTATCCTGGCCGGGATCTCCCTGCCAATCCGCGATTTTCATCACAGACACCAATAAGTAGCTGCCGTACATACCTATACCGGCAGTAATGAGCAGTGTCGAAGAACAGATACGGGAACTTGAGGACGAGATCAAGAATACCCCGTACAACAAAGCGACCTCCAAACATATCGGCCGCGTAAAGGCGAAACTCGCGAAGATTCGTGACGAAGCGGTAGCCCGGGCCATGGCTTCCTCCGGTGGAGGCGAGGGCTACTCGGTGAAGAAGTCGGGAGACGCCACCGTTGTTCTGGTCGGTTTCCCGTCCGTCGGAAAGAGTACGCTGCTCAACAGGCTCACCGGCGCCAACCTCTCAGAGACGGCGGCCTATGCCTTCACGACCGTCTCCGTTATCCCGGGCTCGATGGAGCACCGGGGCGCAAAGATCCAGATCCTGGATATTCCGGGCCTGATCGCCGGCGCCGCCATGGGCAAGGGGCGCGGGAAAGAAGTGATAGCCGTTGTCCGGAGCGCGGACCTGATCTTGGTGCTCGTCGACGTCTTCAACGAGAAGCATGTCGACGTCCTCCTCCGCGAACTCTACGACGCGGGGATCCGGATCAACCGCCCGGAACCCGATATCACCATCAAGAAGTCAGGGAACGGCGGTATCCGGCTGAACACCGTCGGCGCCGTCGACCTCGATATCGAGGAGATCCGCTCGATCCTCGCGGAGAATAAGATCGTCAATGCCGACGTCCTCATACGGAACGAAGTCAGCCAGGACGACTTCATCGACGCGATGATCGGCAACCGGGTCTACGTCCCGGCGTTCATCGCGGTCAACAAGGTCGACCTGGTCGACGAGAAGACGCGGGCAACGATCGAGGAGGAACTGACCGAACGGTTCGGCGAGGCCCCGATCATGGTCTCGGCGCACAGCGGCTACCAGATTGAGGAACTCAAAGACGCCATATTCGATAACCTGGGGTTCATGCGGGTCTACTTAAAGCCGGTCGGCGGCCCCGCGGATATGGATGAGCCGCTGATCATCCGGAGCCCGGCGACGGTCGAGGATGTCTGCAACCGGCTTCACCGGGACTTCGCAAACAAATTCCGCTACGCAAAGGTCTGGGGCAACTCGGCCAAGCACGACGCGCAGCGTGTCGGCCTCACCCACAGACTCGCGGACGGGGACCTTCTCACCATCGTCACCCGCCGCTGATCACGTTTTTAAGGACCGGGAGCGGCGCGTCGGTCTTGAGGGCGGTACCGGAGTAGTGCGCGCGGCTCGCCCGGTAGCCGAGATCCACGAGACGGCCGATGACCGTCTCGATGCTGCCGGGCGAGACCCGGAGTGATTTTGCCACGACGTGGTAGTCGTAGTGGCTCGATGTCTCCAGTTCCTGCCGGCAGGTCGCAAGGAGCCGCCCGATCCGTGATCCGGTCCCGAGAGTGGCCGCAGGCAGCGCCTCCTGCATCGCGGAGAGCGTCGCGTCGTCGTTGATCCTTCCGGTCCAGAGCGGGCCGACCGGAACAAGGTTCGCGCCGCAGAGCGGGCACGTCTCCGGTTCGGGGAGCATCCCGGTCTGTTCTGAGCGATAGAGGCAGTGGGGACACTGCATCACGTAGCCGATCCGTGCAAGCGACCGGTCGGCCGCCGCCGCCCCGTATCGGATCCGGAGGTGCAGCCGGTGGAAGTGCTCGTGCGCGTAGCAGAAGAGGGGTTCCACGCCGCGGTCGTACTTGATCACCTCGCGGACCACAAAGCCGAGCAGTATCCGGAGGCCGACCTCGGGGTGGTACTCGGTGTTCCGGGGGCGTGCGAAGTAGCGGCGCATCCCGGCCTTGAGGTGCGCCCCGCAGAGGGGTGCGGTGTCGGTCGCGGTCACGAAGAGATACTTCCCGGCGCTCCGTGCCGCGGAATCGACGAACGGCGCCGGCGTCCCGAAGGGGTCGAGGTCCACGGCATCGAACTTCCGCTCGCTCATCAGAGCGTTCGCATCCCCGCGGACGACCTCGGCGGTCAATCCCAGCGCCTCGACGTTCTGCCGGATGAGATCGACCGCTCTCTGGCTCCAGTCGTTGATCGTGACCGGAATCCCGGTCTCGTTCGCCACCCGGAGGCCCCGGACGCCGGACGCTCCCATGGCGTCGAGGTATCCCTCCGGCCGCAGGACGGAGAGGAGGAGGACGGTGGAATCCCGGTTCAGCTCCATCCGCGAGTTGTAAAAGACCGGGCCGCTTCCCGGCGGGAACTGGAGGTCAGGATCAAGCCTCGGCACAAAAAAACGGGTTGTTCCTTCCGTAACCTCAACAATATCCATGCTTCCGGAAAGGTGGATGCTCGATACCCTTATACCTTCTTATGAGTAATACTATTACTCCGATGTGTGGGCTTGTGGCCTAGCCTGGACATGGCGTCAGCCTCCTAAGCTGAATGCCGGGGGTTCAAATCCCCCCAAGCCCGTCCTTTTTCGAGAATCCCTGTTCCTGGAACCTCTGGTTATTTATCGATCGCGAAAGAACCTGATCTTTCGAGAATGAGCGCCGCCGCCTTTATCAGGATCACCCGCCCGCACAATGCCGTCGTTGCCGGGCTTACCGCGCTCATCGGCTACCTCGTCGCTACCGGCACCCTCACGCCGCCGACGCTCCTGCTCGCTGTGGCGGTCGGGCTCATCACCGCCGCGGGAAACGTCATCAACGACGTCTACGATGTCGAGATCGACCGGATCAACCGGCCGGACCGGCCCATCCCGGCGGGAGCAATCAGCCTTGCCGGCGCAAAGGCCTACACGGTGGCGCTCTTTGCCGGCGGGCTTCTCGCCGCCGCCCTGACGACAACCCTCTGCTTTGGGATTGCCCTCGCAAACACCGTGGTCCTGGTCGCATACGCCGTCCGGCTGAAGCGGGCGCCGGGTATCGGCAACCTGGCGGTCGCCTACCTGACGGCGAGCGTATTCCTCTTTGGGGGAGCGTTTGCCGGGGTGGAGGGGCTCGTCCAGAACCTCACGCTTGCAGGGATCACGTTCCTTGCGACCATCGCCCGCGAGGTCCTCAAAGACGCAGAAGACGTCGACGGCGACGCCGCCGGGGGGGCACGCACTCTTCCGATGATCATCGGCGTCCGGGGGACGGGGGTGCTCGCGCTTGCCTGCGGCCTTGCTGCCGTCGCAGCAAGCCTCTTCCCGCCGGCCGACTGGTGGGGACCCTTCTACCTCACCGCCATCGCGGCCGTCGATGCCATCATCCTCTATGGGGCCTTCCGGGGGGCGAGGTGCACGACGCCTGCCTGTGTCCGGGAGTCCCGGGCGACGTCGATCCTGCGGTGGGGGATGTTTGCAGCGCTCGCGGTCTTTGCGGTTGCCGCGGTGATATGACCCCGATACCCTTTTCCAGAACCGTCTGCCGGCAAAAGTCCATATTGTCCTGCGGCGCGCATGAAACCCGTACGGATCATTTTATCTGGTCCGGGACTGAGTAATTATCGCGGGAGATCTTCATGAAAGTTTACCGGCACGGGGACACATATATAGCACCGAAGGGTTCCTATTTCGACGGAAACGTGAAGATAGAGGGGAGTTTCATCGCCCCGGCGAAGACGCATATCTGGGGCAATATTGTCGTTGCCGGCTGCCTCGAACTCGGGCCGTACTCGACGGTCGGCGGTTTCGTCGAGGCGGAGAGCATCGTCATCGGGCACGATGTAAAAATAAAAGGACCGATTCGCGTTCGGTCGACCGCCACCATCTGCGACAATGCCTCTCTCCGCTCCATCCAGGCGGGAGGCAACATCACCCTCAGGCCGGGCGTCAGGGTCGGCGACGTCAACAGCGACGAGACGATCTTCGTCTACGGCAAGGTCACGAGCGAGCGCCTATTCGGTCGGGCTGTGAAGGTCTACGGCACCTGAAGGGTGCTCGACGCCGAGCAGGGCGACGTCCCTCAAGGTGGCCCAGTCCGCCATCGTCTCAACGCACCCGTCTTTTACGTTCACGACACCCATGGGGGTTATCCCTATCCGGTCGCACATATCGATCCCGTCCTTGACCTCCATGAGGCAGCCGACGCCGATGATCGCCCGCGGCCGGTACTTCTTGACCATTCTTTTTATGAACGTCGAGCCCGGGACGATGAAGACCCGGTAACCGGTGTTCTCCAGCCAGGCCGCGTTCTCTCCGACCAGGCAACGGCCGCAGTTCCGGCATTTCAGGCCTTCCGGCGTCAGGTTCGCCGGGCACTGGGCCGACCGCAGGCACTGGGGCAGGAAGACCGCCCGCTGCTCCACGGGGGTCTCCGCAAACGCCTTCGTGTTCATGGTGTTTCTGAGCGTGATGAAGAACGTGACGAGGTCCCGGTCGTCAAGGCCGAGGAGTTTGCAGAACGCCTTCACGAGCCCCTCGAGGAGGACCAGGCCGGGGATCAGGATCCGGGGGAGATAGAACTTCCCCCTCGTGATCGAGGCGGTGACGATGATGGCAAGGGCTATCGCCGCAAGCAGCATGCCGAGGATGAGAAAGAACGTGATCTCCCCGATGGCGGTCATCAGCTGGATCCAGATCCCGGACTCAAAGAACATCATCGCCGGGGTTCCTCTTCCTCTCTAATAAACCTGAATGATGCGGCATACGGGGGCCGGAGCACCCCCACCTCGGTGATGATGGCGTCGACGAGGTCGAGCGGCGTGGCGTCGAAGGCGTAGTTGAGAACCTTCACGTCGTCGGGGGCGAGCTGGCGGTCGCCGCACCAGGTGAGTTCGGCCCGGTCCCGCTCCTCGACGGTGATCTCGCTCTCTGTCCGGGCGAGGTCGAACGTGGAGACCGGCGCTGCGACGTAGAAGGGTATCCTATGGTGGCGGGCGGTGACGGCGTGCATGTAGGTCCCGATCTTGTTGAAGACCGCATCCTTCGTTATCCGGTCGGCCCCGACGATGACGAGGTCGATCTTCCCCTTCCGCATCAGGTATGCCGCTGAGGAGTCGGGGATGAGGGTCACGTCGATCCCGTCGCGGAGAAGCTCCCAGCAGGTGAGCCGTGAACCCTGGTTCAGCGGCCGGGTCTCGCAGGAGATCACCTTGACGTTCTTGCCGGCCTCGACCGCCGAGCGGATCACGCCGAGCGCCGTCCCCCGGCACCGGCAGGCGAGCGCTCCCGCGTTGCAGTGGGTGAGCACCGTGCAGTCGTCCGGGAAGAGTTCTGCGCCGAACGCGCCGAGCCTCCGGCAGGTCAGTTCGTCCTCTTCGGCGACGGCGGTTGCCTCGGCGACGGCTATGGTCTTCGCCTCCGCGACCGATTCGGCCAGTGCAACCTTCCGCGCCACCCGGTCGATCCCCCAGGCGAGGTTGACCGCGGTCGGGCGGGTGCTTTTGAGGAGGTCGGCGGCCCGCCGGATCTCGTCCCGGAACCGTTCGATATCCGTCTCGGTGCTCCTCGCGGCCGCGAGCGCCACACCCATCGCCCCGGCGATGCCGAGGGCCGGGGCCCCCCGGATCTCGAGCCGCCGGATCGCGCGGGCGAGGTCCGTTACGGTGGTGCACCGCATCATCTCGTATCTCCCCGGGAGGAGGGTCTGGTCGATGTAGACGATGCTCCCGGTCTCCGCCTCCCACGCGACGGTGTAGGGCTCGGTCTCCGGCATGGCTATCCCGCCCGGATCGCGTCGAGGTAGGCCCGCATCGCCGCCGCGCCGCCCATGGCGACCGAGTCGGGGATGTCCCGCGGCGCGGTGGCCGTCCCCGCCACGTAGATTCCGGGTTTCACCGTGAGCACCGGGCCGACCTTCTGGTCGGCGACCCCGAAGAACCCTGACTCGTCCCGCGGGATGCCGAGCATCCGGGCGATCTCCTCCGCCCCGCCGGCGGGTTCGAGCCCGACGGAGAGGACGACCAGGTCCGGGTGGAACGTCTCCACCTCGCCGGTCTCGGTGTTCTCGGCGGTCATCATCAGGCGGTCGTTTGCCGCGAGCACCTCGCCGGGGAACCCGCGGACGAACCGGACCCCGAGGCTCCTCGCCCGCTCGTAGTACTCCTCGTAGCCCTTGCCGTAGGCCCTGATGTCGTTGTAGAAGACGGTGACCTCGATGTCGGGGTTCTTCTCGCGGATGAGCATCGCGTTCTTCATCGCATACATGCAGCAGACGCCGGAGCAGTAGGGGCGGCCGGCGGCGATGTCGCGGGAGCCGACGCACTGGACGAACGCGATGCTCCGCGGGGGTTTGCCGTTTGAGAGCCGCTTCAATTTGCCGCCCGTGGGGCCGCTCGCACAGATCATCCGCTCGAACTCAAGGCTCGTGATGACGTCGGGGATGGTGAGGTAGCGGAGTTGAGTCTTGTTCCGGGCATCGAACGTCGCGTATCCGGTCGTGACGACGATGCTCGCCGCCTCGATCTCGAAGACCCGCCCGGCGTCCTCGCGGAGGATCGCCTCCTTCCCGCAGGCGTCGTAGCAGAGGCCGCACTCGATGCAGTGCTCCTGGTCCTTTACGACGATGTCGGGGACCGCCTGGGCGTGGGGCTTGTAGATCGCCTTCCGCACGCCGATCCCGGCGTCGAACCGGTTGTAGACCTCGACCGGGCAGATCCGGGTGCAGTCGCCGCACCCATTGCACTCGTCCTCGATGATGTAGCGGGGGTGCTTTTTGACCCGGACGCGGAAGTTGCCGACCTCCCCCTCGACCGACTCGACCCCGGCGCAGGTGTGGATGGTGATGTTCGGGTGCCGGGCCACCTCCACCATCTTCGGGGAGAGGATGCACATCGAGCAGTCGTTGGTGGGGAACGTCTTGTCGAGCTGGGCCATGTGCCCGCCGATGGTCGGCTCGCGCTCGATGAGGTGGACGTGGATGTTGTGGCCGGCGAGGTCGAGCGCCGCCTGGATGCCCGCGACCCCGGCGCCGATGACGACGACGTCAGTCATGGCGGTACCTCCCGGCGAGTTTGACGTATTCGCGTGCGTTGCGGACGATGCCCTCCTGCTGCTCGGGGGTCGTCTCCCTGACCACCTTGCCGGGGACGCCGAGGACGAGCGAGTTTGGAGGGATCTCCTTTCCTTCCGTCACCACGGCGCCGGCGCCGAGGATCGAGCCTTCGCCGACGATCGCGCCGTTCAGGACGATGGCGCCCATCCCGACGAGCACCCGGTCGCGGATGGTGCAGCCGTGCAGGATGGCCCCGTGACCGACCGAGACGTCCGTTCCGATCGTGACCGGAAAGCCGGTCGTGGTGTGGACGACGGCGTTATCCTGGATGTTTGAGCCTGTTCCCACCGTGATCCTGTCCTTATCGGCCCGGACGACGGCGCCGAACCAGACGCTCACGTCGTCGGCGAGCGTGACGTCTCCGATGACTGTTGCGTTCTCCGCGATAAAGACGCGGTCCTCCACAACCGATCCGCTCTCCATAGTACGTTTACTATTGGTTGCGGCGATACAAAATGCTCTCCCTCGAGGTGAGGGAGGGGTGTGATGGTGTAAGGGGCGAGGAGGCATACCGGGGGCTTGGGGCAGGGTTTAATGGATTCTTTGCCTGAGGACGGGCGCCTGGTGATCTGATGGGCCCGGTGCACTGGACCGTGGGAATATCGCCACTGGGGGAGGGGCTGACGGGGAGTGCGAGCGGAGCGAGCTTGAGCACCGATAGGTGCGAGGGGGGCGTGCCCCCCTCCCCTGTCTCAACAATGGTGGGGGAGTGTTTCCCCCACCCCGCCCGGCCTTCGGCCTCCTCAGTCGCACCTGCGGTGCTCCAACTCCTGCCGTTCCGGCAGTCGTTCCCAGCCCCA
>JAEWMO010000004.1 GCA_023457135.1 Methanobacteriota archaeon | reverse complement strand
CCCAGATACTCAAAGAGGATCTGTCAAAAGTAGGCACCGCACCGGGACACAATACACGGTCTTTAGGAAAGATCTCATTACTATTTCGTGCTTGGGAGGGATCCTCCCGACTGCTATCTTTTGGGAGGAGCCAGTTCCTCAAAACGAGCTGAACCATCTCAAGAACTACCCTCCGTCCATCCTCTCCCATCTTCTTCACTTCCTCCGGGCGTTGCTCCAAGAAAGAGGATCGCCTCGGCGAGCACATTCGGATCCTTTGTGTCGACCGGGCACCCCAACCTCCCGAGAACCCCCGGGTATCCGGGACAACAATGGGGAAGCCAGGGAGTACGGAGCCAAGGGTTGGTTCAGGGGACTGTATGAGCGTTGTAAGTCAGAAGGCAAGAGAGATCAGGATATTCACAACCTACCCCTACGAGACCCTACAGGTGCCGAAAGGATCCATTCTCACCACGCAATGACACAATCCCCCTGTATACCCTGTCGGCCCTCTCTTCCCAGGTATGCCTATCACGTATGCGGCACAGTGCCCGGGCCATCCCTTCACATACCTCCGGATGGGTGATCAGGTGCTCGATAGCCTCCACCATCGCCGGCACAGAATAATCCACGTACATGAAACCACCTCCGTCGTCGATATTCATCACGGATTCACACTTCGTGCAGAGGATCGGCTTCGCCGCCCCGATATATTCGAAGAGCTTCGTAGGGGACGCCAGGTTCAGGTATGACTCCTCGGGATTATAGGGCAGCACAAGGAGATCCATCGGACCGAGCGCGGCGGGGATCGCGCTCCTTGGCAGTTCCGCCCTCTCGATAAAACTACTGGTCCCAATCTCCCGTTTCAGGTCGTCCGGGATCCCGGGCCCGTACGGTCCGATAAGGTATAAACGAATCCAGGGATAGCGTTCCCGTAGAATTCCGCATGAACGGACCAGAAGATCGATCCCCCGGTTCTTCGTCAGTGCTCCGATATAGCAGACGTTGAACCGGCCTTCGACCGAAGAATACGGTGCAGAATGCTGCGTGAAGAACGCTTCCTCAACCCCGTTCGGGGCGAACACCACGGCCTTGCCGTCGAGAGGGTAGGTCTGCCGGATCTGCTCCCACATCAGCCGATTCAACGCGATAAGGAGCGCTGCCCGGGTCAGGCAGTACCCTTCCATCTCCTGCCGCACCGCAAAACGCCCGTTACCGACCGCCGCGGCCTGTTCTCGGGTATCGTGAATATCCACAACGATCGGTATCCTGCAGGCCGCACAAAGTCGGAACAAAAGCCGATTCTGGAATGTCGTCAGCGAATGCGGATACGCAAAAAAAGCCAGAGGCCGGTCCCTCATGAGGCGGTATGCGGAACGAAAGGCGACAGCGGTCTTGACGACGTTATTATAGAGCCTGCCGCGGATACTCTGTCCGGGCAGATGTCTGGATGAGATCGAGTCGACACGAACGTCTTCGTAGCGGCCAAGCTCAGAGAGCAGAAACCGGATTCTCGTATAGGTGGGAGACCAGTTCCGGTCGTCACTGAGGACGGCTCCGTTGAGGACTGCAAAGATCCGGATCATGCCGGCCTCTTCAGGGTCATCTTCAGTCTCTCTTCTCGCCTCTCCCAACAAGGAAACCCCTTCCAAACCCGGATCCTAGCTGCCCGCTCCTATAACTCAACACCCCCGCGGACTGTCGCCATGCCACATCGCCCTGCAAGCACCACGGCCCCTGCATCCACTACCGTCCCCGGAGACCACAGCCCATCACGATCGGGATCCCTTTGCCGGTCACCGTTCCGGCAAGAACGGCACTGAACTGCTTCAGACGGGGGGCCAGCAGCAAGTCTCTGCCCTGCAATGCCACTACAGGAATGCGCCCCAATAATGGGGCAGAAATCATCGCGCACCATGGCCACAGGCCCGTTTGTCCTGCCCCTGCCCTTGGACTCCCCGATACATTGCAAGCAGCCTCCCTTCCATCTTCCCCCAATTATATCTCCTCTCAACCGCCCGCCGCCCGTTCGCCCCCATCCTCCGCGCCTCGTCCGGGTGCTCCAGCAGATAGATGATCGCCTCCGCGATCGCGTCCGGGTCCGTCGGGTCGACCAGCACCCCGCACTCCGCCTCCCTGACCACTCTGCGGATCTCGGGAAAGTCGCTCGCAACAACCGGGAGACCACAGAGCATATAATCGAAGAGTTTGTTCGGGAGGCCGATGTAGGCGTTGTAGTAGTCTGGCTGAAAGACGAGGAGGCCGATGCACCCCGCACACAGGGTCTCGTACATCTCCCGGTAGGGGAGGTAGCCGGTCAGCGTAATCTCCGGTCTTGGGTCGGTCTTTGCCGCGATCGCACTGATATCCTCACGAACGTTCCCTACAAGTGTCAGGGAGAGATCGGGAAACTTCGCCGTCACCTTCGACATCGCACTGATGCACTCCCGGATGCCGTGAAAGAGCTGCATGTTTCCAGCCATGTACATCACACTGCGCCCACTTCCTGCCTGCGGCACCGGCGGCACTGACTCTGCGACCGAGAAGTTGGATATGATCACGGGCTCTTTCCCGTTCCCCCTGAACCGTTCCGCGACGCTCTCGCTGACGGCAATCTTCGCATCGGCAAGCCGGGCCAGCCCGGTCTCCACCGGTGAGAGCACGGACTCAAGAAACCGGGTAAGGGCGGTCGCGTTCGGGAGGCCGAGATCAAACGGGATCTCGCTCGGCCAGTGCTCGTGAATGTCGTAGACGACTTTCCGGCCACTCACTGCCTTCAGCAGGAGGGCGATCAGGAGAGCATCCGGCTCGTGGCAGTGAATGACATCGCACTCGTGCTTCAGGCACGCCTGGAATGTCCGCCAGAGCGTCACCGGGTGAAGGAGGTTCGATGCGGGCTTCCGGACGGCGACGACCTGCACGCCTCCATCCTCTCCGACGCCTCCGACGTCCGATGGGGCGATGATCGTGACGTCGTGCTCCTTTGCAAGGCTCTTCGCCTCTTTCTCAAATATTCGCCCGTCGTGGGGCCGGTGGGTTGTGGTGAGCATGCAGATGCGCATAGCCGGGTCTCAGGCCTCCCTGCCCGGAGCCTTCCCCCCCGGGTTATCTTCGGGCACGAACTGGAGGACTGGATGGACCCAACTGTACCGGAGAGACACTTATACTTTATTGCGGAGAGGACCCTCCGGGTAGAGGATGAACGGGCAGCGGAGAAGATAGTTCCAGAGCAGCCTGCAGGAGGGTGATGAGCCAGTCAAGACTGCAGCGTCGCGATTATCCGGCGAAGCTCCTCCTCCCGATGCTCGCGAGAGAAGTGTTCACAAACCCTCTTCCGCGCAGCAGGCCCCGTTCCGGCGAGGAGTGCCCGCGATATGGCATCGACCGTCGCCTGCGTATCAGCATACGGGACGACAAAACCGGTATCACCTGCAACCTCGGGAAGAGCGCCCCGGTCCGTCACCACCGGGACGCACTCGCAGGACATCGCCTCGGCAAGCGCGACCCCGAATGACTCCCGGTAGGAGAGCTGACAGTAGACCTTTGCCCGGCGATACCAGCCGATGAGTTCAGACTGCCCGACAGCCCCGACAAACTCGACATTATCAGGAGCATCTCGCTTCAGGATCTCAAGCGCACCATCAAGGGCCCGGCCGATGAGAACAAACCGCGCCCGGGGGAGCTGCCGGGCTGCATCGATGAAGGTGTCCAGCCCCTTAACCCGGATATTTGCTGTGCTGACGAGGCACACAGTGAGGACGATACCCTCTTTCGAGCCTCCGGGAGAGAAGAGCGATGTGTCGACACTGTTGTAGACCGTCTCAAGCCGGCGAGGCTGTCCGACCGCGAGGATCTCCCTCCTGCTGAACTCCGAGACCGCCAGGATGCAGTCGGCGTTCTCTATGATATACCGGACCTTTCCTGCCAGGGCCG
>JAEWMO010000003.1 GCA_023457135.1 Methanobacteriota archaeon | reverse complement strand
CGGCGATGAACGCGTCGGGCAAGGCGGTGATGCTTCACACCCGGGCCGGGTCCTACATCATCCCGCTCGTCAGTTTCCAGCGGGTCGCCCGCGGGGAGGCCATCTCCGCCCCGCTCTTTCCCCTTATTCCGGAGGCAGGGAGATGCTAGATGAGATCCGTCGGGCCGTGGCGCTCCTTGCCCCCGACGGCGGCGTGGTCGAGGTCCGGGCACTCGCCGACAGTGTCACCCACTCCGGCTACTTCGACGACCACAATTTGCTCGCGGAGCAGGTCGAGGCCCTCGACGCCGACCCCTCGGTTGCCGGCATCTATGTCACCTTAAATGATGTCAACCCCGCCCTCCTCGCCCACCGGGCAAACCGGATCAAGATGCGGCTCTCCCGGAAGGACGCGACGACCGCCGATGCCGACATCCTCCGCCGGCGCTGGCTCCCGGTTGACATCGACCCCGTCCGGCCGAGCGGGGTCTCCTCGACGGATGCGGAGCACGACGCGGCGCTCGATGCAGCGGAGCGAATCGCGGCGTACCTCGCCGAGCAGGGCTTCCCCGCGCCCGTCCGGGCAGACTCCGGGAACGGCGCCCACCTCCTCTACCGGATCGACCTCCCGAACGACGAACCCTCGACCGCGCTCGTGAAGGGCGCACTCGCCACCCTCGACGCCCTCTTCTCGAGCGAGGCCGTCACCGTCGATACCGCGAACCACAACGCCGCCCGGATCTGGAAACTCTACGGCACCACGTCGAGGAAGGGCGACTCCACCCCGGAGCGGCCGCACCGGCGGGCAAGGGTCCTCGCGGCTCCTGCGGAGATAGGTGTCGTTCCTGTGGAACGGCTCCGGCACCTCGCCGGGCTCCTCCCCCGGGAAGACCCTCTCCAGCCGAAGAAGAAGGCCGCCGGCATCGCCCTCGCCGCCTGGCTCGCAGAGCACGGGATCGCGGTCCGGAGCACGCGGCCCTGGCAGGGCGGGACCCTCTTCACCCTCGCGGAGTGTCCGTTCTCGGCAGCCCACAGGGATGGCGCCTTCGCGATCCAGTTTGCGAACGGCGCCGTCTTCGCCGGCTGCCACCATGCAGGCTGCGGCGGGGGCGCCCAGCGCTGGCCGGAACTCCGGGGGATGTACGAGCCGAAGCGACAGAGCGTGGAGAAGAAGCAGGAAGAGCAGCCACCCCCCTCTCCTCCCGCCGACGAGCACCGTGAGCGAGCCCTTGAAATTCTCAAGAACGGCGACCCGCTCGCGTTCTTCCTCGATACCTTCAACCGGGAGCACGTCGGCGACCGGACGGTCGCAGAGTGCCTCGCGATGTCCCTTGCCTCGCAGTCGGTCGAGAACACGAACGGGCTGCACGTTGCCATCTCCGGCAACTCCGGCAAGGGCAAGACCCACGCCTGCACCACCATGCTCCAGCAGGTCCCGGAAGACTACCGCCTCGCCGGCACCGTCTCGGACAAGGCGCTCTACTACAACGATACGCTTCGGGCCGGCACCGTCTTCCTCTTTGACGACGTTTCGTTCTCCGACGACCTCCAGGAGGTCCTCAAAGCCGCGACCGCGAACTTCCGGGCGGGCATCCAGCACCAGACGGTCACCGCCGACCGGAAACTCCAGGTCTGCCGCATCCCGGAGCGGTGCGTCTGGTGGCTCGCGAAGGTCGAGGACGCCGGCGACGACCAGGTGGCGAACCGGATGCTCACGGTCTGGATCGACGACTCCCTCGAGCAGGACGAGCGGGTGCTCCGGCACATGAAGGAGCGGGAGACGAGGGAGGAGGGCGGCGACGGCGAGGACCCCGATCTTGCGGTCTGCCGGGCAATCTGGCGGGTCCTCAAGGGGGAGCGCCTCCACGTCTCCATCCCGTATGCCCGGCGGGTGCAGTTCTCCGCGACGACGAACCGCCGCAACCCGGGCATCCTCTTTGACCTGATCAAGGCCTCCGCTCTCCTCCACCGGTTCCAGCGGGAGGAGTACGACGGCGGCATCCGGGCGAACCGGGACGACTTCGCGGCGGCCGCCCGGGTCTATACGGCGATCAACGGCGAGGCCGGCGGGCAGGAGACGAAGATGACGAAGAACGAGGCGGCGGCGCTCGAGACGGTGGCGACGATGGGCTGGGAGCAGTTCACGATCCGGATGCTCCAGGAGGCGCTCGGCCTCTCCTACCACCAGACCTACCGCATCCTCCACGGCTACGCGAGCCGGGGGACGACCCACTCGGGCCTCTTGGAGAAGTGCCCGGCGGTCAGTTTCTTCGACACAATGGTCAGCGAGGACGTGGACGGGTATGCAGTGCGGCGGCGGGAGCACTTCTTCTCCTTCGACCTCGCCGTCTACCGGCGCTGGTCCCGGGGCGGCGGGGTCTGGCTCGACGAGAACGGGGACCGGGACGGTGGTCCCGGCCCGTCGGACCTTTGCAGCATTGCAGCAGGTTTACCGCAGAATTCCAGCACCGGCTGCGAAGATCAAGCGGCCGGGAAAGACGGCGGATCTGAGAGTACCTGTACAGATAGAGAGAAGCTTCTCTCTCTTAGTACTGAATTACAGCAGAAGACGCACCCACCCCCCGGCACCGGTCCCGGGGTGAATGGGCGTGCGGGTATGTGCGAAATCCGGAATGCTGGAAACGATCTCGCGATACGGCATCCTGGAGGTGGAAATCAAAATCCGCCCCTGCAACATCCCCGGTTGGCTGACATCGCCTGCTGCAACGTGCTGAAAACGGATGGAAATCGGGGGTTGATGCTGCAAGAACCCCTGCCGGGAGTGCTGGAACGCAGTGAGGAAAATCTCTGATTTTCCGGTCCACCGGACGTTTGCCCGGACGAAGGTTGAACTCGGCCGGTGCGATATCTGTGGGGAGAAGAAAGCCGTCTACCGCTCGCGGGAGGCGCAGGCGAAGATCTGTGAAGGGTGTCATGCGAGGCTCGTCCGGGAGTGGAACGGCCGGGAGGGGGTGAGGTGAACTCCGCCTGCCCTCGCATCTCACACCTATCGGTGCTCGTGCTCCGTTCCTCGAAGACCTTCGGTCCTCTCGAACTCCTGCTCCGCACCTTCGGTGCTCAAGCTCCGGACATTCCGTCCGTCGCACCCTTCGGCCCATCACACCCTGACGGAGCACACGTCGTTAATCGCAAAGATCGGGCGAGCCAGACTCCGCCGCCGCACCGGAGCCTCCGACCTGCATCGGCTGCCGGCCGCGGCATTTGAACTTACATATTTGAAATATTTAAATAAATATAAAATACACTTACCGATATGGGCACGATAACTCTGAGCATCGACGATCGGACGGAGCAGGAGTTCCGGGAACTGGTCGAAAAGATCCTCGGGAAGCGGAAGGGAGCTCTTGGTGAAGCGGCGACCGAGGCGATGAAGATCTGGATCAGGATAAAGACACAGGAGGAGATCGCGCAGGACGCACTCGAGCTGACCGGGAAGGCGTACCACTTCGGGGCAAAGAAGTACACGTCAAGGAAGGACCTGTATGACCGGCAACCCGCCGCTGATTGACACAAACGTCCTCGTCTACCTCTTCGATGCGGATGCCCCCGAAAAGCGGCGGATCTCAAGGGACCTCGTTGCAGCATGCTGGAGATCCGAGAAGCGCTACTCGGTCTCGGCGCAGAACCTTGCGGAGTTCTCGGTGGTTGTGACCGAGAAGGTCGAGAACCCGATGCCGGTCGAGGATGTGACCCGGTTCATCCGGAATATTCAGGACTTTGACGGCTGGAACGTCGTCGGCTACGGCAGCACGACCATCCTTTCTGCCCACCGGATCCGGGACAGCCATCACGTCCACTTCCGGGACGCACTTCTTGCCGCAACGATGATCGAGTCCGGCATCGATACGATCATCACGGAAGATGCCCATCTCCTGCGCATCCCCGGGATCACGGTCATCAACCCGTACCGGCAAGAGTGATCGGGCGTGGAGGGTTCAATCCCGGTTCCGTGTTTCCCGGAGCAGTACCCAACCCTCATAACAGCATCACTCCGTGATCGCCCCCTGCCCCAGGGCGTCCCATGGCCCCCTCGCCCCTGTCCGTTCAC
>JAEWMO010000002.1 GCA_023457135.1 Methanobacteriota archaeon | reverse complement strand
GCGTAGCCCTCGGAACGGTGGAAGTGGTAGAGGAGGATGATCCGCGAGAACCCGGCGAGATCCTTCAGTCCGGCGGCATACGCCGGGTCGAGTTCGATCGTTCCCCGGACGCCCCGGGCGCCGACGGGCTGGACGGGCATATTGCGGGGGTCGCGGAACGGGGAGCGGACAACTCCGATGGGGGTGAAGGTGATCCCGGCCATGCGGTACCCTCTCTTCCCGGGGGGCAAAGAGGGTTTGCGTCCTAGATCATGGGAAGCGGTTATTATCACCCCATGCGTTCAGATGCTCTCTATGGAAGACCTGTTGACAGTTCTCTCCGAGGTCGAGAAGCAGGCCTGGAAGGCTGCGGACACCCGGGACATGGAGTTTTACCGGGAGTACCTCGCGCCGGAAGCCCTCGTCGTCAGCCCCTGGGGCATCCTGGACCGGGAAGGGATTCTCCGCGATCTCGCGGAGAACCCCAACGAGTTTCCGGAGTACGCCATCATGGACGAGAAGGTCGTGCCCGTCGGGGAGGGGTGTGCCGTCCTCGCCTATACCGTCTCCCTCGGCGGGCAGACGCTCTACGTATCGACCGTATACGCCCGGAGCGGCGGCCGGTGGCGGGCGGCCTTCCACCAGAGGACCCCGGCGCTTCCGGGAGCCTGATCAACGTCCTTTCGCCTTCGCGGCGGCGATCCGGCTCCGGAGGTCCCGTGCGGCGGCGGTGATGTCGTCCTTGCCGACGACCGCCGAGATCACCGCGATGCCGTCGGCTCCCGCGGCGATGACGTCGCCGACGTTCGCCGGGGTGATCCCCCCGATCGCGACGAGGGGGAGGGAGACCGCGGTCCGGATCTCCGCGAGCATCATAAGCCCGTGGCCCGGCCCGGCGTCATCCTTCGAGTTGGTCGCAAACGTCGGGCTGAGGGCCACGTAGTCGGCCCCTTCCGCCGCGGCGCTGACCGCCGTGGCGGCGGACCCGACCGAGGCCCCGATGACGAACCCCGGCGGGGCGATGCGCCGCGCTTCCCTGATGGGAAGGTCGCCTGCGCCGAGGTGGACCCCGTCGGCGCCGGATGCCAGGGCGACGTCCAGGCGGTCGTTCACGATGAAGAGCGCGCCGGCGTCAGCGGTGATCTCGCGGATGGCGAGGGCTGCCGCAAAGAGGTCCCGCCCGGAGAGGTTCTTGTCCCGGAGCTGGACCACGTCCGCTCCTCCCGCGACGGCCTGCCGGGCAAGCTCCGCGTGGGAGCGGCCGCGGCCGATCTTCTCGTCGGTGACTACGTAGAGGTCGTATCCCATCACCGCTCCTCGATCCGCGCGTGCCGGGCAAGGTCGTCGGGGGAGAGCCCGGCAAGTTCGTCAAAGAGCCCCGCCCTGAACGAGTAGGGGCCGCGTGCCCCGGCAGCAGCCCGCTCCCCGGCCCGCCCGAAAGCCGCGAGCGCTGCGGCCGCCGCGACGGCGCAATCGTCTGCGACCGCGACGAACGCCGCCGTGACCGAGGAGGCCATGCACCCGGTGCCCGAGAGGCGGTCCATCGCCGGGTTGCCGTTCCTGACCAGGTAGACCCGGCTCCCGTCGGTGACGACGTCGACCGCCCCCGTCATCGATACGACGGTCCCGGTCAGGCGGGCGCACGCCCGCGCCGTCTCGACGGGATCGCCTGCAATCCCGCCGGAGTCGACCCCCCGGACGCTCCCGCCGGCCCCGGCAATGACGCCGATCTCCCCGGCGTTCCCTTTCAGGACGGCGATATCGAGGGCATCGAGGAGCTTTTCGACCGTCGCGGTCCGGAACGGCGTCGCCCCCGCACCGACCGGGTCGAGGACGACCGGGATGCCGAGTTCGTTTGCCCGGCGGCCGGCAATGAGCATCGCATCGACCTGCGCGGCGGAGAGCGTCCCGATGTTCAGGACGAGAGCGCCTGCGGCGGTGACCATATCGGCGACCTCTTCGGGCGCTTCGGCCATCACCGGGGCGGCCCCGGTACAGATCGTTATGTTTGCGCAGTCGTTGATCGTGACGCTGTTCGTGATGTGGTGGATGAGCGGCCGCTGCTCCCGCACGGCGGCAAGGAGGCCGGCGGGGATGGCCCCGTCCATCATGCGTGCCGATGAGTTCTCTGTCGTGTTGCCCGGCATAACTACCGTATATATTTCTGCGGCAACTGCATAAAACCGGTCGCCGGGCATCCGCGGGTCTCACCTATATACCGTCTCCACGCCTCCTGCCTCCCGGCACCGGCAGGGCTCAGTCCTGGTCGTGCCGCCGGAGGAAATTGCGGACCTTCCGGGATTCCACCCATCCCCGGTCCAGCTGCCGGATGTAGTCGTTGATCCGCTCGACCTGTTCGCGGATGATCCCCGCCGTCACCTCGTCGTCCAGCAGCTCCGCCCTCCCCAGGGTCACCTGCAGGGGCTGGCGGATGTGGTCGCCAAGGACGGCGAACTGCTCGATGTTCCGCTCGATCTGGTAAAAGGCCTGCTGGCGAAGCAGTTCATTCTGCCTCCTCTCGGTGATATCCCTCCCGACCGCCTGGACCCCGACCACCTTCCCGTGCTCCTGGATCGCCGACTCGTTCAGCTCGACGAACGCTGTCGTCCCGTCTTTGCGGCGGAACTCAACCTCGAGCCTCTCGACCGGCTCGCCCCGTGCGATCTTCCTCTGTCCCTCCTCCCAGGCAGGGAGCGATAGCGGGCTGACATAGTCGCGGCATTTGTGGCCGGTGAGTTCATCGGGGGTGTAGCCGAGGATACGGATCACTGCCGGGGAGATGTAGGCGATCCCGCCGTCGTGGTAACAGGTGTAGATCATATCGAAGCTCCGCTGGGCGATCTCGCGGAACTTCTCCTCGCTCGCGAGGAGGGCCTCTTCAGCCGCTCGCCGCTCGATCCCCTGCGCCAGGATGTTTGCCGCCGCCTGGACGAAGTTGATGTCGTCCCGGGTGAATTTGCGGCGCGTCCGGGTATGGGCGCCGAGCACCCCGTAGGGCCCCCTGTCGCCCTGGATGATGACGCTGATGCCGCTCACGATCCCCTCGTCCCGGAGGAGGGCCGGGCCGGTAAAGCGCGTCTCGGTCCTGAGATCCTCGACGATCACCGGCTCATAGGAGAGGAGCGTGTACCCCGCCTGGGAGTCGGTCCCTCCTTCCACCCTTTTCGTGCCGACCAGGTCTCCGTCGAATCCTGTCGCCGCCTCGAGCAGGAATGCATCCTCGCCGGGGAGGTACCGGAGCACCTTGGCGTACTCGACCTCCAGGTGCCCGGCCACCATCAGGACCGCCGCATCCATCAGTTCCTGTGGCCCGGCCCCCGCAAGAGCGAACTGGCCGAGGTCTGCGATCGCCGCCTGCTGTGCCGCCCGGACGGCGGTGAGATCTTCGGCATGTCTTCTCGCGGTGATGTCCCGGAACCGGACGAGCGTCATCCCGGCGTACGGAGCGCCTGTCATCGGCCGGCACGAGAACGAGAACCAGCGCACCTCGCCGGCGGCGGTCCGCATCCGGCAGGCGGCATCTGCGACCTCCTGCCGGGACCGGAGAGCGTCGACAAGCATTGGGCCGGCTCTCTCCCCCTCCGGGATGAACGGCGCGAGGCCGCGGGTGATGAATGCCCCGATCTCCATGCCGCGGGCTGTTTCGTCCTCGACGCCGAACGTCTCCTGAAACGGCCTGTTCAGCCACGCGACAGTGTTGTCCCGGTCAAGAATAACAACAGCATCGTCCAGTTCGTCAAAGCAGCGGTACACAAATGACCCCCATAGGCCTGGGCCTGTGCATGCGGAAACCCCGGGCAGGGGTGCCGTATATCAATACTATTAGACCGGGTTCATAAATATCATTTTTTGGAGATCTCCCGGACCCGGTGCTGCAGGCGGCAACCGCGGAGGACAGGCCCCTGCCGTTCCGGCCCGGCCCGTGACGGGATGGTGTTGCGGGATGCGCCGGGCTCGTGGCGCGGTCGGACGAGGCGACGTTCTATAAGGGGCTGCTTGAGCGTTGAATCTTTAAAATGGACGCCGAGGGGGAGATTTGAACTCCCGAGGTGCCGAACACCAGTGGCTTTCGAGGCCACCGCCTTCCCGGACTAGACTACCTCGGCACAAAATCTGCCTGAAATATTTACCTTCTGCGGCTATAATGGTATCCTTTGATCTCGACCCGGACACGGCCCTGATCTTCTGCTGCGGGAGAAACCTCCCGCAGGATCAGGAGATCGGGGAGGAAGAGGTCGAGGTCTTCCCGGCCTCTTCGCGCGGGTGACTTACTGTGCGCCCGCTCTTCCGGTCTGGGTGATCATCATGTCGTCGACGCGGACGAGGAGCATGGCCGTCTCGGTCGCGCTCTTGATCGCCTGGGTCTTGACACGCTGCGGCTCGATGACGCCGGCCTCACGCATGTCGACGATCTCCCCGGTGTAGACGTTGAGCCCGGCATACCTCGCGCCGTCGGCGTGAGCCTTCCTCAGGGCGACGACCTTGTCGATGGTGTCGAACCCGGAGTTCTCCGCGAGCGTCCGCGGGATGACCTCGAATGCGTTCGCGAACGCCTCGATGGCGAGCTGGACACGGCCGCCGACGGTCGCGGCGTAGTCGCGGATACGCATCTGGAGTTCGGTCTCGACCGACGCACCGCCGACGACGAACTTGCCGTCCTCGATGGCGTCCTGGACGACCCGGGCCGCGTCGTAGACCGCCCGCTCGAGTTCGTCGAGGAGGAGCTGGGAGGTGCCCCGCAGGAGGATCGTCACGGCCTTGGGGTTCTCGCAGCCGGAGATGACCGTCAGGTCGGCGTCGGGGATCTCCTCGGCAGCCTCGGCGTGACCGAGCGTCGCCTCGGTGAGTTCCTCGGGCTTGTTGACGATCGAGCCGCAGAGTGCCTTCGCGGCGAACTTCATGTCCTCTTCCTTGACATCCTCGACGGCGTAGACGCCGTTTCTCGCGAGGTAGTACTGCACCGCGTCGGCGATCCCCTTCTGGCAGAGGACGACGTTAGCGCCGGAGGCGACGATCTGCTCGGCGAGCTTCCGGAGGGACTCGCGCTCCTGCTCGGCGAACGCCTTCATCTGGTCGGAGGAGGTGATCTTGATCTTCGACTTGACCTGGGTCTTCGTGACCTCGAGGGGCTGGGCGAGCAGGGCTACCTTCGCGTCCGTGACCGCATCGGGCATCTGCTCAAAGACCCGCTTCTTGTCGATGACGACGCCCCTGATGAGCTCCGCATCGTGCATCGAGTCGCCGACCTGCTTCTTGATCTTGACGTCGTCCTCGTCCACGACGTAGGTGCCCGGGGCCGTCTCGGTCGCGACCTGCCGCACCGCGTCGACCACGAGGCCTCCGATCTTGTCCTTGATCGCCTCGATCGACTTGCCGGTCAGGGCGGTGTCGGCGATCTTCAAGAGGTTCTCCCGGTCGTCGAACCCGACGGTGATGGCCAGGTCCTCGAGGATCGCGAGGGCCTTCTCCATGCCGAGCTGGTAGCCGTGGGCGATGATCGTGGGGTGAACCTCCTGGGCGAGCAGGCTCTCCGCCTCTTCCATCAGCGATCCGACGAGTACGGTCGCGGTCGTGGTGCCGTCGCCGACTTCGCCGTCCTGGGCCTCGGCGACCTCGACGACCAGCTTGCCGCCGGGGTGCTGCACGGACATCTCGTGCAGGATGGTCGCCCCGTCGTTCGTGATCACCACGTCACCGCTGGAGCTGACCAGCATCTTGTCCATTCCCCGGGGACCGAGCGTTGTCCGAACGGCCGCCGCAATTGCCTTTGCAGCCATAATGTTCGAGCGCTGTGCCTCGAATCCGCGCGTACGCTCAACGTTGTCCCGCAAAATAATGATGGGCTGTCCAGCAAGCATTGTATAATCCTCCTTTGTCCGTTAGGTTTGTTCAGAGGTTCTATATATTCTCTTCGATTGGTCTCCCCTCTACCGGGGCTCCCCGGCCGATCAGCGGGGCCGGATCAACCAACTCACGGTTATACGCGCCCAAAAATCGTGAAGGGGCCGGAGGCTGCAGGCATCCGCCTCTCCAGGAAAACAGGTGCGGCCGGCCTTTCAGCCGAGCCTCGATATCGTGAAGAGCGAGTGGACCGGGACGCCTTCGACCTCCCGGATGCCCTGCTTGTCGAAGAGCGACCAGACCGCCACCGGCGTGGCCCCGTGCCGCCGGAGGAACCGGATCGCCTCCGCAAGCGTCGTCCCGGTCGTGACGACGTCGTCGATGATGATGCAGCGCTGCCCGGTGATCGTCGAGAAGGTGCCGGAGAGGGACCCGGTGGGGGTCTCGCTCGGGCTGTGCTTCGCCGGAAGGTAGACGGCGAGTTTCAGTCCCTCCTCTGCGGCGATGAGGGTCGCGAGCGGGACGCCTGAGGATGCGATGCCGACGACCGTGTCGACCACGTCGACGGTTGACCGGGCGAGCTCCCCCTCCTCGAGGTAGAGGAAGCGCTTGAGCATGATCATCGCCATGTCGGAGAGAAGCATCCCATGGCTTCCTACCGCCGTCCAGTCGATATGGACATCTTTTGGAGCCTCCATACCCTTCTGCTGGGTGAGCAGCCAGGTGACCGTCTCCATCGAGAGGCCCAGTTCGTCGGAGATCTGGCCGGGGGTATGCCCTTCTGCCTGGAGCGCCTTTGCCTTCGTGATCAACTCTTCGAGGGCGGACATGGAGAAGAGATCTCCGGGTGATTATTTAAGTTTTCTTTTAATTGCTGCGCCGCAGACCGGGCAGTCGCCCGGCTCGCGCCAGTACCGGCCGCATCCGCTGCACCGGTAGCGCCACCGGATCGCCCGGGCCGGCCGCTGCCGGATGCTCCGGGTCTCGATGCCGAGGCGGTGCGCCACGTTCTGGACCGCGAAGTCGTCGGTGACGAGGACGGCCGAGAGTTCGAGCGCGAGTGCGAGAATATCCCGGTCGGTCGCCGAGAGGACCCCGGCGTCCCCGGTCCGGACCGCGGCCGCGTCGACCCGCGAGAGGTCCTCGTCGCGGGGTTCGCGGACGGAAAGCCCCGTCGCGGCGAGGGCCTCGAACCGGCACTTCGCGTGGAGGTCGGCGAGCTCCCCGACCACCGAGGGGGTGGTCCATGCCGGACTTTCGATCGGGATCTCCGAGAAAAAGACCGAGGCATCGAGGACGAGCGTCATGCAAAGAACTCCACGGTGGTATTCTCCCGGCACTCCACGGGATAGCCGAACTCCGCGAGGAGCGAGCAGGCGGTCTTCGCGTGCATCGAGAGGGTATGGGTGCTGTACTCCCCGCCGCAGAGGGCGAGGTAGACCAGGAGCTGGTCGGCGAGGTGGACATCGACCGTGCCGGGGCCCGCGAGTTCTTCCGCGAGGGCCCGTGCGGCCGCCTTCCCGACCTCCTCGGCGGGAAGCCCTCTCCTGCCGAGAGCGACGGCACCCTTCGCCCCGCACCAGGCGGTGACGGAGCTCCCGGTGCTCGGCCCGCCTTCGCGGGCATCCAGGGTCGCGGTGCAGGAGATGCCGGCAACGTTACGGAGGAGGTCGCCGGCGGCGGCTGCCTGCCGCTCCGTGACGTGTCCGGGAAGGTTCGCCGAGCAGGAGACGAGCCCGCATGCTCCTGCCTCCTCCGGGATCGCGATCGGGCCGGGGAGGCCCGGCTCCACCCTCACGCGGACGCGCCCGCCGCCCCGCGGGTAGTAGCCGCGTTCGAGCAGATCGATAGCGATCGACGCCCCGGCCCGGCGGAGGACCGGGGCGAGGACGCGGTCGACGTAATCGATCGTCGGGCTCTGCGTCACCTCGGTCCCGCCCGTGACCGTGATGCTCCCTCCCGCACGGAGGGCGGCCGGGAGCCATGCCTGGAGGACGAGAGGGATGCTCCCGGCGGTCCCGGTATCGATCACGAGGTCGGCCCGGCGGAGGAGGCCGGGGGTGAAGGTGATCTCACGGCTCCGGGGCGTAAGCCCCGAGTATTCGGCGCCGCAGGTTCCGGCAACCGCCCGGACCGCGGCAATATGCTGGGGGGCGAGCCCCGGCCTCTCCCGGTTCTCCCGGACGCGGGTGACGGTGACCGGTGTACCTGATATCGCCGAGAGGGCGACGGCCAGGCGGACGATCTGCCCGCCCCCTTCGAGGTGTGACCCGTCAATGGTGAGCATTGTCCCTGATCGCGGTGGCGATGGCGTTCGCAGCGGATATGAAACTTGAGGCGTTCTCGTAGGTGTCGCTGGAGACGACCGAGGAGACCCCCGCCGCCCGCAGGCGCGTGTAGGCGCCGCTCGTGAGCACCCCGTGGACGCACGCAGCATGGATGGACGTGGCCCCCTGCTCGCGGAGCATGCAGGCGGCGGTCGCGAGAGTCCCGCCGGTGGAGATGATATCGTCGACGATCACGACATCCCGGCCTTCGGCATCGATAGACTTCGGGGCGATCCGGACCTCTTCGCCCGAGAGCCGGGTCTTCTCGAGATGATCGCAGTCCCACCCGCCGGCCGCGGCGACATCGGCGGCAAACGCGACCGCGCCCTCGTCAGGAGCGAGGATCAGGGGATTCTTCAGGCGCAGGTCGCCGACATAGCCGCCGATCGCCGGGGCGATGGTGACATTCGTTGCAGGGACCGTGAAGAAGTCCAGGATGGCCGGGTCGTGGATGTTGACGATGTAGACCCGCTCGACGCCGATCGAGAGCGCCCGTGCGACCGCCCTGGCGCTGATCGGCTCGCCGGAGTGGATGCGCCTGTCCTGCCGGGAGTAGCCGAGGTACGGGACCACGAGGGTGATCCTGGATTGGTCGGCGGCATCGATCGCAAGAAGGGTCTGGACAAACATGTCGTTATCAACAATGCTGCTGACGATCAGGGTTTCGTCGTCCAGATCCCCGCATTTGAGGTACATCTCACCGTCGGGAAACCGGTTGAATTTTGTCTCAACCAGGAGGATCCCCATCTTTTCGGCAATGCGGGCTGCTAGGACCTGGGAGCGTTCGGTACTGACTATTCTCATAGGACACCTTTGCTGGAAAGTATTTGAACGAGCATGAATAAATTATATAAGTACCAGTGCAGCAAAGAGGTAAACTCGACGATGGATTCAACGACTCCAACAGAAATTCCGAAGATTGAGCTCACCCACGACGAGCTGGCGGAGATCGATGACTTTGCCGGTCTTGAGTTGAGCGCATCGTCCGATATCGATGTCCCGCCGAATCTCATCGACCAGGTCATCGGCCAGGAACACGCCGTCGAGGTGATCCGGAAAGCTGCGGTCCAGCGCAGGCACGTGATGATGATCGGCACGCCGGGAACCGGCAAATCGATGCTGGCAAAGGCGATGGCCGAGCTCCTCCCCAAGGAGGATCTGCAGGATATTCTGGTCTACCCGAACCCCGAAGACAACAATAACCCCATCATCAGAACCGTACCCGCGAGCCGCGGCAAACAGATCGTGAACGCCCACAAGATGGAGGCGAGGAAGAAGATCCAGATGCGGAGCACCCTTATCATGCTCCTCATCATCGGCATCATCGGCTACGCGATCATCACCTACCAGTGGCTCATGGGCATCATCGCCGCCGCATTCGTCTTCATGGCGCTGAAGTACTCGATGCCCCGCGAGGAGGCGATGGTCCCGAAGCTCCTGATCTCCCATGAGCCCAACACCACCGCGCCCTTCATCGACGCGACCGGCTCTCACGCGGGCGCCCTGCTCGGCGACGTCAGGCACGACCCCTTCCAGAGCGGCGGCCTTGAGACCCCGTCCCACGACCGCGTCGAGGGCGGGGCCATTCACCGGGCGCACGGAGGCGTGCTCTTCATCGATGAGATCAACACCCTGACCCCCCACTCCCAGCAGAACCTGCTGACCGCGCTCCAGGAGGGGACCTTCCCGATCACCGGCCAGAGCGAGCGCTCGAGCGGTGCGATGGTCCGGACGGAGCCGGTCCCCTGCCGGTTCGTCATGATCGCGGCAGGCAACCTCGACGCCATCCAGGGCATGCACCCGGCACTCCGGTCGCGTGTCCGGGGCTACGGCTACGAGGTCTACATGCGGGAGACGATGGAGGACACTCCGGAGAACCGGAAGAAGTTCCTCCGGTTCATCGCCCAGGAGGTCAAGAACGACGGAAAGATCCCCCACTTCAACCGCGACGCGATGCTCGAGGTCATCCGCGAGGCCCGGCGCCGCTCGAACCGGAAGGGCCACCTGACCCTGAAGCTCCGTGATATGGGCGGGCTCATCCGGGTGGCAGGAGACCTCGCACGGCAGGAGAGCGCGGAGTTCACCGACGTGAAGCACGTCCTCGCCGCAAAGGCGGCCGCCCGCTCGATCGAGGACCAGATCTCCGACGAGTACATCCGCCGGAGCCGCGACTACGACATCACCGTCGTCGAGGGCACCCGGGTCGGCCGGGTGAACGGGCTTGCGGTGATGGGGAGCGACTCGGGTTCCGTCCTCCCCGTGATGGCCGAGGTGACCCCGAGCCAGGGTGCGAACGGTTCGGTCATCGCGACCGGCCTCTTAAAGGAGATCGCCCAGGAGTCGATCAAGAACGTCAGCGCCCTGATCAAGAAGTTCACAGGGAAAGACATCCGGAACATGGATATCCATATCCAGTTCATCGGCACCTACAGCGGCGTCGAGGGCGACTCCGCCTCCGTGACGGTGGCGACGGCGGTGATCAGCGCCATCGAGAACATCCCGGTGCGCCAGGACGTCGCGATGACCGGGTCCCTCTCGGTCCGGGGCGACGTCCTCCCCATCGGCGGGGTCACCTACAAGATCGAGGCGGCGGCAAAGGCCGGGATCAAGAAGGTGATCATACCGCGGTCGAACTTAGACGACGTCCTGATCGAGGACCACTACCGCGACATGGTCGAGGTGGTCCCGGTCGACCACATCGAGGAGGTCCTCCAGAACGCGCTCGTGCCCGAGAACCGCGAAGGGTTCCTCTCGAAACTCCGGAAGATGACGGTCAACCCGACCGTCATCTTCGATCCGAACGCAAACGTCGGGCGCTCTATAGTCTGATGCCTTATGGCTGCTGATGTGCGATACTACGACATCAGGTGCGTACGGGGCGAGGTCACTCTGGTCGATATCGACAACGGAGTGATCGAGTCCGCAGGCACCTCATTTTTTGATAAAGCTGTGATACGGGTGCTCGGGCCGAAAGGCTGGGGTTTTCTCACCCGCGACCACGTCGATATCGACTCGAAGCGTGAGGTCGACGCCCTCGTGGCGGCCGCGGCACGCCTCGCGGCCGTGACGGCGGACGAGATCGATCTTGCCGACGCCCCCCGCGGCGTGCTACCCGTCCCGCCCCTCAGGGAGGACCCGCGGGATATCGATCTCGAGGAGAAGACCCGGTTGCTTGCCGGGATCGAGCAAGCGGCACGCATCGAGGGGGTTGCAAACACCCGGGCCCGCTACACCGAGGGGATCGACGCGGTCCGGTACCTGGACTCGAGCGGGAACGAGTACTCCTACGAGGCCGTCCGGTCGGGTTTCTCGGTCCTCGCGATAGCCTCACGGAACGGCGTGATGCAGATGGGGAGCGAACGCGACCATATCACCACCGGCTTTAACCTCCGCGGCAAGCAGGACCTCGGCAGGAAGGCGGGCGAGGTCGCGGTCTCGCTCCTCGACGCGAAGATTCCGAAGGGCGGAGCGCGGCGGGCCATCCTCGACCCGGAGCTCGCCGGTGTCTTCACCCACGAGGCGGTCGGCCACGCGAGCGAGGGCGACCTCGTCCGCGAGGGCGCATCGGTCCTCGGCGGGAAGATCGGTGAAGCGATCGGCTGTCCGGGGCTCGTCATCGTCGACGACCCGACGCTCCACGAGTTCGGGTTCATGCCCGTCGACGCCGAGGGCGTCGCCGTCGAGCGCACAGAGATCATCCGCGACGGGATCCTCAGATCGTACATCCACAACCGCGAGACCCTTGCGGCGGTCGGGAACGGGATTGCCGGCCACGCCCGCGCCGAGCACGGGGCGCCGCCGATCGTCCGGATGAGCAACACGTTCATCGAGAGCGGCGATGCGGCCTACGACGAGATCCTCGCCGAATGCCGGGACGGCATCCTCCTGATCGGGTCCCGGGGCGGCCAGGTCGACCCGGGAAGAGGCGTCTTTCAGTTCAACGCGGAGTACGGCTACCTGATCGAGGGCGGCGAGACGACCGATATGGTCAGGGACGTCTCGCTCTCGGGCGAGATCCTCTCGACGCTCCACAACATCGCTCTCATCGGGAACGACCGGAAGATGAGCCCGGGCTACTGCGGGAAGGGCGGGCAGAGCGTGCCGGTGAGCGACGGCGCGCCGCACCTCCTGCTCGAGAACGCAACCATCGGGGGGCGGGGCGAATGAACGGCGAAGACCTGATCGAGCGGGTCCTCCGGGAAGGCACGAGACAGGCCGACGAGGTCGAGGTCTTCTACTACCGGGGGGAGAGCATCGCTACCGAGATCAAGAAGGGGATCCTCGGCACTGCCGAGGAGTCCGAGGCCTGGAGCATGGCCATCCGGACCGTCAACGACGGGCGGATAGGCTTTTCGTCCACGGGCGACCCCGACCGGTGGAAAGAGTGCCTGGATGCGGCGCTCGCGAGCGGCCGCCTCGCCACCCCGCAGCAGTGGGGCGGGTTCCCGAAACCTGCCGAACTCGCGGGCACCGCCTCCGCGGCGGACCGGGATCTCGTCGTCGCGGTCGAGGACGCGGCGGGAATGGTCGAGGAGCTCCTTGCCGGTGCCGCGGAGCACCCGGTGGAGGTCGTCGGCGGGGGCGCGAACCTCGCCCGGGCCTACATGATGGTCGCGAACTCGACCGGCACCCTCTACGGCATGGACCGGACGGCGGCGTCGGTCTCGCTTGAGACGATCCGCGAGCAGTCCACGGGCTACGAGTTCGACGCCTCCCCGTTCCGCGCCGAGCTCGATCCCCGGTCGGTCGGGGAGCAGGCCGCGTTCCTTGCAGCCCGCTCGCTCGGCGGCCGGGACATCGAGACCGGGCGCTATGATATCGTCCTCTCCCCGATCGCGGCCGCAAGCATCATCGGCCAGGTCCTCCTCCCGGCCCTCTCCGGCCGGAACGTGAAGGCCGGCCGGTCGTCCCTCGCAGACAAGGTCGGCGAGCAGGTCCTCGACGAGTCACTCTCTCTCTACGACGACCCGTTCGCCCCCGGCCTCGGCAGCGCGGCATGGGACGCCGAGGGCGTCCCCACCCGCCGCCTGGCCTTCATCGAGCGGGGGGTGCTCCGGCGGTTCGCCTACGACCTCAAGACCGGCTACCGCTACGGCGAGGCGAGCACGGGAAGCGCCGTCCGCTCCGGCGGCGAGCCGCCCGGCATCGGGTTCCACAACCTCTTCCTCGACGGCCCGCGGATGAAGGAGCCCGGCGACGAGCGGGCGGTCTGGATCCACGACGTCGTGGGCGCCCATACCGCAAACCCGTTCTCCGGCGACTTCTCGGTCGAGATCTCGAACCCCTTCTGGATCGAGGGCGGGGACCTCACCGAACCCATCCGTACGGCGATGTTTGCCGGGAACGTCTTTGAGATGCTCCGGGAGGTCGGAGGGCTCGGAAAAGATGCAAGACGCGTCGGACGGCTGACGATTCCATCAATACGGTTAAATAACCAGCAGATCATTGGTAAATGAATGATGGAAGAGATCCTCGCCATCCTTCTTGCCGTAGCGATAGCCGCGGCGCTCTACTACCTCATGAAGAAGGCCATGACGCTCGTCATCAACGCCGTCGCCGGGCTCGTCACGCTCTGGCTCCTGAACTACTTCGACGTCCTCGGCTGGTTTGGGGCACCCGACATCCAGATCAACCTGGTGACGATCCTCATCTGCGCCCTCGGCGGGCTCCCCGGCGCCCTGGTCCTGGTGCTGCTGCACCTCGTCGGGATCGCGATCTGAAGGGGCGGCTCTGTGATTCCCCCGGCCGGTGGGGAGGCCGGGTCCGGGGGATATCCGGAGTTCGAACACTTGAGAGGTGCAATATACAAGCATCCGGAGTCTCTGATGTTCGGAGGGGTTCGGATAACAGTGGACAGAGAGGGGCACCGCTCCTTTGTGGATAATTCACCTGAAGGAACTTGAGTTTCCCCCGATCACATCCCTGGCACGGATTCCGAGGGGATATCGCCATGTACTGCCCCCGCCCCCCCGGGGCGGGGGAGGAGGCCGAAGGCCGGGCGGGGTGGGGGAAACATTCTCGCATTATTGTGGAGACAGGGGAGGGGGGAGACCCCCCTCGCACCTAACGGTGCTCAAGCTCGCTTCGCTCGCACTCCCCGTCAGCCCCTCCCCCCGTGGCGATATCCACCACGGTCCACTGTATGGGGCTTTCCGGCGCTTCGGTTTTACCTTTGCTATGATGGATAAACGAAGCTATTCGGCTGTCCAGCAATGGACCAAAATTTGAGACTTGGCCGGCCCGTTCTCATGACGCCCCTGGTCGAAACCCTTATCTCTTCTCCGTAACTCTTCAGGAACCATGCCTCTCCCCCGGGCCGGCATGCTCGCTGCCGCCGTCATCCTGGCCCTCTACGCGATCGTCGCCGCGGTGGTATTGACCACGCCCTACCAGGACCCGTTCCGCGTCATAGCCCGCCTTCTCGCCCTGTGGGGGTTCCTATCTCTCGGCATCGCGGTCATCCTGACGCCGTTCCTCCGGGAGATCATGCAGGTCTTCGGCAAACCGTTCCTTCAGGTGCACCACACCTTCGCCGCCGTCGGCCTCCTCCTCCCCACGCTGCACCCCGTGACCCTCGCCATAGCCTCGATGAATCCCGCCCTCTTCATCCCGGTTGTCTCCTCCTGGGAGCGGTTCTGGCTGAACGCGGGCCGGCCTGCCCTCTACCTCCTCTACATCGCCTTCGCCGCCGTGCTGCTCCGGAAGTACATCCCGAAGTACTGGCGGTGGGTGCACGGCCTGATGTACGTCGTCCTCCTCTTTGCCATCGTGCACGGGAACCTGATCGGGACCGACTTCGAGAACCCGGTCATATGGACGCTCTTCAATACGCTCTTTGCCCTCGCTATCGCGGCGTTCTTCCTCAAGCGGTGGCAGAGGATGCAGAAGAAGAGGGGGGCCGGACGGGGCCGTGGTGTGCGGGGGTGACCCCGGGTGCCGGCCGGCGGGCGCCTCGGCGGGGTCCCGATACTCCGCTAAAGTTCCGAGGAAGCTCCCTGGAGGTTAAACTGCTGACTTCCTTTCGCACCTGACGGCTTCTCATGCTCGCTACGCTCGCACTTCACACCTGACGGTGCTCGAACTCCGCCCTCATAGGGCCTCGCACTCTGCGGCGTCGCGTGAGACCGTATCGTTGCCGGGTACCAAAATTAACGAAGTACTGAGTCCTGCGAAGGGATCTTTCGCGTGCTCGAACGCCCGGATAGGACGGCCCGACGTTCAGTCAGGTGCCGGCGCACTCAACGAGGGGGGCTGCCGACAGGGTGACAATGAGGGGCTGCGCAACCCGACGATGGAGAGTTGTTTAACCATCCCGCGGATGGAGCGGCCAGGGGTATAAATGTATTGTGATTCAGTCTAACACGAATTTAATGGTTCCATCGTAAAAGCACTTACAACCAGTTGAGTTGAATTTATCCAGTTCCTTTGGAGGTTATACAAAGCGATTGGGTTATATGCTTGACTAAGAAATCTCTATCCGTTGATTGATTGCCTCGCTAAAGTTTGTGAGGAGTCTAACAGTTGATTAACGCAAGGAGAAGTGAGTGATGTTCACTTGACTCTCGACAGCTAGGTGAACATCACAATAGCCCGTAGGCAGGATGCGTTAGTTCTCTTCGTACTTAAGAGTTTGCCCATCTTGCCCCCGGCGCGAAGGGTGATTATCGATGAGTATGAAACGTTTGGAAAGAGCTTTTTCGCTTCTTATAGCGGTGCTGATGGTAACCACGGCGTTCATTCCCGCCGTGGGTGCTGCAGAACCGAATAGAGCCGCATCGAGCGTGAACACCGCCCCGGACTCGTTCTCCGGTACGACGACATTTGTTGCGGATTCATCTGTACCGGCATCCGGCGCCGCATCGAACGGCCATGGGGCTGCCAAGATAAAGAAGGACCCACCGTTGTTCTCAAGGGATAATTGATCGCGACCTACGTCCTGGACCAATGCCTCCGTAGATATCGAAAATACCGGGGAACCCGGTGCGGATGCTTCGCCGGCGGTAGGTGCCACGCGCGTGGTCACCGGTTCCGGCAAGACCAAACTCAAGGTCTATGACCGCGAGACCAGGACCATCTGGATCAAGGATGCCAGCAGGTCTGCCGCCACCAGTGGCGACGACGAAGTGGAGATCCGGCTGGTGAATGCAACTCCGGATCTCGGCACTTTCACCGAGATCTTTGAGGTCACCGCCCACCGGACGATCGCCCTCGACGGATCGGAGGACTTCCTGGCCACATGGGCACTCCATAACGGGAACGAGAACGTCACCCGGGCCGAGTGGTTCGTCCGGGAGAATCGATCACACAGTGTCGAGATCCCCATTATCGAATACCGGGACGTTACCCTTGAGAACGTTATTCTTGAAGATGTTGCCCCGGAAGATGTTACCCCGGATAACGTTACTCTTGAGGGCGCAACTCCAGGGGAGGTTGCCCGGGAGGATGTTGTTCTTGAGCCCGCCACTGTCTGGGAGCCCTATATCGCCGGCACCGAGACGGTGGAGCAGTCCTGGCCGGAGTGGGTGCCGTTCGCTCCCGACGGACAGACGCTCAACGCCGGGGAGACCCGGCTGTTCAAGGTCGTCTACACCAAGCCCGCCGAGATCGGGCAGGTCGATATCAACACCGCCCCGGTCTTCCGGGGCGTCGCGTGCCCGGAGATGACCTGGTGGAGCACTACCTGGCTATACCGGGTGCCGGTCACCGTCACCAACCCGCCCTCGATCGACGGGTATCCCCACCGCGAGGTCGTCTCGTTCCTGCCCGGGATGCAGGCTGACTTTTCCGACGTCCGGTTCGTCACCGACGACGGCACCGTCCTCGACTACTGGAAAGAGACCTACACGGCCTCGGATTCAGCCGCCATCTGGGTCAACCTCCCCGCCGGTGCGACCTCGATCTGGATGTACTACGGGAATGCGGCCGCCACCGATACCGGCAGCCGGGACAACGCCTACGTCCTCTACGACGATTTCAACGGCCCGGGCCTGGATACAACTCTCTGGACGGATACGACCCCGGGCGCCCATTACTTCTCGAACGGCTGGATCTATGACGCCAGATCTCAGGGTGCCGGTGCCCTGGTCTCGAACGAGCCTGTGATCACCGACGGCGAGCCGGTGATCGTGGAGATGCACATCCACGTCGATTCGTTGCCTTCCGACCCAAACTACTACTGTGGGTCGTTCCCCTTGCTCTATACCCCATACAATGGTCTGCTCTGGTATACGGACTCATCCCCCCATGATCGAGGTATCTACCAAAGATATGCATTTTTTTGGCGTCCAGGACCGTCGCGTGGTCTTTCGGCCGGCGGCGACTACTACAACACCTGGATTATCACCCCGGGAAGCCAGACACATACCGTCAGCGGGAGCGCCTCGTATACCGACGTTTTCCCTAGTTCCACAGGAATTTACATCAGCCGAATGCAGCTCTTCGATGGCGACAACAGCATTCCTGGTCGGGTTATACGAATGGACTGGATCCGGGTGCGGAAGTATGTCGAGACCGAACCGGTGTTCGCCTACGGCACGCCGCAGACGGTCCCCGCCGTGGCAATGATCGCCGTGACCCCCTTGAATGCCGAGGTGGTGGAGGGCGAGACCATTCAGTTCACCGCTACCGCTTACGATAGTATCGGCTGTGCGGTGGAAGGTATTACCACTTTTACTTGGACAAGTAGCAATGGGACGGTCGGAACCGTGACTGCCGACGGCATCTTTTCGGCCCGGTATGAGGGGACGAGCGAGATCTCTGCATCCGTCGGCTCGATCCACGGGACCGCACAGGTGACGGTCACCCCTGCCGTGACAGCCGGATCGGCGTGGAACTGGTCTACCGACGGGTGGGATGGATGGTCCCACGAGGCATCGTGGTCGGGAACACTGACCGGTCCCTGCTCCGAGTACGGTCCTGTCATGGTCGGCGATCACGGAGAGCACGGCGCGGATGTTAATCTTTTGGCCGGTGCGGTGATAGCGACCGTCGAGCACGAGTTCACCGATCCCTCCGGTGTCGGGTGGGACAGCCTGACGCTCGTTGCGCGCGTGCCGGGAACCGATGTCCCTTCCGGACGCTGGATGACGATCGAGGTCAATGATGAGGTTGTCTACTCGGAGTCCGGATTCCATTATAACGATCCTGCAAACTGGGTTCCCAAGGAATTTCATGCAGATTTCCCGCAGTCCGGTACCATACGGGTGAAGATCTCGCACGGGCAGAATCCCGCCTGGGGCCCTCGATTCCCGATGGAGTTCTACTCACTTGAGCTGCACCCGGCATCTTCCGCCACCTCCCCCATCACGATCACCTCCCCCCATGACGACACGGTGCCGGCCGGCGGCAACGTCACCGTAGCAGGGAACGTCGCCGACACCGCCATAACCAGCCTCACGCTCACCCACAACGGCGTGGTGTCGACGATTGCGGTACAGGGCAGGAACTTCTCGACAGAGGTGACTCTTGTAGCGGCAAACACCATCGCGGTCGGCGGCACCGACTCGCTGGGGAACCCCTTCTCGACGACCCTCCTCCTCGACGGGGATATGCTCCCCGCCGCCTTCGAGCAGGCGATCGGGTTTGACCCGCTCAATGCCGACTCCGACTGCTCGCAGTGGCCCGGTAATCAGGCCGGGAACGGGGTCATCGACGGCTACGAGATCTTCGCCGGCGACCTCCCGGTCTTTGCGAAGTATCGGATAGGCGCCGACCCGTTCGTAATGGATACCGACGGCGACGGCCTGACCGATTCGTTCGAGTTGCTGAAGCTCGGGACGTTCCCGGAGGAGCCGGGGCTGATGCCGATGATGGGAGACGGCGATCCCGTCGTCGTCGCTGCCGGGACGGACGACGACCCGGACGGGGACGGCCTCTCGAACCTCGAGGAGCAGACCTACGGGACCGATCCGCTCTCGGCCGACACCGATAAGGACGGTCTCTCCGACGCGGCCGAGATCGCGATGGGGACCGACCCTTGCGACGCCGATACCGACGGCGACGGCCTTGTCGACGGCGCCGAGGTGGCCCTCGGGACCGATCCCACCAACCCCGACTCGAACGACAATGGGGTCCCGGACGGCGACGAGGACTACTGGAGCGGCGAGTGGTTCCTCGACGACGCCCTGAACCTGACGGTCTTCGGCCGCGGGTATGCCATCGCCAACGTCAGCGTCGCCACGGTGAACTACACCCACCTGATCGACGAGGAGATCCTGGTGAGCAAGGTCGCCGCGATCGGGTTCGGCGACGATGTCGAGTCCGGGACGATCGAGATCGCGTACGACCCGACCCACGTCGTGGACCCCTCCCGGCTCTCGATCTACCGCTTCGACGACGACCTCGGAACGTTCGTCAACGTATCCTCGACCGTCGATACCGTGAACGGGGTGGTCTCCTGCGCGGCGGCGGGTTCGGCGAAGTACGCCGTCATGGACTCGGCGCGGTGGGATGCGCTGTTTGACGAGGAGGCATTGGCACAAATGATGGCTTTCAGCGTTATGAACCGCGTAACGGTGCACGTCACGAATGCAGTGACGGGAAGCCCGGTGAGCAACGCAGCGGTCACGTTCGTCCATGTCGATACTGGTCTCGAGCAGACTTATTACACCGATGAAAATGGGTATACAGGCTCTATCGGTCACGCTTTTACGAGCGATACGTCATACATGATTAGCAAAACAGGATACGGAGATTTTAGGGGCCTCCTTAAGCCTGATCCCGACTATGACCAGGGGCACATCACCATCCATCCTTCCCTTGTCCCAATAGGCGCATCCCAGGGGGACATCTACGTAGATACGCATCCCCGCGGTGCCGATATCTACGTTGACGGTCTTCTCCGGGGGGGCTCACCGCACCAAGTGCGTCTCCTGGAGGGCGATCACCACGTCAAGGTGGAGAAGACAGGGTATACGACTGCGTCCGCAGTCGTTCCGGTTTACGACGGCCAAACGACCCCGGTGACCTTTGACCTGAGTCCCGCCGTACCGGGTACGCTCCGGGTGGTCACCGACCCGCCGGGCGCCCGGGTGTTCCTCGACGGCGTTTATAAAGGAGTTACGAACGAGCAATCAGAAGAGCTGATCATCTCCAGTGTTCTCGCCGGAACCCATCGGTTAGTGATCCAGATGAGCGGATACGTTCCGGTCACCCAGATGGTGACCGTCAAATCTAACGATATGACTACCGCCATTGTATTCCTGGACAACACCGATCTGGATGGCGACGGCCTGCCGGACGGCTTCGAGAACGGGTATCGTGACGGGTTCGGCAACTGGAAAAACCCCAACCCGGACTTGGTCGACACGGATGGCGACGGTCTCTCCGATGGTTTTGAGGCCGGGGAGCCCATTACTGACGAGTACGGTAAAACCTACTTCAAGCCCCGGAGCGACCCGACCAAGGCGGATACTGACGACGACGGGCTGAACGATCTGGCAGAATTCGAGTACGGCACCGATCCCTTCAACCCGGATACCGACGGGGACGGCCTCCTCGACGGCGCCGACCCCGACCCGCTGACCCCAGCCGCGAACGGGGACGTCAACCTTGCCAAGATCGTGCGTGAGATTGTGGCCGGTGCGGTCTTCGGGGAGACCGGGCTTCCGGGTGGGCTCTGCTACGAGTGGGGTTTGGTCACAGAAGAGACCGCCTCCTCGCCCTACTACATGGTCGGGTGGATCGGGTTCTCCTGTCTGCCGGTCGCGGGCGGGATGGCGGATATCCGCGACGCGGTGCAGGCGATCCTCAACGGGGATGCGATCGGCGCGGCGATGAACGCCGCCGGCGCGATCCCCGGACCCGGGGACGGGATCAAGATCACGGGGGCGATCGCCTGCTATACGGGGAAGTTCCCCTGGAAGGCGCGGGAACTCGGGGTGTTGCTCTCGAAGGAACTCCTGGGGCCGTTGCCGGATACGATCAAGATCCAGGTCTGGGACCTGCTCTTCGACGGGGCCGGGAGCGCGCTGCACAACGCGCATGGCGTTCCGGTAGAAGCGATTGAGGCATTAGCCAAGAAGAACATTGACCTTGTCCATGTCAGGCATCTGCTCGATGCAATGTTTGATGGAACTTGGGTGACGAAAGGGGAACTTACATGGGAGGAATATCGCGCTGTCCACTACAACAAGCATAGAAGTGAATGGACACCTGTGCTCAGTCCAGAGGAGTATCAGCAGAAGGCAGTAACCCTGATGCAGAGAAGGGACAGTGGGGTGGAACTGTATTACCAAGAAGGCTACGATACACTGGTAGTCTATGATCGTACCCCCAATGAGTTCGTAAGCGGGACGAAGGATGGATTTATCACGACCTATTTCGTGCCAAATAATGGGGAAAAGCACTATGTCGATGTGGAAATCGCGAACAGGCTTATACGAGTGAACTAGACTTCATAAGGGAGGCGTCGGATGGATGAGAAATTGAAAAGGCAAGTAATCGAGGGTCTGAGCCGCTATGAGAATAGTATCAAGGAAATCGATGAACACTATGATGAACTGAAACTCTATGGGAGGTACTCTCCTGTTGCACCCTATGGGTCGAAACACCTTCTCCCTTTTTGGATACATCTGCTCGAAGAAGAAGGAATCGAGTGCGAGGGCTTTCGCGCGGAATATACACGGATATCTTGGAAGCTGACTGCCCTAGAAGAGAAGTGGGGGCGGGATTACCGCGACAAACTATTTGCGGCGTTAAAACGTGATATAGATCACTATCCCACAGTGATCTGCTATTTTGCCTACTCCGTAATGTCACTGGAACTCGAGATCCCTAATGATTTGTCATTCCGTAGCGAGATTGAGATCCTGCTGATGGAACTGGAACGGGATTTTGACCTGACAGAGATCAAAACAATGGTTGCCAGTCTTGATGAAGTCCTGAAATGCATATACATGCGAGAAATCAAGGAGATCGTGAAGATCTTTGATTACTATTCAAAAACTGAGGACCGATCCTATCCGGATCGATTCTGGTGGCAGCATCCCTTGAAAATACTTGAAGAAAAGCAGGCAATGTTGACCGGCTCGTAACGACTGTTCCGACAGCGCCGACCCCGACCCGCTGACGCCTGCCGCGAGCGGCGAGATCAACCTCGCCAAGACCGGGCGCGAGATCCTGGCCGGGGCGGTCTTCGGGGAGACCGGGCTGCCCGACGGCTCCTTCTACTGGCTGGTCGGGGAGGAGACCGCTTCGTCGCCCTACTACATGGTCGGCTGGATCGGGTTCTCCTGCCTGCCGGTCATGGGTGGGATCGTCGACATCCGCGACGCGGTGCAGGCGATCCTGAACGGGGACCCGGTCGGCGCGGCGATAAACGCCGCCGGCGCGATCCCCGGGCCCGGGGACGGGATCAAGATCACGGGGGCGATCGTCTGCTATACGGGGAAGTTCCCGTGGAAGGCGCGGGAACTGGGGGTGTTGCTCTCGAAAGAGATATTGCCGCTCCTCCCGGATACGCTGAAACTCGATGTCTGGGATCTGCTCTTCGACGGCGCCGGGCATCGACTGGTCGGGGGCGAGATCGAAGCGGGCGATCTGGCGAAGGTGATCGATCAGAACGGGAATCTTGAGAGGACATTGAGCGTTATCAAACGTGGGGACGGCAAGGTATTCTGGCTGGAGGAAGGGTTGACGGAGGCTGAAGCCATAGCGCTCAATGTGAGACCGAGTGGGTGGAAGCATATCAGAGAAGACCATTTTCCTGATCTAATAGCAAATAACCAATTTGCTGATGCTTTTGGTCCGGTATATCGCGACGAGAACAAAATAAGGGAGCTCGTCCTGGACGGGGCGAAATATGGGCAGAAGGTTAGTAGCGCTGGAGCTTATCACTATGTAGAACCCAATTCTGGGAAAATACTGCTGTTGGTTATTGGAAGTAATGGCTATCTCGTGACAGCATATCCTTTCAGGGTGAAATAGCATGAAGGAGGATTTGAAAGAAAAACTCGAATTTCAAGCCCGCATACTGGCAGTTAAACCCCGAGCTGGATACATGGACACGGTCTACACACAGTTCGTTCTCGTCGAACTCGGAAATGGACAAAAAGCGTACGTGTTCGATGGCGCCTTTGAGGGTTATATGCTTTGCACCCCAGATATGATCGGGAAAACCAAAGAAATCGTCTTGGTAATGTTGATCCATTCCCTATCAAAGGTGGAAGTTCAAGCAGTGAGCATAAGCCCTGATCTCTCAAGACCCAGCCTCGATATCGACGGACGCATCGACGAGATCATCATCCCGGACGATCCCAACGACGCCGAACGATGGCACGATGCTATTGTCGATTTCGGAGTTGGAAAGATCCTGATCGAGATCGATAAAAAATACTTTCATCTCCAGTTGAAGGAGGGGGATTATGTTCACGTAAACGGTCGTGTCGACTTAAGGGGTATCGGATAGGCGTTCTCATTCCGATCCCCCTTTTCCCTTTCAGATTCATGTCGCAAGTAGGAACTGGCCAGCACCCGTACATTGAGGTCGTATCGACTCTCTCGATGTACTGACGTTTGGAAGGGGCAGTTACGCCTCGCTCGCCGTGACTATGGCCTCCCCCTCGACGGCGCCGACCCCGACCCGCTGACGCCGCAAGCCAGTGGCGATATCGATCTCGCCCAGATCGGGCGGGCCATCATCCTCGGGGCGACCTTCGGGGAGACCGGGCTTCCGGACGGGCTCTTCTACGGGCTGGTCGGGGAGGAGACCGCCTCCTCACCGTACTACATGGTCGGCTGGATCGGGTTCTCCTGCCTGCCAGTCGTGGGTGGGATTGCCGACATTCGCGACGCGGTGCAGGCGATCATTAACGGGGATGCGATCGGCGCGGCGATGAACGCCGCGGGCGCGATCCCCGGACCCGGAGATGGGGTCAAGATCACCGGCGCCATCGCCTGCTATACGGGGAAGTTCCCGTGGAAGGCGCGGGAACTCGGGGTGTTGCTCTCGAAGGAACTCCTGGGGCCGTTGCCGGACGCGATCAAGATCCAGGTCTGGGACCTGCTCTTCGACGGCGCCGGGAGCCGGCTGGTCAGGGGCGAGATCACTGCGGACCATCTGTTGGAGATGACCAAGCGTGGTGTTGATCTCGCTGATGTCGTGCATATTACGAAAGTCGGTCAGGCTGCAATACCGCTCACGAAAACGCAGCTGGATCACATTGTCAACCGGCACATCACCGGAACAGAAGGGATTGGGGATCCGACCACCCTCTTCCCTACATCGGAGCCGGTCACATCGTTTGGCATCCCTTATCCAGGCACATCAACCCTGACGCGAGAAGAAATGAAAGAAAAGATCATCGATTGGATTGATGAAGCATTACGAGAAACTACGAGCGAGTGGTCAAAACAACCCAAGAATTTTGCGTATAGCCCTCCAGATGCTCACCAGTACGGGATTGATGAGATCGTGATCGGGATCAATCAGGCGACTGGTGCCGGGACGTTCTACCCAACGAAGGGGCCACAGGTCTTCAGGTGGTATAACAATAAATGGAACCCGACTGTGTAGGTGAAGTTGATGTTTAAGATCGAGTGGGATAAAGGGGGAGTTAGAAAGCAAATCGAAAGGATCAGTTCCCAAAATCCTCGGTATATCGATTGCATCGATCTATGCACACCTGTTTGCGTATTGGTAGATAATATAGATCTATCTGGGCGAACCGAGAACCCGGAAGGGAACTGTACCAAGTTAAAGAATTTATTCCTCGGTACTTTTTCGGTATTCCGATCTATCGACCCGGAGAAACTCCGGGACAAACCCTTTCACCGCTACTATAACATTGACAACTGCGTTCTGGGAGAAGGGTTCCGGTATTATGTGCACTACGACAAGGCGACCGACCTCGTGACCCTCGAATACATCTATACCGGGAAAAAAGTCTTCCAAACCCTGCAGGTCCCGCTCCGAGCGTTTGCGAACGGCGTTATCCTTTCTGCGGAGGAGATGATCGCGGAAATCCTAAGCGTCTCGAAGGTGTGCGAGGATGCCGGTTACTGGATCTTCAGAGCGGACCTGGATATCATCAAAGAATGGTATCGTGAGGTGTATGGGGTAGACGCCGATCAGGATCGTCTGCCTCCTGTATCTGTCCAAGAGGAGCCCGGCATCGTCACCACAGACCACCCCGGAGCGGTCCGGATGATCTGGAACAGAAAAGAACTGGAAGATCGCATCCAGAAGGTATCTGCCACCCCGTACAGATCTGACATCTGGAAGGGGTTTGAGATGGTCTTCCATTTCTTCATCAATGACGTTGATATCATCGGCGGGGCATTAACGTACTTCGACTCCCTCCTTGTCAACATCAACTGGGTGTTCCACAGACTCGACCCCGAACATATTCCCCAAGAGAAGACACACTTTGCTTCCGATGAACCGGAAGCGAAAGTCTCCGGAACAGTGTTTGAGTTCACCGTAACCCTGTCGGACGATCGCGAGACGGTTTTGATCGACTACATGAGTGCGCAAATGAACTATTATACCCGAACTACCGTCCCCTTGAAGAGATTTGCAAGGGCCGTAGTTCAGGCAAACGAGGAGTTTCTGCAGGAAGCACGGGGAATCTGGCCGGAGGTTGTCCTCACGACCTACTATCAGTGGCTGGTCGATGACATCGCTACCCTCCGGGAGTGGTATCGCGAAAGATACCACGAAGAACTCCCGCCGCCGCTGAATCTCAACGAGTAACACAATTCGAGGAAGCGTTATCATATGAAATCGAATGCACCAGGGCACCGGGTAGGGGATGGCGCCGGCAAAAAACCCGGAAGCCACGGAAATCACTGGGGATGCGTCACGCAGTCCACGGACGAGATCATCCGGTCGGTGGAATGGGCGCTGAAAGAAGCGAAAAACCCTGACATTCGTGCATGGAATGGTCGGGAGGTCGCCGCGTACGTCCCGGAGTCCCGGCCTCTCACGACGTGCGCCATAACCCTCGACCGATCGGTCTCTACCGGCTACCCGATGGCCGTGGACGGTGTTGTCCACGAGGTGACAGTGCAGCGCGTCGAAGAATGGGCGAACAAACTTGAAGGACAGGTGGTCGGTTCGATCGGCGACGCTGCCCTGGCGTTCTTCGACACCCGATATTACCGAAATATCGGTCGTTACCGGGAGGGAGGCAGCCATCTCTTCGCCCTCGCCGCCTTTGCCTACGTGCTGCATAAAGCCGAATCCCACAAGATCACGGACGCTGAAGGGAAAGAGCACTCGACCCGAAACATGGCTGCATATTGCCCGTTCCCGCAGGGGGATGTCGATGACTTCGTATATCAGTCGCCGATAAAGAATGTCGAAACCGTTTCGTTCTGTGGAAAGACTGTCTACCGCCTCACGGTCCCGCTCTTCCGGCTGCCGGAGGAGGGCGGCGAGTACCGTGACATCGATATCGCGCTGTATGCCGCCGGACACGTGACCGGGGGTTACACTCCTCGCGTGGGTGACGATGTCACGGGGATTCTCTGGCTGCAGGGCTCCCTTGCTCCCGGGTAACGTGCAGTTTTGAGGAGCGGCGCAGAGGTCTCCCCTCGGCAACACCTACCAGGGCACCACCTCGGCGGCCTCCGGGCAGCTGACCCTCCCGGGTATCCCCGTCGGCGCGCACCGTCTCGACGTCCTGAAAGACGTCTATGCGCCGTTCACCGCGACGGTGACGGTCGTCAAGGATCAGACCGTACCGGTGACCGCGATCCTGAGCAACGAGGACCTGGACGACGACGGCCTGCTGGGCGATTTCGAGAACGGGTATCGCGACGGGTTCGGCAACTGGAACAACCCCGACCAGGACACGGTCGACACCGACGGCGACGGACTTGCCGACGGTTTTGAGGCCGGGGAACCCATCACCGACGCGAACGGCAAGACCCACTTCAGGCAGCGGAGCGACCCGAACAAGGTGGATACCGACGATGACGGCCTCGACGATCTGGCCGAGTTCGAGTACGGTACCGATCCCTTCAATCCTGATACCGATGGCGACGGCCTCCTCGACGGCGCCGATCCCGACCCGCTGACGCCGCAGGCCAGCGGGGATGTCGATCTCGCCCAGATCGGACGCGAGATCCTGGCCGGCGTGGTCTTCGGGGAGACCGGGCTGCCCGACGGGTCCTTCTACGGGCTGGTCGGGGAGGAGACCGCCTCCTCGCCCTACTACATGGTCGGGTGGATCGGGTTCTCCTGCCTGCCGGTCGTCGGCGGCATCGCCGATATCCGCGACGCGGTGCAGGCGATCATTAACGGGGATGCGATCGGCGCGGCGATGAACGCCGCGGGCGCGATCCCCGGGCCCGGGGACGGGATCAAGATCACGGGGGCGATCGTCTGCTACACCGGGAAGTTCCCGTGGAAGGCGCGAGATCTTGGGATTTTGCTCTCGAAAGAGATAGGGCCGCTCCTTCCGGATTCGCTGAAACTCGACATCTGGGACGTGCTCTTCGACGGCGCCGGGCATCGACTGGTCGGGGGCGAGATCGAAGCGGGCGATCTGGCGAAGGTGATCGATCAGAACGGGAATCTTGAGAGGACATTGAGCGTTATCAAACGTGGGGACGGGAAGGTGTTCTGGCTGGAGGAAGGGAAGCTTGGAACAGCAGAGGGTGAGATTCTGGGAACCGTGTACGATGGAGGGGGAGGGTCCGGGTGGATCCATATCCAGAATAACCACATCTACTATCAGGGTACCAACGATTTCAAGAAAGCGTTCGGCGATGCGTATGAGGACGAGAACGCGATAAAAGCCCTTATTCAGGACGGGGCGAAATATGGGCAAAAGATCAACGACAACGGAGTTTATCACTACGTGGAACCAACTTCTGGTGAAACACTACGTCTTATTATTGGAAGTAATGGCTACATTGTGACTGCGTATCCCATAACGGTGTAGTATGAAAGACGATTTGAGGGAAAAACTCATTTTTTCAGCCTTGATAATGGGTACTGAACCCAGTGCTGTATATATGGAGAGGGCCTATACCCAGTTAGTGCTTGTCGAGTTCGCCAATGGAGTCCAAGAATATGTCTTGGATGATTTTATGCTCTGCACGTCCGAGATGATTGGGGAAACTAAAGAAATCATCTTGGTCATGTTAGTATTATCTCTGGAAAAGATCGATACCGTGGAGGTGGGCGTAGATAAACCGTTAGATGCTCAAAGAGGCTATGCTGGACCTAAATGGGGCCTCAATGGTCGCATAGGAGAGATCATTATCCCGGACGATCCGCAAAAAGCCGAACGATGGTACAATGCCATCGTCGATTTTGGAGTTGGAAAGATACTGGTTGCTATCAACAGGGAATACTTCCATCTCCAGCTCAAAGCAGGAGATTACGTCCACATTCACGGTCGTGTCGACCTGAAGGGTATTGAGTAGGCATCTACACCCCTCAACACAACGGCGACGGCCTCCGCGACAGCGCCGACCCGGACCCGCTGACGCCTGCCGCGAGCGGTGACATCAACCTCGCCAAGACCGGGCGGGCCATCATCCTCGGTGCGGTCTTCGGGGAGACCGGGCTGCCCGACGGGTCGTTCTACTGGCTGGTCGGGGAGGAGACCGCCTCCTCGCCCTACTACATGGTCGGCTGGATCGGGTTCTCCTGCCTGCCGGTCATGGGCGGGATCGTCGACATCCGCGACGCGGTGCAGGCGATCCTGAACGGGGATGCGATCGGCGCGGCGATAAACGCCGCAGGCGCGATCCCCGGACCCGGGGACGCGGCGAAGGTTGCGGCCGTCGTCGGGAAGTTCGTCCTGAAGCTCCCGGAGCTGTTGATGCCCGCAGCCGTGCTGCTGATTAGCGAAATACCGGATCCCGACGTCCGGGCTGTCGCAGGTGCGAGCCGCGACGCTCCATCAGGAGTGGAGTGCTCCTGCTCCAGACGCTCCCGTCTATCGTAACTCGAAGACCTTCGGTCTTCTCGAGCTCCGCCTGCCCCGGAGGGGCCGCGTCGCACTCGAAAACGCTTCGCGTTTTCTCAAGCTCCTGTCCTGCGGACAGTCGCTTAAAACAGACTCGCCTCCGAATACACCATGATCCGGTCTGCAAAGATCTCGAACGGCTTGATCTCGCGGGAGTGGGCCGACCGGCGCATCTTCACGACCTCGAGGGCGAGATGCACCTCCGTCAGCCCCGGCGACCGGATGTAGCGGAGGAGGACCACCGTATCCGCCAGGTACTCCGCAAGGCCGTACCTGCTCCCGTCCGGTTTTGCGATATCGGTCTCGCTCGTGATCACGAGCGTGCAGGCCTCGTCCCGCATCATCTCGATGAACGCAAACATCTCCTGCCGCCGGACGGACTCGTCCTCAAAGAGGCCCTCAAAGAGCGATATCGGGTCGATGATCACCCGTGACGCCCCGGTGCTCTTGATGAGCGCCGGAAGCTCGCTCTTGATGCTGCTGATCGCGAGGTTGAAGTCCGTCGGGTCCAGCCGGAGAAGGTAGAACCGGTCCTCGAAATCGGCAGTATTCCACCCCTTCTGCGCCATGGTGGCGCGGAGGAGGTCTTCGCGCTCCTCGAGGCTGATATAGATCACCTTCTCCCCCTGCGAAAGCCCCGCGTGGGCGAACTGGAGGGCGAACATCGTCTTCCCGGTGCCGTAGGTGCCGACGATCGCACAGATGCTCCGCTCGAGCAGCCCTCCAAGGAGCATCTCGTCGAGCCCCTCGACCCCGAACTTCACCCGGCTGCTCATCAGACCACCACCCTGATGTTGCGCACTTCAAACCCGTTCCCCGCGGAGATCTTCACCGCGAACTTCACGAGATCCTTCTCCTCGAGGCGGGGCATCACACCCCGGAACTTCTCGAAGTGCATGACCCGCTGCCGGCGCTGCGCCCCGGTCTCCTCCCAGCGGAAGAAGAGCGTGGCATCGACGCAGTCGGCGATCTCGAGTTCCTGCGACCTCTCAAGGATGCCGGAGGTGAGCAGGAGATAGACGGTGGTGTTCCAGCGCTTCGCTGCCCGCTGCAGCCCTCGCAGAAAGGCGATGAACGTGTGCCACCGGACGGGATCCGTCATCGGCGGGGCGATATCGGTCAGCGAGTCGAGGACGATCAGGCCCCTCTTTTCGCATCCGTCAAGCACCCGGGCGACTTCGGCGAGGATGTTCCCGTTCTCCTTACGCTGCTTCTTCTGGAGACGCTCGATGATGCTTCCCTCACAGTACCAGTCCGGGGGGACGATGCTTGCATCGAAGTAGAGTTCCGAGAGATCGTGAAAGACAACTCCCTCTTCGAGCCGGCTGTAGAGGCCCTGATTGAAGGAGAGGGCCATCTCCCGGAGGATATCCTCCTGCATCCGGGTGAACGTCACATACGAGATCCCGCCAGGGAGCAGGAGGTCCTCCCCCGGTGGCGCCCCGCTCTGCTTCCGGGTGGAGAGATGCATGATCGAGGTCTGCACGAACTCGATGTTGCCGGCGCCATGCTCCCCGAGCAGCAGCACCGCCGAGCCCGGCGGGACGCCCCCATCCAGCATGGGATCGAGCGAGTCGATCCCCGTCGGCATCCGCAACCGGAGGCTGTCTTGCATAGGTATTTACTATATCTGGATGGCGGTTAAAACGTTCTGGTCTGCTGCGCCGCAGGTCAAAACTATGGCTAAAGCGAGTACCCCCTGCCGCAAAAACAGATTTATATGGATGCCGCTCCACATCACGTATAGTCTTATACGGCATCCCGCTCGCCCTCCGTCCCGTCCTCAAGACCGGCCGGAAAGCGGCGGGGGCCGGGGTAGGCGATGCAGGGTATGGAGCGTCTACAGGGCACAGTCAGGGTTCCGCTGAGCGGGAGAACCTCTACGGACACGCCTTCTCCGCGGGTGCTGCGATGATGGAGCAGGAGGGCCCGGCCGCCCCCTCCGCCCCCGCCAGGGAATGGGCCGACCCCGCCCGCCTTGTGGCGTGGCTCCTCTCCTTCCGGAAAGGCATCGAGGTCCCGGACAGCTACGACCCTGCGGTGCACGGCAGCCTTGTGGAGGCGGCGATCTCGCCGCCCTACGAGGAACTCGACCGCTACTGGATCCTCGAAGGCCTCTCGCTCGCGGTGATTGCACGGAACACGCAGACGAACCAGGCCGAGTATCTCCTCTTCGAACCGGTGCTCTCGGAGTTCGAGTACGAACTCCTCGAACGGCTCTTTGACGACCTCCGCGATATCCTGATCCTCGACGACCACGATCTCGTCGCCGACCGCCGGAAGGTCCTCTTCCGGAAGACACAGGAACTGCTTGAGGAGTACGGCCTCACCCTCGACGGCACCTCGACCTTCAAACTCCACTACTACCTCGAACGCAACTTCCTCGGCTGGTCGCGCATCGACGCCCTGATGAAAGATCCCCGGATCGAGGATATCTCCTGTGACGGCACCGGCGTCCCGCTCTTCCTCTACCACCGCAGGCACCAGAACATCAAGACCAACATCCTCTTCGATGAGACGGCCTTGAACTCGCTCGCGATCACCCTTGCCCAGCGCTCGGGCAAGCACGTCTCCATAGGCAGCCCGCTCGTGGACGCGACCCTCCCCGACGGGTCACGGCTGCAGCTCACCTTCGGCAGCGAGGTCACCACCCGTGGCACGGCGTTCACGATCCGGAAGTTCCGCGAAGAGCCGTTCACACCGGTCGAGTTGATGGAGACGCACACCTTCGACGTCGACCAGCTCGTCTACTTCTGGATGGCTATCGAGAACAACAAGAGCCTCCTCTTCATCGGCGGCACCGCCTCGGGGAAGACCACGTCGCTCAACGCGGTCGCCCTCTTCATCCCGCCGCTTGCAAAAGTCGTCTCCATCGAGGACACCCGGGAGATCACGCTCTATCACGAGAACTGGGTCGCGAACGTCACACGGGAGATGATCTCGCAGGGGCTCGGCGCCACCATCGGGATGTTCGATCTCCTCAAGGCCGCGATGCGGCAGCGCCCCGAGTACATCCTGGTCGGCGAGGTCCGCGGGAGCGAAGCCCAGACCCTCTTCCAGGCGATGAGCACCGGGCACACAACCTTCTCCACCATGCATGCCGGCGGCGTCGACGCGGCGATCCACCGCCTGGAGAGCGAACCGCTCAACGTGCCACGAAACATGCTCCAGGCGCTGGACGTCATATCCGTCCAGGCACTCACCCACCGGGGGCGCGACCGTGTCAGAAGGTGCCGGGAGATCGTCGAGCTCGCCGGGATCGACCCGATCACCGGCAACCTCCAGGTGAACACGGTCTACGAGTACAACCCCGTGCCCGACACCTTCTCCTACTCGGGAAGGTCCCGGATCTACGGGGAGATCATGGAGTACCGCGGCTGGAACAGGACACAGCTCGAGGAGGAGTTGCAGATCCGGCGTTCCGTCCTGCTCGCGATGCATGAACAGGGAATCAGGGACTACAGGGCGGTCGCCCGGATCGTCCAGGCCTTCACGATCGACCGGGACCGGGTGCTCGCCTCTCTCGACGACCTCGGCAGGTTGATCCGGTGATGCTCCCCGCCTGCACACATATTCGCCGGCTCGTCCACTGGCTGGCGGTGCGCGACCCCATCCGTTACCGGAGTCTCCACGAAGCCCTCGTCGCGGCCAACATGGGGATCACCCTCGACCGCTACCTGGTGCGGACGTTCCTCGTATCGGTGCTCTTCGGGCTCTTCTGGGCGATTATTGCAATTCTCGTGATGCGGTTTGCCGCTCTCCCGCGGCTGGGGATCGGGATCTACAACGTCTTCTCCCTCCATGTGCCGGAGTTCCTGCTGGCGGACCCCGCGCTGGGTCTCCTGCAGGCTCTTGCGAGTCTTGTCATCTTCGCCGTCGCCGCCCGCGTGGCCTCTCTCCTCCTCCTGCAGTACCCCTCCGTGGTGAAGAAGAACCGGGCGACCCGGATCAACCTGCTGCTTCACCATGCCGTCGCCTATATGTACGCCATGTGCCAGGGCGGAGCGGAGATCATGTCGGTCTTCCGGGCGATCAGCGGGAGTTCCGCAGTCTATGGGGAGGCCGCCTACGAGTTCCGGCGGGTCGTCCGCGACACCGACTACTTCGGCTACGATGTGATCACGGCGCTACGCCACCTGCAGGAGACCACCCCTTCGGAGAAACTCGCGGAGTTCGTGCAGGACCTCGTCTCCGTGATCGAGAGCGGGGGGGATATGCTTGCCTTTCTCGATGCCCGGGTGCGCACCTACCAGGAGGAGGCGCGGTTCGAGCAGAAGACCTTCCTCTCGACGCTCCAGCTGGTGGCCGAAGGCTATGTGACCCTCTTTGTCGCCGGCCCGCTCTTCATCATCATCGTCATGGTCGTCATGGGTTTCATGAGCAGCACGCCTGTAGCGCAGCTCTCGGTCGTCATCTACCTCCTGATCCCGGTCGGTTCGCTCTTCTTCATCCTCTTTGTGGACGCAGTCTCGATCAAGACCGAGGGGATCGAGCGGTATACCGAGATGCGGTGGCTCCGCGAGTTCAACGACGTCCGGGTCGAGACCCGGGCCGGCGATGAACCGTTCTTCAAGCAGCTTGCCCGTTACGACCGGATCCGCAGCCTCCGGGCCTTCCTGCGCCACCCGCTTCAGGCCTTTCTCGTCGACCCGAACCGGACGTTCTACGTGACGGTGCCGATCGCGCTCGTCTACATCACCCTCGCCGTCCTGGCAACACCGCCCTATGCCGACGTCGAGTTGCTGATCGACGTCATCGACGACCACCTGATCGTGGCGCTGCTGGTCGTCCTCGCGCCCTTCGGCATCTTCCACCGCTCCTGGCAGAAGACGGTGATGGGGCTTGAGGCGGCGATCCCCGAGTTCCTCAACCGCATCTCCGGGATAAACCAGGTGGGCCTGACGCTTGCGCAGGCGATCACGATCATCGTGAAGGCGGACCTCGGTATCCTGACCTACGAGGTCCGGAAGATCAAGCGCGACATCGATTGGGGCGCGAGCGTCCACGATGCGCTTGTGCGGTTCGAGGAGCGGATACGCACCCCCACCATCGCGCGTGCGGTCACCCTGATCACGACGGCGAGCCGGATGACCGGGGATATCGGTGAGGTCCTCAACATCGCAGCCCGCGACGCCGCGATGTCGGAGACCCTCAAGCGCGAGCGGCAGGCCGAGATGTTCATCTACGTCGCCATCGTCTACCTGGTCTTCACCGTCTTCATCTTCGTCGTGGCCGTCATCCAGGCCCAGTTCCTCTCGGTGCTCGCCGGGGTCGACACGGTTGC
>JAEWMO010000001.1 GCA_023457135.1 Methanobacteriota archaeon | reverse complement strand
TCGAGCCCGGCCTCCCCGAGCGCCTGCTGGAGGAGGTAGCCGATCATCCCCTGGCTCTCCGCCCCGCAGACGTCGAGCGGCATCGGCGGGAGGACGTCCTTTGCGATCTCGTTCCGCAGAAGGATATCCCCCACCTGAGGGCCGTTGCCGTGGGTGACGGCGACCGCGTAGCCGGCGGCAGCGATCGCCGCGATCTCGACAGCGGCCCGACGGAGGTTTGCAAGCTGCTCCTCGGCCGTCCCCGCCTCACGGTGCTGCAGGATGGCGTTGCCGCCGAGCGCGATCACCACGGCCTTCTCCGGCATCCCGTTACCCCCGCTCCAGCGTGCAGGTCATGCAGTGCGGCCCGCCGTACCCGCCCGTCAGGTTCTCGATATGGAGCGGCGTGACCTCGATATCGTGCGCATGGAACGCTTTCCGGTGCGGGAAGAATTCGGCCGCGATCCGGATCCGGCGATAATCCTCCTCCGCGTGGCGGAGGAGCCGCCCATAGCGCCGCGGGTCGCGGGCAGCCTTCCGCTCCAGGTTCAGAAGGACCGTCCGCATCACCCGCTCCCCCTCCACCGCGAGGATGCTCCCGTCGCGGATGCAGAGGATGTTTGCGGCATAGGAGAGCTGTTCGAGGATCGAGAGGTCGATCACGGCAAAGCCCTTCGACCTGACATAGTCATAGAGGCTCACGGTCTCGCCCGCGGGCTCGTACGTCCCGCCCGCCCGGTGATAGACATCGACCTGCGCCCGCCGTAAAAGGACCTCCGAACCGATAACCACCCCGCTCCCTGCGACGTTGAAGTAGGTGTCGAGGTGCATATCGACCATCGGGTCTGGCCGGTCGCTCGGGATGAGCGGGTGGCCCGGCTGATGGACGACCCCGATCTCGTCAAAGCCCGGTCCCGAGCCGAGGAACTGCCGCACCCCTTCAGCGTTCGTCCGGTCCCCGGTGCCGAGGAGGGCGAACTCCCCCATCGGCATGAAGTCCCCGCCCTCAAACGTCCCCGGCTCCTCCACCCTCCCGGCAACCGGGAGACCGAGGACCTCCCAGAGGAACCCCGTGATCCCGGGCTCGCGCAGCCGCTGCCGTTTCGCCGGCCGCCCGACGACGAGGCCGCCGCCGGCCACCGCCTGCTGGTCGCGCATGAAGTAGAGGTTCGCGAGCGGCCTCTGCTCGAGGATATGGACGTCCACCCCGCCGGTGCGCCCCCACCCCACGTCGATGACGGGGTCGAGGAGCAGGAGGGTGAAGAAGTGCTGCGCATCGAGCGCCGCAGCGTTCTGCTCCATGCTCCGCCGGGCCTCCGCCATCTCGCTCTTCCCGCCGCGGAGGGTGACGGCCCCGTACGCCCGCTCGACGAGCCGCCGGCGCACCGCCGGGTCGCGGTCGGCGGCCTCGAGGATCGTCTCCTTGAGGTGCAGGACCCGGACCCCGAACTCCTCGCGGAGGGTCCGGACGAGGGCATCGTGCTCCCTTCGGGCCTCGTAGCGGCTGAACGCCCGCTCGTAGAGCGCGGAATACGGGTCCAGCAGCCCGAAGAACATCTCGATCCCCGGCCGGTGGACGACAACCTCCCGGAGCGGCTCCCACTCCGCCCGCACGCCCGCCGCCATTCTGCTCATCGCCTCCGCCGCGGATGGATGAAGAAGACCGCAAGCATCACCCCGGCGGCCGCCGCTGCCGCGAGGATCCAGTTCACCCGCCCGCCGAGCATGAAGCTGATTCCCGCGTAGACGGCAAACGCCAATATGCCGTAGAGGAGGGTCCTTACGTATCGATGCATCTCCGGAAGGGTTCTCCCCCGGCGAACGGATAAACCTGTCGCGGCACCGGCCCTCACGGGAAGCTGAACCATAAGAATTAATATTCGGTGAAACAACCGAGTCACAGAAACGATCCTGCCCGCAGGATACAGAGGAGGTGTTCAGATGAAGATCAGGCGTTACAAAGCTCCCATCTCGGCGACCGCAAAACCCTTCAGGACCGTGCGGCGGCTGCAGCGCAACCCGACCTACACCCCGCTCAGGACCGGCCCGGTCGTGAACGCCGCCGTCCTCGCGGCCCTCTCGGCAACGTCGGCCATGTCGGGGCTGACGCTCGGCTTCTGCATGCGCCTCGTGGGGCTGTAGGTCCCGCCGGGAATCTCTTTTATAACCCGATCAGGTCCATCACCCGGAGCCCGAGCCCGACCATTCCCGACCGCAGCGTCCCGATGAGGGTGTTCCCCTCGACCGTGACCGTACCCTCCCGCATCGCCGCCCGGAAGACGTCGAACGGTTTATCTGAGGTCATGATCTCCTCGACCGTCACATTATCGGTGGTCACCGTGACGATCGGGTTCGGGCAGCCCTTCGCGTCGAACTGGACGATCTTGCGGTCATGGAAGGTGACGCCGATGACCAGCACGCCGTCGGGGGAGGTGATGTGGAGGTTGACCTTCTCGTCCTCGAACGGCCCCGTCACCCATCCCGGCAGCCGGTCGGCATACTCGTTGTAGGTCAGGGTATACTCGCGCATTCCAAAGAGGAGATTCACCTCTGCCGGCGTCAGGTCGGCGTTCGCGACCACAAGGCCGCCCGCCGACGCCACGAGCACCGCCGCTACGAGGAGAGCGAGGAAGGCGCGGAAGGACGGGGTCACCGGCTCCCTCCCGCCCGCTCCTCGTGCGCCGTCGCGCCGGAGACGGGAGCGGCGCTCTGCAGGGCTCGATGGCCGGGGACGCCGGCAGCGGTGAAGGGAAAACAGCCGTACACGCCAGTCTCTGAGGATGGAATGGGGAGTCCAGATATTTCAGAGTATCTATCCGATCCGGCTTTTAAGCGAGCAGCAGGACCATTTCCCGCACGGCCCCCGATCCTATTGCCCTCCCGGAAGCGGATGCGGACCGGGCAGCACGGCGCATCCCGGCAGGGAAAGGGAGATATGACAGCACCATGATGTAGGTGCAGAACGCGGACGATCCGGGCCCGCCCCGGCGTCCGGAAGGTGGCCATGGAGGAGGATGACATCATCGAGGTGCGCGACCTCGAGCATACGTTCGACGGCGTCGAAGCGGTGCGCGGCATCAGTTTCACCGTGCGTCGGGGGGAGATCTTCTCGTTCCTCGGCCCGAACGGCGCCGGCAAGAGCACGACGATCAACATCTTAACAACGCTCCTCCCCCTCCAGAAGGGGACGGTGCGGGTTGCCGGTTACGACGTCGCGCGTGAGGCAGCAAAGGTCCGGCAGACGATCGGGATCGTCTTCCAGGACGACGTCCTCGACCGCGACCTCACGGTCTGGGAGACGATGGAGTTTCACGGCCGGCTCTACGCCCTTCCCCGCGACGAGCGGCGCCGGCGGATCGACGAGATGCTCCAGGTCGTGGAACTCGACGGCCGGCGGGACGAGCGGACGAAGAACCTCTCCGGCGGCATGAAGCGGCGGCTCCAGATCGCGCGGGGCCTCCTGACCCGGCCGGAGGTCCTCTTCCTCGACGAGCCGACCCAGGGGCTCGATCCCCAGACCCGGATGCGGATCTGGGACTATATCCGGCAGGTGAACAGAACCGGGACGACGGTATTTTTAACGACGCACTACATGGAGGAGGCCGATATGCTCTCCGACCGGATCAGCATCATCGATCACGGGAAGCTTGTCGTCTCCGGCACCCCGGAGGGGCTGAAGAACGCGCTCGGCGAGGATGTCGTCTACCTGGAGACCGGGGACGACCGGCGAGCGCGGGAGAGCCTCCGTGACCTCCGGGAGATCCGATCGATCTCCGAATCGCCCCGGGGCCTCTCGATCACGATATCGGCCGACGGAAGCCACTGCCTCCCGCGGATCGTCGATAAGGTTCGCGGCGCCGGGGTCGGGATCTCGAGCGTGAACCTGAAGAAACCGACGATGGACGATGTCTTCGTCCATTACACGGGCAGGGAACTGCGCGACACGGGAGCGTGAGTGCCACGGCATGGGAGTTCCTGACCGTCTACTGGCGGGAGATGATCCGGTTCGTCCGGTTCAGGGCGCAGCTCTTCTCGTCGCTGCTGCAGCCGGCGCTCTGGATGGCCTTCTTCGGCGTCGCGATGTCCTCGAACTTCGACCGGTTCACCTCGGCCGTCCCGGTGCCGGCGGGCGTCGTCCCGGTCGACTACCTCACCTTCATGGCCGCCGGGGTGATCGCGATGACGACCCTCTTTACGAGCCTCTTTGGGGGGATGAGCCTCCTCTTCGATAAGAACTGGGGGCTGATGCGGGAGATGCTCGCGAGCCCCATGCCCCGAACCCACATCATGATGGGGGTCGGCCTCTCCGGGATGACCCGGTCGTTCATCCAGGTGAGCATCATCATGGCGTTCGGGATCCTCCTCGGCGTGCAGTTCTTTCCGGGGTTCCCGGCCGCACGGATAGCCCTCTCGATCCTCGGCATCTTCGCCTTCGTCGGTGCCTTCTCGCTCGGCTTCCTCCTCTTCTCCTCAACCATATCGATGCGACTCGAGACACCGGAGGGGCTGCAGGGGATCATGACCCTCCTCACCCTGCCGCTCTTCTTCGTCTCGAACGCCCTCTACCCGATCCAGGCCTTTCCGCCGCTTCTGCAGGCACTCTCGGCCTACAATCCCCTGACCCACCTGGTCAACGGGGTGCGTTACTTCGCCCTCGGCAACGACTTCTTCGCGGTGGGAGCGCGCTACACCTACACGACCGGCGACGTCCTCTTCTCGTTCGCCTACCTCGCGGCCTTTGCAGCGGTGATGTATCTCCTCGCCCGCCGGACGTTCCAGCGAGCGGTAGTTACATAACGGGCGGCACGGAGAGAGATGAGCATGCAGAAGACCGGGTATGCAGCGCTCGCGCTGCTGGTCGTCGTCGCCGCCATCCTCCCCGGGTGCACCGGGGTGCCGGGCATCGAGGCGACGGAAGAGTTCAACCGGACGGTGACGGTAGAGCCGGGGAGCGGGGTCACCGTGATCAACCGCAACGGCGCCGTGAACGTGGACGTCCGGGAGGGGGAGGCCGTCAGCGTCACCGCGGTCAAGCGGAGCGTCTACGGCGAGGACGAACTCGATAAGGTCCGGATCGAGGTGACGGAGGGCGACCCGCTCCGGATTGAGACGGTGCAGACCGGCCTCAACCCGCGGGTGAGCGTCACATACACGATACACCTCCCGCCCACCGTCGTCCTCCGGGAGGCCGTGAGTTCGAACGGCCCGATCGCCCTATCGGGCGTGCGGGTGGACGGGACGGAGCTCCGGACATCGAACGGTCCCGTGACGGTGGACGGCGCTCCCGGCGGCGATCTCGTTGCGGCGTCCTCGAACGGCAGGATCGAGGTCCGGGGCGCCGAAGGCTACGTCACGGCGACGACCAGCAACGCCGGAATCACGGTGGAGGACTCCGCAGGCGTCGTGGACCTGCAGACATCGAACGGCCCGATCACGGCCGCCATCCCCGCCCTCCGGGGGGACGTGGATATCAGAACCTCGAACGGCGGGATCACGCTCCGGCTCGCGGAGGCTCTCGACGCCCGGATCGTCGCCACCACCTCAAACGGCGGGATCTCCGTCAACAACCTCCCGCTCCGGCTTGAGGAGTCGACAGGGACACGGGTCTCGGGCACGCTCGGCGACGGGGGCCCGGCGATCACCGTCACCACCTCGAACGGGGGTATCGACCTCTCGGCGCTCTGACCCCCGCAACCTTTTATCCGTCCGGGCTCCAACCCTCAACCAGTCATGAACCGCCCGGACCTCCTCTCCTTCACCGTCGCGGGGGTGACCTGCGCCATCCCGCTCTCCGCGGTCCGCCAGGTCACGAGCATGGTGGCGCTCTCGCCCGATACCGGAGGGCATCCGGGAGCGGCCGGCAGCATGAACCTGCACGGCCGGGCCGTCCCGGTCTACTCCGCCCGGGCGCTCCTCGGCCTCCCGGACCGCCCCCTGCATCCCGCGGAGGCTCTCATCGTCGTCACCTCCGGCCGGGACTGCGCGGCCCTCCGGGTGGACAGGGTGCGGGGGGTGCAGGAGAGCGAGGTGCCGCCGGGTGAGAACGGCGCCCTGCTCGCCGGCGACGGGACGGTCCTCATCCGCGATCTCCGCGCTTTCCTCGCCGGGGACGCGAGCGGGCTCTCCCCCTCCCGGCCGGCCGCCGAAGAGGAGGTTCTCCCCGATAACGGGCGGGCCGGCGCGATCCTCGCCGAACGGGCACGCATACTCGCTCAGCCGGAGGAGGAGCCGCACCGGACCGCGCTCTCGGAGATCCTCACCTTCCGGCTCGGGGCACGGGAGTACGCCGTCGAGACCCGGTACGTCCGGGAGGCCTTCATCGTCCGCGAGATCACCCCCGTGCCCGGGGTGCCCGACTTCATCGTCGGCATCTGCACCGTCCGGGGGGAGATCGTCTCCATCATCGACCTCGCGCGGCTCTTCTCCCTCCCCGAGCAGGGGCTGACCGACCTCAACCGGGTGATCGTCCTCTCCGACGGGGCGATGACGTTCGGGATCCTCGCCGACTACATCACGGACATCGGTACCACCCCGACCGGCGATCTCGCCCCCATCGAGCCCGGCACGACGCCGATCGCAGGCAGATACCTCCTCGGCGCCGCGGAAGGCTCGCGGATCGTCCTCGATGCGGCGGCACTCCTCGCCGATCCCGGGATGGTGATCTGCGAAACGCCCCGTTAATACCGCCCTATTCTGCAGCAGGGGCGTAAGGCCGCCCGGTTCTGCAACGGATCATTATATAATCCCTCGTGTGAATCCATCTATTAGTCATACGGAGCGAGCGGAACGGAAATGTTCACATTTTTCTCAGACATGAAGGTCGGGACGAAGATCCTCGTCATCTGCCTCTTTCTTGCGATCATCCCGGCGCTCATGCTCGGCCTCGTGGCCTACACCAGTTCGAGCGGGGTGATCAACGACCAGATCGAGACGCTGCTCGAGACACAGGTGCACGACGCGAGGGGATGGACCAACGATGTCTATAAACTCACCCGCAACAAGGTGAACAGCGACCTCAACGTCCTCCGGGAGAACTTCTACGCCCGGGGCACACCCGAGGTGAACGGCGACCAGCTGGTGCTGGTGAACGATAACGGCGAGCGTTACGTCATCAACGACAACTTCGAGATCGTCGACCAGGTCCAGTCGCTGGTCGGCGGGGCGGCGACGGTCTTCCAGGTCAAAGAAGACCATGCCGTCCGCATCTCCACGAACGTCATCGGGACCGACGGCACGCGGGCGGTCGGGACCGAACTGACCCAGAACGTCTACGACGTCGTGGTGAACCAGGGCGAGACCTACTACGGGAGCCGGGACCTCTTCGGCAAGCGTTACGTCACGGCGTACGAGCCGATCAAGGACAGCAGCGGCAGGATCGTCGGGGTGCTCTTCGTCGGGACGGAGGAGGAGGAGACGCTCGACGTCGTCAAGGCGAGCCTCCGGGATACGGTCATCGGCCAGAACGGCTACATGTTCGTCATCGACAGCACCGGCCAGGTCCTCGTCCACCCCTCCCGCGAGGGCGAGAACTGGGCCGGTGAGGACTTCTTCCCGGAGATGGTCCAGAACAAGGTCGGGGTCATCCGCCACGAGATCGACGGCACCGATATCATCGACGCCTACACCTACTTCGAGCCGCTCGACTGGTACATCGTCTCGCGTGCCGAACTCTCCGACTTCACCGGGCCGATCGACACCATCCGGAACACGATCATCGTCGTCCTCCTCGCATCCGTCGCGATCGGCGTCGTGATCGCCATCCTCTTCGGCCGCTCGATCTCCGAACCCCTCCAGCAGGTCGTGCTGATGCTCAAGGAGCTCCGGAACGGCCATCTCTCCGCCCGGCTCAACATCCGGCGGCAGGACGAGATCGGTGTCATGGCCGCGACGATGGACGAGTTCGCCGGCGATCTCCAGACGAACGTCGTGGGGAACTTGAAGAAGATCGCTCTCGGCGAGTACGTCAAGGAGTTCCCGGTCACCGACGAGGGCGACGAGATCCGGCCCGCGCTCACGATGATGGTCCAGTCGCTCGACCACCTCCACAAAGAGACCATAAAACTCACGGACGCCGCCCGTGCGGGGGACCTCTCCATCCGCGGCGACGAGATGGCCTTCCGCGGCGGCTACCGGATGATCATCGCCGGGTTCAACAAGACGCTCGAGTCGATCACGGAGCCGGTGAACGAGGCGATGCGGCTCGCCCGGTTCTACGCCTCCGGCGACTTCACCGCCCGGTTCGACGAGAATATCCCGGTCGCCGGGGAGTTCGTCGCCTACCGCGACGCGCTCAACACCATCGGCATCGAACTCTCGCGGCTGATGAAGCTGATCAGCGAGGAGCTCTACGAGGGGGTCTCGGTCCTCTCCCTCGCCTCGAACGAGATCCTGGCGGTGACGAACGAGCTCGCGACGGCGAGTTCGCAGACGGCCGCGACGGTGAACGAGACCTCGGACTCCGTCGAGAGTGTCAGGAAGAAGACCGAGCTCGTGAACCAGAAGACGAAAGACGTCTCGGAGAAGGCGATGCGGGCGCTCGACGTCTCCAAAGGCGGCCAGAAGTCGGTGCACGAGATCCTGGATGGTATGAACCAGATCCAGCAGCAGATGGACGTGATCCGGATGAACGTCATCCGGCTCTCGGAGCAGAGCCAGGCCGTCGGCGAGATCATCGCGACGGTGACCGACATCTCCGAACAGTCCAACCTCCTCGCGGTGAACGCCTCGATCGAGGCCGCAAAGGCCGGCGAGTTCGGGAAAGGGTTTGCGGTCGTGGCAACCGAGATCCACAACCTCGCCGAGCAGTCGAAGAAGGCGACCGCAAACATCCGTGTCATCCTTACCGATATCCAGCGGGGGGTCTCCTCGACGGCGGTCTCGACCGAGCAGGGGATCCGGTCCGTCGCGGATGCCGCCCGGCTGACGAGCAACGCGCAGGAGGCGATCGAGGTCCTCGCCCGGTCGATCGCGGAGACGTCGCGCGAGGTCGTCGAGATCGCGACATCGATCCAGACGCAGGCGGCAGGAGTCGACCAGATCTCGCGCGCGATGGAGAATATCCGGGACGCGGCCCAGAAGAACCTGGAGACCACCCACAAGGCGGAGAAGACCGCCGAAGACCTGCACGAGCTCGGCGACCGCCTGAAGAGGATCACCCAGCAGTACCGGGTCTAGAGCGACCATGGCCGGATCGGACGACGCATTCCGCGCCCGCCTCCTCGAGACCTTCCGCGAGGAGGCGGAGGAGTACCTGGAGTCGATCACCGCGGGCCTGATCGACCTCGAGAAGTCTGGGCTAAACCCCGCGACGGTCGAGTCAGTCTACCGGAAGGTCCACAGCCTGAAAGGGGCTGCCCGCGCCGTCAACCTCAGGGAGATCGAGTCAGTCTGCCAGACGCTCGAGTCGGTCTTCTCCCTGGTAAAGAAGGGGGAATACGCCCCCGGCATCGAGGAGTTCGACCTCTTTCATCGGACGCTCGCGGTCATCAGAGCGCTTCTCCAGGGAGAGCGCCCGCCGGCACCGCCCGGCGAGATCATCGCCGCGCTCCGGGCTCTCTCCGCGGCCGGGAGCCCCACTCCCCCGGCCCGGGAGGCCTGTGCCCCTCCGGCGGCAGCGGAGCGTGCCGCGAGTGAGAACAGCGGCACGGTCAGGATCGCCGCCCACAAACTCGACCAGCTCACCGCCGGGGCGGACGGCCTTCTCTCGACCCGGCTCTCCGTCGCCCAGCGGGTGCGCGAGATCGAGGAGATGACGGCCCGCTTCGCCTTCTGGCAGTGGAACTACTCCCAGACCTTCAACGACCTGAGCCTGATCAAGAGGGGGATATCCAGCGAGGAGAAGGCGGGGATCCCTCCCGACCTGGTCCTCCCCCTCCAGCGGGTGATCGAGTTCCAGGAGTTCAACCGGGAGTTCGTGACCGCGCTGCAGCACGATCTCTCCGCCCACGCCCGCGCCATGGAGCTTGACCGGGCGGCGCTCGAGGCGGGGACCTCCGTGATCTCCGACCTGGTCCACGACGCCGCGCTCCTCCCGGCATCGTCGATGCTCGTGCCGTTCTCCGCGTTCGTCCGGGAGTTCTCCCGGACGTCGGGCAGATCGGTCGACCTCGCCATCGAGGGGGGAGAGATCGAGGTGGACCGGCGCATCCTTGACGCGTTGCGAGAGCCGATCATGCACCTCGTCAGAAACAGCATCGATCACGGCATCGAGGACCCGGACGTCAGGGCCGCGCGGAATAAGCCGGCCCGCGGCACCGTGCGGATCCGGGTCTTCCCCCGGTCGGGGAGCCGGGTCGGGATCGAGGTGGCCGACGACGGTGCCGGCATCGACAGCGCCGCCATCCGGAGGACCGCCGTCGAGACCGGGGTGCTCTCAGCCGATGAGGATGCCGCCCTCACGGACAGCGAGGCGATCTGGCTCATCTTCCGGTCGGGGCTGACGACGAGCCGGGTCGTCACCGACCTCTCCGGGAGGGGGCTCGGGCTTGCCATCGTGGAGGACAGCGTCTCCCGCCTCGGCGGGGAGGTGACGGTCTCCTCGACGGTCGGCAGGGGGACCGCGATCACCCTCTCCGTCCCGGTGCGGATGGCCACCCTCCGCGGGCTGCTGGTCCGCGCAGAGCGGCAGGTCTATGTCCTCCCCATGCAGCAGGTGAAACAGGTCCTCCGGATCCGCCCGGACCTCCTGGCGGTCGAGAAGGGCCGGCCGACGGTCCGGCTTACCGGGGAGACGATCGAGGTCATCCGGCTCACCGAGGCTCTCGGCATCCCCCCCTCCGGCTCGCACGACCCGTCGCGCGCAATGCCCCTCGTCATCATCGCCTACGGGGCAGGGCAGATCGCCTGCATGGTCGACGAGGTGATCCGGGTGCAGGAGATCGTCGTGCGGCCGCTCGGTGCCCAGCTCCGTTCCGTCCGGCGGATCGAGGGCGCCGTGATCCTCGGCGACGGCCGGGTGGCGCTCGTCCTCGACCCGATCGAGCTGATCCAGGACGCCCTGCAGGCGGAGCGGCCGGCGCCCCTCCCGGCACTCCCGGGCGGGGCCGCCCGGAGGATCCTCGTCGTGGAGGACTCGGTAACAGCGCGGGCCCTCCTGCAGGAGGTCCTCGAAGAGGCAGGATATCAGGTAGAGACCGCCGTCGACGGTATCGACGCACTCGGAAGGCTTAAGGAGCATGAGTTTGATATGGTCGTTTCAGACGTGGATATGCCCCGGATGAACGGCTTCGTCCTCACCGAGAAGCTCCGTGCCCTGGATCGCCGGCTTCCCGTGATGCTGGTCACCTCGCTCGACTCCCCGGAAGACCGGGAGCAGGGGAGGGCCGTCGGGGCGGACGCCTACATCGTCAAGAGCAGCTTTAAGACGGGGGACTTCCTCTCGGCGATCAGACGCCTGATGCCCCGTTGACGAATACAGGAGGGAGAGATGCAGAACGGACCGATAATCAGCATTCTTGTTGTGGAGGACAGCCGGACGCAGGCCGAGTTCCTCCGTCATATACTTGAGCAGGAGGGCTACGACGTCACCCTGGCGGCGGACGGCGAGGCGGCGCTCCGGCGGCTCGCGGCCGGCAGGCCCGATATCGTCCTGACCGACATCGTGATGCCGGGCATGGACGGCTACGACCTCTGCCGCCGGATCAAAGAGGATTTCCCGGAGATCCCGGTCATCCTGGTCACCAACCTCTTTGACCCCGCCGACGTGATGCGGGGTCTCGCCGTCGGGGCCGACAGTTTCATCGTCAAACCCGTCGACCCCGACCTCGTCCGCTCCCAGATCGAGGCCGTCCTCCGGACGGCGGAGCAGCCCGAGCCGGAGAGCGCCCCGCTCGAGGTTCCGCTTGCCGGCAGCACCTACACCGTCGCCGCGGGCAGGCTCCGGATCCTGAACACGCTTCTTTCGACCTACGCCGTCGCGGTGGCAAAGAACGCCGAGCTCCAGGAGGCGCAGGAGCAGCTGCATTCCCTGAACCAGCAGCTCACGGATACCGTCGAAGAACTCTCGGTCAGCAACGAGAGCCTCGCGGCCGAGAACCTGGAGCGCAGGCGTGTCGAGAAGGCGCTCGCGGACGCGAACAGAAAGCTCCAGCTCATGGCGAGCATCACCCGCCACGACCTCTTGAACCAGCTCTCGGCGCTCTGGGGATATCTCGACCTCGCTCTGACGCTGCGCGAGACCGACCCGGCGAACGCATGGCAGCATGTCGAGAGCGCCGCCGGGATGGTGAACCGGATCAACAACACCGTCGCGTTCACCGCCGAATACCAGAAGGTGGGCGCTGCATCCCCCGTCTGGCAGGAGATCCGGGCGGTCGCCGACCGGTCGGTGCGGTACGTCTCGCCGGGAGCAGTGACGATCGAAAACACCCTCCCGGCAGGGGTGGAGATCTACGCCGACCCGCTCATCGAGAAGGTCTTTGCGAACCTGATCGAGAACGCGCTCCGGTATGGAAAGACGCTCACGACGATCACCTTCAGCCTCCGGGAGGAGGGCGACGGGACTCGGACGATCCTCTGCGAGGATGACGGGGTCGGGATCGCTCCCGCCGAGAAGGAGAAGATCTTCTCCTACGCCTACGGGATGAACACCGGCCTCGGCCTCTTCCTTGCGCGGGAGATCCTCGGCATAACCGGCATCACGATCCAGGAGACCGGAATCCCCGGCAGGGGAGCCCGGTTCGAGATCCGCTGCCCGGCTGAGGTGATCCGTGCCTCCGGCACACAGGCCGGATGATTTTTTGCCGGTGCAGGACGAAAGAGAGGTATAGGTCCCGTCATGAACCCCGGACACCCTCTCGCCGGCACGCGAAACCGCGTCGCAGTCATCGCCGGGCTGACTGCGCTTGCCCTCGGCGGAAACCTCCTCGGCCTCTTCCTCGGCGCACCGGAGGGGCTCCTCCCCCTCCCGGCCCTCCCGCTCAGCATCCCGATCATCCTCGCGAGTTACTGGTATCCCCGGCGCGGGGTCCTCTTCTCCGCCGGCGTCGCGGTCCTCTACGCCGTCACGGTCTTCCTCCTCTCCCCGGCCAGCCCGCTCCTCGCGCTCACCATCCTCCCCCGCGCGGTCTTCCTCGTCCTGGTCGGCTGGGTGGTCGCGCTCCTTGCGACGAGGCTCCGGGAGTCCGAGCGGCAGATGAACGAGATCATCGAGTTTTTGCCCGACGCGACCTTCGCCGTCGACCGCGAAGGGAGGATCATCGCCTGGAACCGCGCGATGGAGGAGATGACCGGCGTCGCGGGGGAGGCGATGCTCGGCCGGGGGGACCGCGAGTATGCGGTTCCTTTCTATGGTGAACGGCGGCCGCTCCTCGTCGACCGGGTCCTCCGGGGCGAGGGGACGGACGGTGTCCTCACCGAGGAGAGCGCGGTCACCCGCCTCCGGGGTGGAAAGGGGGCGCACCTGCGGTTCACGGCGACCGCGCTCCTCGACGCGAAGGGGAACGTCGCGGGAGCGATCGAGTCCATCCGCGACGTGAGCGACCAGATGATGACGGAGGCCGCGCTCCAGAACGCCGGCCGCCAGCTCAACACCCTGACCGGGATCCTGCGCACCGATCTCTCGAACCGGCTCGCGGTCCTCTACGGCCACCTCTCGGTCGGCGTGATGAAGTTCGACGACCCGGCGGTCCTCTCGTTCATCGACGACTTGAACGGCGCCGCAGACGGTATCCGGCGGCAGCTCGAGATCTCCCGCGCGTTCCGCGACATCGGGACGTCGCCGCCGGCATGGATGCCGGTGCAGGGGACGGTGATGCGGGCGGCCGCCGGCCTCCCCTTCGAGAACGTCGCCCTCGAGGTCTGGGTCGAGCGGCTCGAGGTCTTTGCCGACCCCCACCTCGGCACGGTCTTCGTCCACCTCTTCGAGAACGCCCTCGACCCGGCGACGGGCGTGAGCCGGGTCGTCGTCACCTATCACCTGCGCCCGGAGGGCTGCGCGATCATCGTCGAGGATGACGGGATCGGGATCCCCGAAGCGGAGAAGGAGGGTCTCTTCGCCCAGCGGCCGGAGGGCTACGGGCACGGGCTCGTCCTCGCCCGCGAGATCCTCAGCATAACCGGGATAACGATCCGCGAGACCGGGACGCCGGGCGAGGGAGCGCGGTTCGAACTTCTTGTGCCGCCGGAGGGCTACCGTGTCGTCTGAAGTGGTCCGGGAACTCCGGAGCGAGGAGTTTCCGCTCGCCGACGAGGTCTGGCGCGACTACCACGGGATGACTGCCGATCCGGCCCGGGACCGGATCTTCGCGGTCTTTGCCGGGGGCCGGATCGTCTCCCTCGCCCGGTGCCGGCGGCACCCCGACGGGAGCATGGAGGTCGACGGCGTCTTCACGCCCGAGATCGAGCGCGGGAAGGGGTATGCCCGCAAGGTGGTCCGGGCGCTCGTCGTCGCCTGCCACAACGACGACCTCTACATGTACGCCGTCGAGAGCCTCACGGGGCTCTACGCGGAGTTCGGGTTCATATCGATCCCGGAGCGCGACCTCCCTCCTCCCATCCGGGAGCGCTACACCTGGGCGGCGGGGAACATGGAGGGCGCGGAGGTCCGGCCGATGCGCCGGCGTGCCGGGCTGTGAAGGGACCGGCACAACCCTTATCCGTTTTCGGCCGGAACGTATCCGGGAAGGAGCCGATACGCAATGGCAGACGTCTATTTTGCCGGCCTCCGGGCTCGGGGCCCGCACGAGAGCAAGATCGAGAAGATCCGGCGTCTCTTCGACGCGGCCGGGTTCGACCGGGTGGTCCGGAGCGGCGACCTCACGGCCGTCAAGGTCCACGTCGGGGAGCGGGGGTGCGACACCTACGTCAACCCGGTCTTCGTCCGGCAGGTGGTCGATAAGGTGAAGGAGCGGGGAGCCCACCCGTTCATCACGGACACCGCCACCCTCTACGCCGGGAGCCGGGCGGACGCGGTCCGGCATACCGTCACCGCCATCGAGCACGGTTTTGCCTACGCGGTCGTCGGCGCCCCGGTGATCGTGGCGGACGGTCTTGCCGGCGGCTACTGGGAGGAGGTCCCGATCGAGGGGAAGCACTTTCGCCGTGTCCGGATTGCGGGCGGTATCCGGGCCGCGGGGAGCATGATCGTCCTCTCGCACGTCAAAGCCCACGACACCGCCGGGCTCGGCGGGGCGATCAAGAACCTGGCGATGGGCTGCGCCCCGCCGTCGGGGAAGGCGGAGCAGCACGCCGGCCGGCCCTACGTGGAGGTCGAGCGGTGCGGGGGGTGCGGGAAGTGCACCCTGGTCTGCCCGCAGGCGGCGATGACCCTTGATGACGGTCGGGCAGCGATCAACCCGGAGCACTGCGTCGGGTGCGGCGACTGCATGCGCGCCTGCCCTTCGGGGGCGGTCGAGTTCGACTGGACGACGGAGATCCGGCCGTTCATCGAGCGGCTCTGCGAGTATGCCCTCGGCGCTGTCCGCGGTAAATCCGGCCGGGTCGGCTACGTCAACTTCCTCCTCGGCATCACCCCCGACTGCGACTGCGTCCCCTGGAGCGACGCGCCGATCGTCCCGGACATCGGGATCCTGGCCTCGACCGACCCGGTCGCGATCGACCGGGCGAGCCTCGACCTCGTCAACGGCGAGCAGGGGTTCGCCCGGTCACATCTCGCGGGGAACTTCGCCCCCGGCGAGGACAAGTTTAAGGGGGTCTGGGACTACACGGACGGCGAATACCAGATCGCGTATGCGGCAGAGCTCGGGCTCGGCGAGGCCGAGTACCGGTTGATCGAGGTGTGAAATAATGGAAGGAAGAGTACTACTCCTCTGTGGGAGCCCCCGGCTCGAGGGGAACACCGCACAGGTGCTTGACGAGTGTGCAAAGGTCCTCGAACGCGAGGGAATCGCGACGGAGACCATCCTGCTCGGGGAGACGCAGATCCGCTCCTGCACGGCCTGCGGGCTCTGCAGCAGCGGGGAATGCGCTCTCGACGACGGCTTGAACGAGATCATCGAGAAAGTCCGGGAGGCGGACGGCTTCATCGTCGGGACCCCGGTCTACTTCGGGACGGCGCGGGGAGATGTCATGGCGGCGTTACAGAGGATCGGGATGGTCTCGATGGCCTCGGACTCCTTCCTCTCGCGGAAGGTGGGCGGGCCGATCGCCGTGGCGCGCCGGGGCGGGCATACCGCGACCCTCCAGGAGATGCTGATGTTCTACCTCATCAACGACATGATCGTGCCGGGCTCGACCTACTGGAACATGGTCTTCGGGCACGCGCCGGGCGAGGCCGCAAACGACGAGGAGGGGATGCGGACGGTCCGCCGGTTCGCCGAGAACGTGGCGTTCCTGATAAAGAAACTCCGCTGAGAGGCCGGCACCGGAGACGAACCTTTTTCCATCTCCCCGGAGAGGGATCACCATGGATCTTTCGTCCGAGCCAATCGATCCGGGTGTCACGGATACAGCACCGCTGACCCGACGGGAGATCGCCGACCTCCTGCCGGAGGTCCCGGACTGGTCGCTTGCCGACGGCCGCCTCTCTGCCCGGTTCGCCTGCAGGGAGTTCTCCGACGCCCTCGACTTCCTCAACGAGGTCGCCGCGTTCGCCGCGCGGGAGGGCCACCTCGTGGATATCGGGATCCGGGAGGGCCGGATGGTTGACGTGGCGTGGTACACCTACGCCATCGGCGGGCTCTCCCGGAACGACTTCATCATGGCCGCGCGGCTCTCCGACCGGCTCCGGTCCCGGCAGGGCGGGACCCTCTAGCCGGTGCCGAAGGCCCGCATGACCCGGGCTTTGATCGCCTCTCTCGGGAGCGCGCCGACCACCCGGTCGACGGGCATGCCGTTAGCAAAGAAGAGCAGCGTCGGGATCGCCGTTATGCTGAACTGAGCCGCGAGCCGCGGGTTCTCGTCGACGTTGCACTTGGAGAAGGCCACCCGCCCGGAGAACTCACGCGCAAGGTCCTCGATCACCGGGGCCACCATCCGGCAGGGGCCGCACCATTCCGCCCAGACGTCGACGACGAGCGAGGGGTGCGCCCGCACGGTCTCCTGAAACGTATCGTCCGCGATCTCGAAGACACCGCCCCGGTCGCCGAGGAGTCTGGCCTCCATCTCGCGGAGGCGCTCTTCACGGAGACGCTGCAGGTCGTCGTCCGCCGGTCCTTTCTCATCCATGGAGTGGAGGTATGGCACAGGCCCCTATAAAAATTGGGTAGCAACGGCCGGCGAAGCGGCGAGTGCGGCTGCCGGAGCGTCAGGAAGATATATATCCCCGGAGATACAATGTTATATACCTCACAGATTGGAAGCGAGGTGGGGTAGTCAGGAAATCCCGGCGGGCTCATAACCCGTAGACCGATGGTTCAAATCCATCCCTCGCTATGTTCGATTCTTCAGTGTTTTTGCGCAGTTTTCACTTCTCAGTTGTTCCCTTCGTCCAACAGCATTCAGCCTCTGCATTCCTTGAGACTGTCTCCCCGGCGAGCCCGGGCGCTCGCGCGAGAGGAGTTCTTTAACCGCTCGGCCCAGGGGAGACAGGCTGATGTATTTGCGAGGAGTCCGGTCTGTCGGATGTAAGCGCAGGAAACCACAGCATCGCTGCCATTCCAGAATGACCAAAAAGGCTGGGGGGACCCCTACACTGGACCGTGGGGATATCGCGCCCGGGGGTGGGGCTGACGGGGAGTGCGAGCGGAGCGAGCTTGAGCACCGATAGGTGCGAAGGGGGGCTTGCCCCCCTCCCCTGTCTCTACTCTACAGATCTGCCTGTAGCCCCCACCCCGCCCGGCCTCCGGCCTCCTCGCTCGCACCTGCGGTGCTCCAACTCCTGCCGTTCCGGCAGTCGTTCCCAGCCCCGAGGGGCGGGGGCAGTGCGTGGCGATAAGCGACGTTCCGGTAGGAACGGAGCTCGAGCACCGTCAGGTGCGCAGCCACCACGGTCCAGCGTACGGGTTTCTCGGAACCAAGAGGCCTCGTCATAGCGATGCCGGAGGGGGCTTGCACAAAACGTCGAAAAAAGGAATATTCCCGGCAGATGCCGCACGGGAACTTACGCCGTCCGTTCCTTCCCGGCCTTGAAGGCCGAGAGGTCGGCCTGGTGGGTGCCGGCCACGTAGTCGACGACGCAGTGGCAGCTCTTCTCCCCGTTGATCTCCACCGGGTAGCACCCGGTCAGGCACCCGGTGCAGAGGTTCCGCTCGTCGCACCCGACCGCCTCGACCAGGTCTTCGAGCGGGACGTAGGTGAGCGAGGTCGCTCCGATGCTCTCCCGCACCGCCTCGATCTCCTGGCCGCTCGCGATCAGCTCCGCCCGCGTGGGCATATCCACGCCGAGGTAGCAGGGGGCGATGATCGGCGGGGAGCCGACCCGGAGGTGGATCTCCTCCGCCCCCGCATCCCGGATCATGTTCACGATCCGGCGGGAGGTCGTTCCCCGGACGATGCTGTCGTCGATGAGGATGACCTTCCTGTCCTTGAGGTTGCCCCGGACGGTGTTGAGCTTGATCCGGACCGCCCGCTCCCGCTGCTGCTGGGTCGGCATGATGAACGTCCGGCCCATGTAGCGGTTCTTCATCAGGCCCTCGACGAACGGGGTCCCGGACCGCTCGGCGTAGCCGGCGGCATACGCGATCCCGGAGTCCGGGACCGGGCAGGCGATGTCCGCCTCGAGGGGGTCCGCATCGTAGAGGTCCTGCCCGATCTTCCGCCGGACGTCGTAGACCAGTTTCCCGTCCATGATCGAGTCGGCGCGGGCGAAGTAGATGTACTCGAAGATGCAGTGCGCCGTCCGGTTCGCGGTCGCGATCTGGACCGAGGAGAGCCCGCTCTCGTCGATGCAGACGAGCTCGCCCGGCCGCACGTCGCGGACCAGGGTGCCGTCCAGCGCATCGATCCCCACGCTCTCTGAGGCGACGATGTAGCCGCCGTCGATCCGGCCGATGCAGAGCGGCTTGATCCCGAGCGGGTCGCGGAAGGCGTAGACGACGCCGTTCACCAGCGCGACGACGGCGTAGGAGCCCCGCAGGCGGCGCATGCAGAGCCGCACGGCGTCCTCCATGCTCTTTGAGGTCCGGAACGCGTCGGCGATGACGCTCGCTATGATCTCGGTGTCGGTCGTGGTGCAGAAGATCTGCCCCCGGCGCTCGTACTCCTCCCGGAGTTCGACCGTGTTCACCAGGTTGCCGTTATGGGCGATCGCGAGATCGAGTCCCTGGTAGTGAAACTTGAACGGCTGGACGTTCTCGGGGACTTTCGACCCGGTCGTCGGGTAGCGCACGTGTCCGATTCCCGCGGTGCCTCGCAGTCCCTGTAGGATATGGCTGTTGAAGACCTCGGCAACGAGCCCCTGGGCTTTGTGCGTGTACAGGGTCGTGCCTTCAAAAGTAGAGATCCCCGCGCTCTCCTGCCCCCGGTGCTGGAGAGCGTATAGGGCATAGTACAGAGGAAAAGAGACACCGCCAGCATCGACGATGCCAACGATACCACACATGATACAGCTCTAATGCGTCGGTACCTTTGCCTTCTTTTCCGTCCACCGGTAGCTCCGGATCCTGCTGCTCCTTCCGAAACCGCAGGCCGAACAGACCTTGTGCTGTGCGTGGAACGAAATCTTGCCGCACCGCCTGCAGGCGATGTGGGTGCGCTTCTGCCGCTTGCCCATTGAGGGTGTGCCTTTTGACATGCTCTCTCACCTACTTATTCGACTGAAGGGGTAATGTAAATTACGTTGTCGCCGCGGACGATCAGCGTGCCCAGTCTCTGAACCGTGCCGTCCACTTCCTCTTCTGCCTTATCAAGTACCAGATTCATGTGAACGTCGTATCCCTGCAGGATACCCCGGATCTCTCTTCCACCTTTGAGGCTGATGATGACGGGCTGACGATTCAGTACCTGATCTAAAATATCCAACGGTCTTGGCGTCATATGATTACCCTATGCCGTCCTTTCTGGAGTAATATATTTGAGTGAGGAAGCTACTTAAATATAACCGCGCTGCTCTGCACCGCATGATACGTCTCTGAGGTCCCGATTCCATGCCGAAGATCACCATAAAGAAGCGCCACGTCATCCGGAAATCGCAGATCACCGAACTCCTGGACCGCCTCGCCGACGAGATCGGCCCGTCCGCAGACCACTTCCGCTCCGACCGGATCGAGCGGGCCGAGACGGACGCCTCCGTCGAACTCTACCTCGTCGACAAAAAACCGTTCCTGATGGCCTCGGAGACCTGGGCGTTTCCCACCCTCCGCGGCCTCGTCGAGCACCCGATCCCCGAGCGCCGCGTGGTCGTGGATGCCGGCGCGGTCAGGTTTGTGGCCAACGGCGCGGATGCCATGCGCCCCGGCATCGTCTCGATCTCGCCCGACGTCCGTGCGGGTCACCCGGTGCAGGTCGTCGAGGAGCGCTACGGCAAACCGCTCGCGATCGGGATTGCCCTCTTCGATGCCGCCGATATGGAGCGGCAGGAGAAGGGCAAATCGGTCAAGAGCATCCACTACGTCGGCGACGATATCTGGAATCTTGAGATCTGAGCGAGAAAATAAAGGATACTATTAAATAAAATTCATTCCTCAATTTTCTTATGGTTAAGAAGCTCTTTGACAGCATCCTCGGTAAAAACTCCGTAAAGAGCGAAGAGGACTATATGGAACTCGACCTCGCCGCCTACGAAGGAAAGAGCGAGGAAGAGCCGGCATCCATGTACATCAAGATCGCCACCATCGCCGACCTCAAGGATACCCCCCGCGTCAAAGACGAGGTCTACAACGGCAACATCGTCATCGTCGATATCGGGCGGCTGAAGATGGACAAGGTGACGTTCGAGCGGGTCTTAAAGGACCTCCGCGACGTGGCAAAGGATGTGAACGGCGACATCGTCGGCCTCGGGGAGCAGAAGTATGTCGTCATCACGCCGATGTCCGTCAAGGTCTCCCGCGACAAGATCGGCGGTGGCGTCTAGTGCGGGATTCGTACGCGGGGACCTGTCCGGCGTGCGGGTGTGATATCGAGATCGTCCACCACCGCCTCGACATCCCCCACTTCCCCGACCTCCTGCTCGTCGCGATCGCCTGCGAGGGCTGCGGCTACCGGCACACTGACACCATCATCCTCGGGGAGGGCGACCCGGTGCGATGGACGGTGCGCGTGGAGGAGCCCGACGATCTTGCGATCCGGGTGGTGCGGAGCACGACGGGGACGATCACGATCCCCGAGCTCGGTCTTGCGGTCGAGCCCGGGACGGCCTGCGAGGGGTTCGTCACCAATATCGAGGGGGTCCTCGACCGGTTCGAGCGGGCGGTGGGAACGGTCCTCGCCAACCCCGATAGCGACGAGGAGCGGGCGGCCGCACTCAGGATGCTCGAGACCATCGGGACCGCGCGGGAGGTGGGCACTCCCTTCACGGTCATCCTCGAGGACCCTTCGGGGAACAGCATGCTCGTCAGCGAGAAAGCCGAAAAGATGCTCCTCGACCAGGGCGAAGCCTGAGATTTTTCTTTTTTTGCCCCGCGGGCGTTAACCTCAAATAGGGCCACCCCCCATACGCGACGCCCTGAGGTGAAGAGTATGGCACGAACGATATCGGTGCTGAAGTGGGAGAGCGAGGCGGAGGTCGAGGACGCCGTCCACCAGATCAAGGAGGAGATGGACCGGAGCGGGGGGCTCGACAAGGATACGGAGCGGGCGATGCAGCACTCGTTCCTGGTGGCCGACGCCGATCTCGCGGACCATTTCCTGAGACGGGTCCGGGAGTATGTTCCCGAGGCGATGCACTACTTCCAGGAGCACGGCGGCGGGGCGTGAACGGCGGGCGAAAAAGTGAATATTCCTGAGGGGTGAGAGGCCCCTCACTTAATCTCGATACCCTTCAGCCGGACGCCGGGCTCCGCCGTCACCGTGCCGACCACCCGGGCGTCGGGGACGATCTTCTGGATCGCGGCGACGCTCGTCTCCGGGGCGACGAAGGCGTAGCCCATGCCCATGTTGAAGGTCCGGTACATCTCGACAGTCCCGATATTCCCGTTCTCCTGGAGCCACCGGAAGATCTCGGGGACCTCCATCGGGTCGGTGAAGGAGAACCCGTAGCCGGTGAGCCGCTCGAAGTTCAGGAGCCCGCCGCCGGTGACGTGGCACATCCCGTGGATTGCGCAGGCCTCCGTCACCCGGAGGACCTCGGCGTAGATCCGGGTCGGGGTCAGGAGTTCCTGTCCCAGGGTCTTCCCGTTCGCAAGCTTCGTCTCGTAGGAGGCGCAGTCCTCGACGACCCTCCGGGCGAGCGTTAAACCGTTGCTGTGGATGCCGCTCGAGGGGACGCCGACGACGACGTCGCCGGGGACGATCGTCTCGCCGGTGACGACCTTCTCCTTCTTCTGGACCCCGAGGCACGTCCCGGCAAGGTCGAGGCCGTTCACGAGCCCTTTCAGGGTCGCGGTCTCGCCGCCGACGATGTTCATGTTCGCGAGCCTTGCGCCCTCGTTCAGGCCCACGCCGATCTGGGCCATCTTCTCGGCCGAGAGGGCGTCGGTCGCGATGTAGTCGACGAACGCCACGGGCTCGAGGTTCATGACGTAGAGGTCGTTGACGTTCATCGCGATGCAGTCGATCCCGACGGTGCTCCAGTCGCGAAGCTCGTCGGCGACGAGCATCTTCGTCCCGACGCCGTCGACGGCGAGCGCGAGGACGAACGGGCCGCAGTCGATCAGGCCGGCGAAGTGTCCGACCTTCCCGAGCATCGGGAACGCGCCGGTCCGCCGGTAGGTGAGGTTCTCGATCAATGCCCGGACCGCCCGGGCCTCGAGGTCGATGTCGACCCCGGCTTCGCGGTAAGTATGTTCAGTCATCTGAGTTCTCCGAGAGACGGAATTCGTCGTGCAGCACCTGCAGGGCACGTTTGCCGTCGCCGCCCGTCACGACGAAGGAGACGTTCACCTCGCTTGAACCCTGCGAGATCATCATGACGTTGATCCCGGCACGGCCGAGGGCGGAGAAGATCCGGCCCCCGGTGCCGGGGGAGCCGGCCATCCCGGCCCCGACGACGGCGACCGCCGAGACGTCGCGGTCGTAGGTGGCCTCGCGCACGACCCCCTGCTGCACGATCGGGTCGAGGGCGGCCTTCGCGGCCTCGAGGTGGGACTCGTCGATGATGAGGGAGATGTTGGCTTCAGAGGAGCCCTGCGAGATCATCATGACGTTCACCTCGCGCTCCGCGAGCGCTCCAAAGATCGTCCGGGCCACACCGGGCCGGCCGATCATCTGGGCGCCGTTGACGTTGACGAGCGCCACCTTCTCGATCAGGGCGA